>JAAEPI010001221.1 GCA_024232835.1 Cytophagales bacterium
ATGGTTTAATATCCTCAGCAAAGACGTACTAAAGGGAGGGGTATGGCACTCCAAACAACAACTTATTGACCAGCTATTGGAATACATTGATACATACAATAAAACAAGAGCCAAACCTTTTGAGTGGACTTACTGTGGATATAGTTCGACCTTTAACAAATCTTTACACTAGTTAGATATTAATGGGCAAGAAAGGATGGAAGGGCAGGTAACTTTCGTCACGTCCTCGAGCGTTTATGCCAGATTCGAAAGTACGAAATACATCAAGGTTGGTGATACACTTAGGCTGCTGGTTGATGATGTGTTAACGCCTTGTCTTGTAGTCAAACAAAAATCATCAGTTTCTACAGTGAACACACCATTGGGGGGTGTGCTTGAGAAGGGAACGTCCGTATTTACTGGTATAATCTCGCCAACGAAGGAGGAAGGGATTTCAGAGGAATCCAATATTATAAGATCTCGTCCTGTAGAATCAATGACTGATTTTGATGGAAGTCTGTCAGCAGCAACCTATCTAACTGGGGGCGATGACATGATCGTGCGAAACATGTACAGGGCAGACATAAAGACCAAAAACATCAATGGATCCAAATTGTCAGCAGAAGCGTATGTTACACTCCGCCAAGCTTCATCAGGAGAAGGAGGAGAATCAAGTATCGATCAATCACATTATTTTAATCTTTACAGGGCTTCCTTGCGATATGATATGACTCCCGAAACTACCCTGACATTGGGTAGAACTATCAATAGCAAAATCACGTCCATTGGCCCAATGGATGGTCTTCAGGCTGAGCATCGGATGAAGAATTTATAGGTAGGTGGGATAGCTGGTTTTAGACTGGATATTTTGACTCATGCCTTTAGCACAGCCATGCCGCAATATGGTGGATATGTAGGCTTGGGATCATCTCATTGGACTTTTTTCCTCAAAGTACGTTGGCTTTATTGAACTTAAAAACGGAGGAAATATTGACCGACGATATACTTATTTCCAGTATTCTAGCACGATTTTTAGTAAGCTCAGCATTTTCTCATTCGTGGAAATGGATATGTATAACAAGCTCGACAGGATGACAATTTCCAATAATAACAGATTGACAAGCTTGTATACCTCAGCCAGATATAGGATTAGCAGTAGGGTTAAATGCCATGGTTTCACACGATACCCGAAAACGTATTATTTACTACGAAACCTACCGAACGGACATAGAGCAATTACTGGCAAATGATCAAGAGAGGCAAGGGGTGCGAACAAGATTGAATCTTCGACCTGTTAAGTTGATCCATGTAGGGCTTAGTTATGCAAAGAGGTACCAGGTAAATTCAGATAATCAGTCAGACAATGTATCAGTCTACGTTGGACATTCTTCTTTGCCGAAAATTGGAGGACGTGCCTCATTAAGCTTAAATTTCAATCAATCCAGCTATCTGAAAAGCAAAGTAGTCTCTTTGCGATATTCAAGAGAAATAATACCACGAAAACTAAATATGGATTTCTATGCCGGATATGTAAATTACAGTTATGTGGAGAGACCTATTGATTCCAATCAGCAATACGCAGGAGCTAGCTTCTTGTATAATATGCGTAATAAAACCTTATTAATTGGTCTGGGATAATTTTCTATACAGCCAGCTCAGACTACATTTAGAATGAACTTCAGAATCATTAAGCGTTTTTAATTATGAATAGATTGTTTTTTAATTTTTATGCTATTTGGTTCCTTCTAATGATTGCAGTGCTCTCATGCGAGACTAAGCCTAAGGAGATTTTAGCAGATGATGAACCTGTACCTGTAGAGGTTAATGAATTTAGCAGCAACAGTGATTCTCAACAAAGTGGAAAAGCAGTATCGGGATCATCAGAAAATACCAGGACACATTATGCGACAGTCAAAGAAGTGTTGCCTTCAAGCAAGTATGTCTATCTTTTTGTTGAAGAAAGTGGAGAAGAGTTTTGGATAGCTACGTTTAAACAAGAGATTGAAATTGGGGAGAGTTTTTCATATAGTGGAGAACTTTTGAAAACCAATTTTGAAAGTAAAGAACACAATCGAACATTTGAGAAAATCTATCTGGTTTCAAAAATCATCAAAACGGAATTTGATCAAACTAATACTAATACTGTCGAACAGGCTGAGACCACAATAGAAACAGAGACTGAAATTGCCCAACAGGAAGGCTCAATAAAAATTGCCGACTTGGTTAAGGATCCTAGTAAATTCGATGGAAAGACCATCCAATTATCTGGAGTGTGCACTAAGGTCAATGTCAATATTATGAATCGTAATTGGTTGCATTTGAAAGATGGAAGTAAGGATGATTACGATCTGGTAATTACAACTGATTTTCTGGTGCCTGTTGGCCATGAAATAACAATCAAAGGAACTGTCGTTGTTGGAAAGGATTTTGGATCAGGATATTACTATGAGATTTTAGTCGAGAATGGTGAATTGGTGAGCGAAGAGAAGTAACAAAAAAAGACCAACTCCCGAATCCTCGGGATTGATCTTTTTAAGTTGGCCTACCAGGGCTCGAACCTGGACTCTTCGGGACCAAAACCAGACATGTTGCCAGTTACACCATAGGCAAAAATGAGTCAATTTTATATACACGCTTGTATATATACATGTTTGTATATATGTTTGCAACAAATAATATGATGAAAAATATTGCCGGATCCCCAGTTGAGGGACATAATTTTTTTGGAAGAGAAGATGAGATTGCATACGTGTGGTCACTAATTGAAGATGGTAACAATATAATATTACCATCACCACGCAGGGTTGGTAAAACCTCATTTGCCTTCAAAATTCTGGAAGAGGTTAAAAAAGAAAATTGGCAGGTTATCTCCATGAACCTTGAAGAGTTTACTACCGAAATAGAATTCGTAGAGGCATTTGTAAAAGAACTGATAAAGTTGTCCACTGTTGGAAGATTTAAAAGTAGAACTCAAAACCTCCTTAAAGCTATTACTCAGGTGAAACCTGAAATTGAATATGAAGGTGTCAAACTAAGTATAGGCTGGGAAAACCAGAAAATTGATGTCTATCAGGAACTCAAAGATATCTTAGATCATTCCCAACCTCTTCTCATATTCTTGGACGAGCTCACGGTTTTACTAAATAGCATAGTTGAGAAAGAAGAAGAAAAAGAAAAAGGAGTTAATAATGTAAAAGCCTTTCTTCATTGGCTCAGAAGCGTACGAACAGAATCTAAATCCAGGATCAAATGGATTTATTGTAGCTCCGTAGGTATTGCCAACTTTACGTATACACATAAAATAAGCGATGCGCTTAATGAAACGCTTGACTATCATCTGAAGTCGTTTGATGAAGCGACAAGTAAAAAAATGCTTAATAAGCTTGCCATTCATTATCAACTGGAGTTTACTGAAGAAATAGGAGAGGCAATTGTCAGCAAGTTGGATTACTGCCTTCCCTACTTTCTACAATTGATGTTCAATCAGATCAAGACACTCCATAGAACTCAAAACCGAGATTTGGGAAATGATATAGTGGAGGAAGCATATGAAGACCTTATTGGAGGAAAACACTTCAATACATGGATAGAACGAATTGAGAAGCAATATGAAGATTCCGTTTCTTATGCTTTTGTACTCTTGAAACACATTTGCCAAAATAAAAATGGTAGTACAAGGAACAATTTGCAGGGAGTACTAGCTAGCAATCTAAAAGACACAGATGAACTAGAAATGATTACCAGTAATAGTATATACATGCTCTCCAATGATGGGTATTTAATAGAAGAGGATGGTAGATATAGATTTCGATCTCCTTTGCTAAGAGATTTTTGGTTTAAACGATTCGTCAAATGAAAAAAATGAATCTAACTAAGATTGGTTTTTTTAATCCTGGACGACTGAACGATGAGGAGATCGAAAGCAGTTTTATTGCTAGAAATGCGCTTTTTGAATTATTGTTTGATGAAATCGTTGAACAGTCGTCAACGTCAATACCACAACATTTGCTTATTATTGGGCAGAGGGGAATGGGTAAGACTTCATTGCTAATGCGTCTGGCGGTTGAACTCAAGAAAAACCCATTCAATAAAAAATTCATCCCACTCACTTTTCCCGAAGAACAGTACAATATAGATAAGCTGTCCAAGTTTTGGCTTAACTCATTGGACGCACTTGCTGATGCATTGGATCGAGAGGGAAAAACAAAAACAAGTGAAGAGTTGGATGCTGACATTTCGAGGCTCACTTCCGGAATAGATCTAGATGATAAGCAGCCGTACACTATTTTCAAAAAATGGGTTTCTAAAATTAATCGGAGACCTGTTTTGTTGGTTGATAATCTGAATTTGATTTTCAATAAAATATCAACGGAGGATCAGCATAAATTAAGGGCTATTCTTATTAGCAAGGGAGCACCCATAATGGTTGGTGCCAGTACGATAGTTGTTGTGGAGACTGTAGACTATGGAGCTCCATTTTATGATGCATTTCAAACTCATTATCTAAAAAAATTAAGCCTGGATGAGAGTATTGAAATTTTTAGAAAACTGGGTCAATTAACGGGCAAGTCATTGAGTAATGCCATATCCGGTCAAAAAGGAAGAATGAAAGCTCTGTATCAATTGACCGGAGGTACGCCCAGAACCATGACCATGCTCTTTCCATTGATTGCCGATGGGTTTAGTGAGAATATTCAAGATGACTTGGACGCTTTGCTCGATGTGGTAACACCATTGTATAAGGCTCGATTCGAAGAGCTTGCACCTCAAATGCAAGTAGTGCTGGATGCTGTCGCTCTAAATTGGGATCCTGTTGATCTGGAAAAACTACGGTCTGTTACTCAATTAGACAATGCCAAGCTATCTCCTCAGTTAAAACGGTTAGTAGATGTTGGCTGGATTCAGAAACTGAAATCAAATAAAAGTAAAGGGGGACTGTATGAAATCTCAGAAAGCTTTTTTAATGTGTGGTACATCATGAGAAGAAGTAGTCGAAGGATGAAACGAGAACTCTATTGCTTGAGTAAGTTTTTGGAATCTTTTTACGGGACTGAAGTGGAGCAGTTGGCTCAGAACAGATTACAAAAAAAACATGGATCGAAAGAAAGCGCTTATCTTGATTTGGCTCTTGCCGAGGCTGTTGGAGACGAGAAACTAGAGAAAAACTTAAGGAAAAAAGGCTATGATACATTATTTACCCTCAATAGGACAGACCCCTCTGTACTCAAGTCCTTCGAAATTCCACGGGAAATAATTGATAAGGAAATAGGAAGGTTAGTGAACCAGTGGAATGGACATCTGAAGAAGGAAGAATGGGATAAAATGAAAGTAGTAGCGGAAGAGATGTTGGCAATTGAGGTAGCTTCTCCAATCGCTGTATTTGCTCATGCAATAAGCCTGGAAGGTCTATTAGAACTTTCGGATGCCGAAAATGAGTATAAAAAAGTAATAGAAATTGATCCCAAGAATTGGCAAGCCTGGAATGGATTAGGAAATTTATATAAGGACCAACTGAATCGCTACGAGGAATCAGAAGCTGCATATAAAAAGGCGATTGAACTGGACGCTAATTTTGCCTATCCCTGGAATGGATTAGGGAATTTATATCAGGACCAACTGAGTCGCTATGAGGAATCAGAAGCTGCCTATAAAAAGGCGATTGAACTGGACGCTAATTTTGCCTATCCCTGGAATGGATTAGGGAATTTATATCAGGCCCAACAGAGTCGCTATGAGGAATCAGAAGCTGCTTATAAAAAGGCGATTGCACTAGATGCTAATAATGCCTATCCCTGGTATGGATTAGGGAATTTATATAAGAACCAACTGAGTCGCTACGAGGAATCAGAAGCTGCCTATAAAAAGGCGATTGAACTGGATGCTAATTTTGCCTATCCCTGGAATGGATTAGGGAATTTATATCAGAACCAACTGAGTCGCTACGAGGAATCAGAAGCTGCATATAAAAAGGCGATTGAACTGGATGCTAATACTGCCTATCCCTGGAATGGATTAGGAAATTTATATCAGGACCAACTGAGTCGCTATGAGGAATCAGAAGCTGCCTATAAAAAGGCGATTGAACTGGATGCTAATTTTGCCTATCCCTGGAATGGATTAGGAAATTTATATAAGAACCAACTGAGTCGCTACGAGGAATCAGAAACTGCATATAAAAAGGCGATTGAATTGGATGCTAATTTTGCCTACCCGTGGCATGGATTAGGGAATTTATATCAGGATTATTTAAATAAATATGATAAGGCTGAAGCGGCCTATAAAAAGGCGATTGATCTAAGCGGTGATAGTGCCTATCCAAAATACAATTTGACATTTCTGTTTGCCTATAGACGAAAAAATCCTATAAAGGTAAAGAGCATACTGGAGACTATTTCAGAAACAGAAAGGATCAGAGATGTCCACTTTCTCCTTCAAGCTATACTTGCTTACACAGACGACAATGCTGGTATAGCCAGAGAATATATCACTTCTGCTTTGGAAGAAATCAAAGAAGAATTGCCAACAAATGCCCAGGATGATTGGAGACGAGCTGCGGCTATAGCAGTTGGAATGGGTTATGGTAGGCACTTTGCGGACATACTGAAGGAGAATGGCTATCATATTATACTTAGACCGTACTATGAAGCCATCATTGCTATGACCGAAAAGGAATCCCAAATGCATTTCAACACCGTGTCAGCCGAGGTAAGGAAACCTGCAATGGAAATTTATGAAATGATGCAACGATATCTGGGATGATACTTCAAGGCTGGATTAGAACATAATCCCTGATCAGTCAACTCAAAAAAAGACCAACCTTTTTAAAAAGTTGATCTTTTTAAGTTGGCCTACCAGGGCTCGAACCTGGACTCTTCTGGACCAAAACCAGACGTGTTGCCAGTTACACCATAGGCCAATAAATTCCATCTTGCTTTTCGGTACACGTAGGAGCGTAGATCAAAATGGACGGCAAAACTAGTTAATGCTTTTGAAAGAAGAAATGGTGGAGAGTAATTATTTTGTAACTATTATTCTGTCTGATTTTTCACCCTCAGCTTGTTGTTTGGAGTCACTTATTAGCTTGTTTATATCGAGTAAATCCTTGGGACTTATTGTTTCATCATCAATCTCCTTCTGAACCTTCTTGGTGTAAAATTTATCTGGACTTTGCTCTTTCATGATACTGTTTGAACAATTTGCTTTTTCTGCTAGTTCCCCACGCTGTAATAGGGCGAATCAACCACTTCTAATCGTAAATGATAACGGTTAAAATTCTTTCAAGTTTCGATTGGCCGATTGCCTTGTATCTAGTTTCTGTCTGTAATGACTGACTGTTCTATTTTTTGTCAAAGGATACTATCAAATTTTCATCCTTAAAAACACTCATAGCTTCCGTTGGAGAAATGCCTCTTTCATCATTCTATAGAACGAAATGATCCAGATTCCCTAAATCCCAAATAAATTTGAATTCAGCCATTCTCTACCCACTTCCTAGCATTCACAAAAGGTTCCATCCATGGAGAAACTTCTGTGCCCTCTAATCCGCTCTTATTTGCCCAATTCCAAGGAAAAAGAGAACGCTCCAAATGTGGCATGATCGCCAGATGTCGACCGTCTTTGGAGGCAAGAGCCGCAGTTGCGAACGAGCTTCCATTGGGATTGCCGGGGAATTCATTGTATGAGTATTTGACAGGGATCAGGTAATCAGTTTCGTTAGGTAGGTCGAACTTCCCTTCACCATGCGCCATCCAGATGCCCAGTCGTGAACCAACCATTGACCCGAGCATGACTGTGTTATTTTCTTGAATGTCTACATTCAAGAAACTACATTCAAACTTCCCCCCAGCATTGTGATTCATCTTAGGATGATTTTCCATTTCTGGATAAATCAAATCTAATTCCATCATTAGCTGGCAGCCATTGCACACGCCAATACTCAAGGTGTCTTCACGAGCATAGAAGTTGTCGAGTGCTTGCTTTGCTTTCTCATTGAATTTGAAAGAACCTGCCCAGCCTTTGGCGGAACCGAGCACGTCTGAGTTGGAGAAACCACCTACGAAAGCAATGAAGTTTACTCCTGACAAATCCTCACGCCCGGAAATCAGATCAGTCATGTGCACATCCTTCACATTAAATCCTGCCAGCCACATGGCATAAGCCATTTCTCTATCGCTATTTACGCCTTGTTCACGGATGATCGCCGCTTTGAGTCCTGACTTGGTTTTTCTATTTGGGTCGAGCCCAAATGAAGCGTAGGTTCCTGTGTACTGATTTGGAAGTGAATAGGAGAGTGGCTGCTTAGTGTAGTTCCCACTTCGCAGTTTCGCATATTCTGGCTCAGTTTGTTGCTGGTCCAGCAGATCAGACGTCTTTCTCCAAACTGATCGATAGCGATCGATATCAAAGGTCTCCTTCCAATTTCCTTTCGAAATAGTTACATTTCTATCGTTGGTCAATTGACCAATAACATGAAAGTTCACCTTTCGATTTTTCAGGATTTGTTTGGCTTCATCTGAATTTACCTGAATGACTAGTGCTGGCTTTTCAGAAAATAGTAGGTTTACTACTTTAGATTCCAATGAATTCAAACTTATGGATAGCCCACCAGAGGAATTAGGAAAATTCATTTCAAGCAGGGCAGTTATCAATCCACCTGCAGAGATGTCATGACCACAAAGGACAAGCCCTTTTCCTATCAATTCCTGAACAGCGTCAAAAACTTGCTTGACAACATCAGCTTTGGAATCAGGACAAGTAGTGCCAAGTTTGGACTGAACCTGTGCGTAGCTCGATCCGCCTAATTCAAATTCCCCACCCGAAAAATCCACGTAAATAATTTCTGAATCTGGAAGACTAGGTTTCAGTACAGGTGAGACGACTCGATTGATGTCTGATATTTCCCCGACTGAGCTAACGATAACAGTGCCAGGTGCTAATACCTTTTTTCCATCAGGGTATTTCTGAGTCATTGAAAGCGAATCTTTTCCAGTTGGGACGTTGATCCCCAAATCAATAGCAAACTCACTCAAGGCTTTTACCCCTTCATACAATCTGGCATTCTCACCTTTGTTCTTAGCTGGCCACATCCAGTTGGCACTTAAAGAGACGCCCTTCAAACCATGCGTAAGAGGCGCCCAAACCAAATTGGACAATGCTTCAGTGACCGACAATCTAGAGCCAGCACCCGATTGAATTAACCCTGAGACTGGGGCATGACCAATGGAGGTTGCAATACCTTTGTTCGATTTGAAATCCATGGCCATAGCCGCCACATTATTGAGAGGAAGCTGGATTTCTCCAATCGTCGGTTGCATCGCGACTTTGCCTGTAACACAGCGATCAACTTTATTGGTGAGCCAATCCTTGCAAGCGACACTTTCCAACTGAAGAACCTTTTCGAGATCAGCGTGAATAGAATCGAGACCAGATTTTATTTCGGAGAAATCGGTTGAGGTAACATCATCTTCGAGAATAGTTTTTGGAGAAGCTCCGAATAAATGAGACGTTTTCAGGTCGAATGGAGAATCACCTGAAGATTGCGTGAATGTCAATCGATCGTCATCAGTAGCTTCGCCCACTTGATAATAGGGAGCGCGCTCTCGTTCGGACACTCGTTTGATATACTCCTCGTCTTTCTCTTCTATCACAAGACCCATTCTTTCTTGAGACTCATTGCCAAGGACTTCTTTCTCAGAAAGCGTTTTGTCTCCGATGGGCAGCTTTTTAAGATCAATTTTTCCACCTGTATCTTCCACCAGTTCTGAGAGGCAGTTCAGGTGCCCACCTGCTCCATGATCATGGATTGAGACAATAGTATTATCGTCCATTTCGACCATGGCTCGAATAGTGTTAGCGACTCGTTTTTGCATTTCAGGATTAGATCGCTGCACGGCATTGAGTTCCAGTCCTGAGGCCATAGCTCCAGTATCCACAGAAGAAACGGCACTTCCTCCCATCCCAATTCGGTAATTATCCCCGCCCATTACAACGATTTTTTGTCCTGCTTTCACAGGCTCCTTGAGGGCATTTTTTAGTTTACCAAATCCTATACCACCAGCGAGCATAATCACTTTGTCAAAACCAAAACTGTTATCGCCTTCTTCATGCTCGAAGGTCAGCACACTTCCACAAATGAGCGGTTGACCAAATTTGTTACCATAGTCGCTTGCTCCGTTCGAGGCTTTAATAAGGATGTCTTTGGGTGATTGATAAAGCCACGGTCTTGGCTCTCTTTCCCAGTCACGACCCTTTTCAAGTCTTGAATAAGAGGTCATGTATACGGCAGTACCCGCCAGAGGAATACTACCTTGGCCTCCGGCCATTCGGTCTCTGATTTCACCTCCTGATCCTGTGGCAGCACCATTGAACGGCTCGACGGTCGTCGGGAAGTTGTGGGTTTCCGCCTTTAATGAAATGACGGACTCAAAATCTTGCGTTTCAAATTCGTCTGGTTGATCCTGCCTGCCCGGTGCAAATTGTTCTGATTGTGGCCCGTGAACAAAAGCGACATTGTCTTTGTATGCAGAGACGATAAGATTGGGGTTGGCATCAGATGTTTCACGAATCATTTTGAAAAGTGTGCGATCCTGCTTTTCCCCATTGATGATGAATTCCCCATTGAAGATTTTATGCCGACAATGTTCAGAGTTGATTTGTGAAAATCCGAAAACTTCTGAGTCTGTTAGTGGGCGTCCAATTTCTTTTGCTACCCCATTAAGGAAATCAATTTCTTCTGAGCTTAAGGCAAGACCTTCAACTTCGCTATATGCCCCTAGATTATCTATACTTTTGATTGCTTCCGGAGTTCGATCAATTGTGAAAACTTCTTGATCTATGCTATCATACTTTTGTTGAATCATGGGATCGAAATCTGACAATTCATTTCCGGATGTAAACGGCTCCACGCGCCAAATACCCTTAATTCCTGCATTTTGAATAATGTCGAGGGCATTACTACACCAAGGTGATAACATCTCTTTTCTGGGGCCAATAAAATCTCCATTAATGGAATAAGAATCAAGAAGAATGGCATCTGAGAAAAGCCATGTTATCTTTTCAATTGCTTCCGAGTCGAGTGAAATCTCTGATCCTACAACAAAATATTCGGTAGGAGATTTCTCGAAAAAGTAGATCATTTGAAGGTCATTATTCAGAGCACAAAAATGTGAATTTATGTTGAGAGTTGGAAGGAGTATTACGGTATAGATTTCATTTACTTTTTTCGAATACGGGGACAAACAAGTAACACGGTTGACATCTTCTTAAAATCTTTGTCTCTATCTATCCATAATTGCCTTTTTTTGCATTCCCATTTTCTGAACACCCCGATTCAATTCATGATTCAACGATCCGCGCTGCTTCTCGTCGTTTTCTTCTCCTCGTATTTTGGCTTTAGCCAAAAACATGTCATTTCTGGAAAAATAATCGAAACAGTTTCTGGTAGTCCAGTGCCTTTTGCTACAGTAGCTGTGCCTGGAACGACCATTGGCACTACAACGAATTTTGATGGTATTTACAGGCTGGAACTGAATGCCCCAGCTGATTCCTTGATCGTGTCTTATGTTGGATTTAAACCAAAAACAAAATTAATACGAACAGGCCAAAGTCAAACATTAAATTTTCAACTGGATGAGGACATTGTTTCGCTGGAAAGTGTTGTGGTACTTGCTGGAGAGAATCCAGCATTTGAGGTTCTGAGAAGGATCCGAGATAATAAAATGCAAAATGATAAGAATGCGCTAGAAGCTTATCAGTACGAAGCGTACACCAAGCTGGAGGTGGATGTCAATCACCTTACGGAGAAATTCCGCAGCAGAAAGGTAATAACACAAATACAATCGGTGCTTGACAGTATTGAACAAATAGCCGGTGAGGATGGTCTTCCCATATTACCCATTTTCATGTCAGAGGCGATTTCGAATTTTTACTTTAAAAATAATCCTCAGAAAACACATGAGGAAATGGTCCGTACCAAAATATCTGGGGTAGGAGTGACGGATGGTACAACTACCACACAGGTGATTGGCTCCTCTTTTCAGCAATATAATTTCTACTCCAATTGGTTGAATATTTTCGATAAGAATTTTGCTTCACCGGTAGGGGCAGGCTGGCGTATCAACTATGATTATGAATTGGTGGACAGTCTTTTCGTCGGAGAAGATTACTGTTATCGTTTGGATTTCTGGCCAAGAAGAACTCAAGACTTGGCCTTCCATGGTACGATGTGGATCACACGTGATGAGTTTGCCCTTCGTCAAATAGATGCATCGGTTGAGAAATCAGCCAATCTGAATTTTATTGAGAAGTTAAAAATTCAGCAAGAGTATATCAAAACCTCAGTAGGCCCCTGGTTGCCTGAAAAAACACGTGTTTTAGTAGATGTAGCCGAATTGACCAAGGAATCGGCTGGCATGCTGGCCAAGTTCTATGTGTCCATCGCAGATGTGGTTGTGAATCAACCCAGGCTTGATCAGTTTTATGAATCGCCCATTTCGAGTAATCTGAATGTTCGTAAGAAGGATGACACCTATTGGGCAGAAAATAGGCACGATCCACTTTCCCAAACTGAATTGAACGTGTTTCACATGATTGATACACTGAAGACGATTCCTACAATCAAAAATTTCACCAAGGCTTTCAAAATAATGCAATCAGGACATTATCGGGTTGGGAAAATTGATATTGGCCCTTATTGGGGCATGTTCGCTCAAAATGATGTTGAAGGATACCGTATTGGATTGGGAGCACAAACTAACTTTCTGTTTAGTAAAAAATGGACTCTTTCTGGTCTGGTAAATTATGGCACCCAAGATGAGGCTTGGAAATATCGAGGAAAAGCTGAGTTAATTCTATCCAGAAAACATTGGACAACCATGAGTCTGGAGCATTCGAAAGACCTAGATCCAATATGGTTTTTGAATGAAGATGATTTGAGTACGGCTTATGTTGGATTTGGAAGGTGGGGGAGATTGGTCAGTCCTTTCAAGCATAAGGAAACTACATTGAAGTTTACAACTTCGCCATTTAGGGGGTTTACACAAACTATAAAATTAAAATCCCAGTCCTTTAAGGCATTGGCTGATACACCGTTTGGTTACAAACTAGAGCCTGAAAGTACTTCATCAACAATTTCTAGTTCGTACAGCACGACAGAAATTGTTCTGGAATCGAGAATAGCAAAGGATGAAATATTCATAATCGATGACAATCAGCGATTGAGTCTGGGTACAATCAAATGGCCCGTGATCAAGGTTAAATACACTTTGGGTTTAAAGAATGTACTAGCTGGAGATTTTGACTACCAAAAATTAGAACTAGGTATTCAGAAAAAATTAAAGATGGGCGTACTGGGGTATTCTAATGTGGATGTAGGTGGAGGATATATCTTTTCGCAAGTGCCTTATCCATTATTGAAAGTTCAAGCGGGCAATGAGCTTCCGGTGTACATTGATTTTGCCTACAACCTATTGAACTATTTCGAATTCTCCAGTGATCAATATGTAGAGATTAGGTATCGACATCATTTTGAAGGGTTCATCCTGAATCGAATTCCTTTGATGAAAAAACTCAAATGGCGGTTGATAGGGAATGTCAACATGATTCAGGGGGGGGTCAGACAGGAAAATAGGGAAGACATCAACGAGCTTACCGACGATGGTTTTGGCAACCAAGTATTACCATTTAGTACCTTCAACAAGGGAATACCCTATGTAGAGGTGGGTTATGGGGTTGAAAATATTTTTAAGATATTTCGAATCAGCGCCTTTCACCGACTCAACTATACGGGACGTCCAAACACCAACGACTTTGGATTGAAGTTTGGGTTTCAGTGGATATTGTAAAGATTAGCTTGGCCTCAGATATTGGCTTTATCAAGACGAGCTTTGATGGCGTTTAGATCAGCATCCAACCGATCCATTATCTCAAACATACTGTCATAGAAGAGATCATTGTCTTCTTTCATTTCGCCGAATCCCTTTGAGATTTTTCCAGCCCAATCTTTAAAATATTCAAATTTGGCATTGGACATTGCTTGATGCCTACGGAATTCTTTCTTTAAATCTTTGATCTCATTCATGATATAAAGATAACGTTTATAGCAAAACTGAGTTCACCACATCCTCCTTGACCAATTGATGATGTTTCTTGTCAAGAATGATGACATCAAATCCACAACCTTTAAGGATCGGGAGAATCTTCTTAGGGGGAATAACAATGTCTTTCTTTCCTAGAATGAGTATTTTTTTAAATGTTGAATTCTTAAAATACTTTCTGAGCTGCCGATGTGAATATCCTAGTGGTTTGAAATGATTCCAGGAAATATAGATTCTCTTCTGATTTTCAGCATCGCTCAACTCTCGTTTCACGAAATCAGCCATGTACCTGCTAATTATCCTCAATTTTACGCATCGCTTGATCAATCGATTCATGCGCACAGGGTGGAGCATGTAGTACTTAAAGATTAGCTTAAGGCCTGGAAAGGTAGCGGCATGAAACCACGGCGTATGATATACCGCATCAGGCGCTATTAAATAAAGATGATTTACTTGACTCTTAAATTCTAACGCTGTTGCAATGGCGAACCTTCCGCCCAAGCTAAACCCTAAAACTGAAAAAGAGTCAATGCTATTTTCCGTAAGAATCTCTGAGAAATTTGACCGCCATTCTCCTTTCAACAGCAAACCATATTGACGGGTGCTCTTACCATGGTAAAATAAATCCAGCGTATACACGGTATACTTCTTGGTGAGCTCAGGAAGCCATGAGTCAAAGATGGCTCGGTCTTGCCCAAACCCATGAAAAAGAAATAGAATTTCTTTTTGGGACCCGTGCGTGGAATAAGAAAATTTATAATCAGCCATTTGAAACCGATGCATAATACACCGTTCAGAAGCATAATTCAACAATTCAGAATTTATTTTATTAAAAAACACAACTCTTGAGCGACTTCCTCGTATTCTTGCACGATGGAAACTTTAAAAGAGTCAATAGTTTCCTTCGTTTATTTAAGAAAAAAAGTGGAGAACAAGGAAAAAATTATTGCAGAGGCTGGTGAGATGTTCATGAGATATGGCGTGAGAAGCGTTACCATGGATGACGTGGGAAGAGAATTGGGGATGTCGAAGAAGACACTGTATCAATTTTTCACAAACAAGGATGATTTGGTGTTAGAAGTTTCAAAAGCACATATTGAACATGAAAGAGTTGAGTTTGGTGCCGTTGAAGCCAAATCCGATAATGCTTTGAATGAATTTTTCACACTTACCAAGTGTGTACGGCGAAGTATGCAAAGGGTCAACCCTTCTTTGTTATTTGACCTTCAAAAATACCACCCATCATCATGGGATTTATTTCTGGATTTTAAGTTAAATTTTATCAGGGCCATGGTAGAGCGCAATGTGAGAAAGGGAATAGAAGAAGGCTATTATCGAAAGGAAATGAATCCTGAAGTTTTGGCGAAGGTCAGAATGGAGCAAGTACAAATGGTCTTTGACCCCAAGATCTTCTCTCCAGCAGAATATGACTTAGTGGAAGTGCAGATGCAGGTATTGGATCATTTCATACATGGGCTACTTTCTGATAAAGGCCGAGAATTATATCACACTTATAGAAAACAATCTGAATCGATTAACAAATGAGACAAATACTATTATCGATTATTATCACGGCTAGTTTTTCGCTGTACGCACAGCAAGACATGACTCTGCAAGAATGCATTGATTATGCCTTGGTGAATAATGAGCAGGGAAAAGTCACTTCCTTAGAAAAAGAAATTGCTGCTGCCGAGGTTAGAAAAACCATTGGAATTGGACTTCCGCAGGTTGATGTAAACACCGGCTTGAATTATAATTTTCAGCCACAACAGAGCTTGGTAGATATTAGTAATTTTTCTGATGCACCTCCTGGTACGGAAGAAAAGATATCGTTTGCACAAGATTATGATGGCAACATTGCTCTTGGAATTAAACAACTAATTTTTGATGGATCCTTCTTTGTAGGGCTCCAAGCTTCTAGGACGTACCAGCAACTTTCCACAAAGGAACATATCAAAACCGAAATAGATATTATGGAGGCCGTTTCTAAAGCGTATTACACAGTGCTGATAAATGAAGAAAGGGTTGAATTACTTCAAAAGAACTTTGATCGCCTAGAATCATTATTGGATGACACAAAAGCCATGAATGAATCAGGGTTTGCTGAAAAAATTGATGTGGATCGTATCAGAGTAAATTTTAGTAACCTAAAAGTGGAGATTAATAAACTGGATCGGTTTACTGATTTGAGCAGGAAGTTGTTGAAGTTCCAAATGGGAATGCCTCTGGAAGAAGAAATGCAATTAGGAGAAGCCCTCAATGATCTTTCGCCAGAGTTAGTGACGATGAACTCTGATTTTAACTATGGAGACCGCATTGAATTTTCTCAAATGATGACAACCGAGGATTTGGCGAAATTGGAGATGAAAAATAACCGAGTACAATACCTACCCAAAATATACGCTTCGCTGAATTATGGATACAATACAGCGACAAGCGATATAGACCTTCTGTTGAAATCTAACCGCTGGTTGAATTTTGGTACCGTAGGGGTTAGCGTGAGCATCCCAGTTTTCAGTGGATTCATCAAGAGTAATACGATACAACAAAATCAAATCAAACTAAAGCAGATATCCGCTCGAAAAGAGATGTTGAAAAAGAGCATTGATCTTGAAATTCAACAATCCTCCATTTCTCTTAACAGTAATGTCGAAGGTCTTCAGGTTCAGAGGCAAAACATGAAATTAGCGGAAGAGATATATGACATTACACAGATAAAGTATACGGAAGGGGTAGGCTCTAATTTGGAAGTAATGAATGCCGATGCTGCACTGAAAGAGGCTCAAACCAATTACTATAATGCACTATACGAGGCTGTAATTGCAAGAATTGAATTGAAAAAATCACTAGGAACATTGAATAAATAAGAATATGAAAAGATTATATCAAATAACACTATTTGCTTCACTCCTTGGCCTTGGCTATGCATGTGGAGATGCATCTGGTAACAATAAGATGGCTCAGTTGGAAGAATTGAAAAACCAGAAAATTGAGCTCGATGCTAAGATTGATGCGCTGGAAGCTGAATTATTAGCTTCTGGTGAACTTCAGAAAAATGGAGGAAACAAAGTGCTTATTTCCACATTTGAGGTGAAGCCATCTGAATTTGAACATCAGGTGGAAATACGAGGATCAGTTGCCTCAAAAAAGAACGTCATGTTAACGGCAGAGATGAAGGGGAAAGTGGAGCAAATAAATGTAGTAGAGGGGCAGAATGTAACAAAAGGACAAACATTGATTCGTCTGGATGATGAGGTGATCAAAAATAGTATTGCCGAAGTGGAGACGCAGCTTGAGTTGGCTGTTGAAGTATTTGACAGGCAGGCAAGATTGTGGGAGAAGAAGATTGGAACGGAAATTCAATATTTACAAACGAAAACAAATAAGGAGTCACTGGAGAATAAATTGAAAACGCTCAATTCGCAATTGGACATGGCATATATAAAAGCTCCATTTAATGGTGTGGCGGATGATATTCCTGTACGAGTAGGTGAAGTAGTACATCCAGGAATTCCGGCAATCAGATTGCTTGACCCTAAAGATGTATATATCTCAGCTGATGTCTCCGAGTCATTCCTTGGTCGATTTTCTAAAAACCAGAAAGTTGAAGTTTATTTTCCTTCACAGGATAAAAGTGTTTTGTCAGTCATCAAGTCGGTAGGAAGAGTGTTAAAGACGGCCAACAGATCATTTGAAGTTGAGATAGATTTACCCAGACTTGATTTTCCTGTAAGTGCCAATCAGGTGGTTGTGTTGAATTTGGTCGATTATAAAAATGATCAGGCAATGGTCGTTCCTACCAAAATTGTACAAAAAGACAGTCGTGGGAATTTCATTTTTGAAATTGTAGTTGATGGTGATCGGCAGGTGGCCAGGAAGGTACATGTCGTGACAGGCGTGACTTACGATCAGAAAACAGAAATTAAGGAAGGGTTGAAGACAGGACAATTGATAGCATTGGAAGGTTACAGAGATCTGACAGAGAACACCGCGATTATTATTTCCCAATAAGAAGGAGGACAACCTTCAAATCACAGAAAAATGGCTGACGAAAAAAAGAAGATAGTAACAGAGAAGCAGTTTGGTTTAACCACACTTGCTATCAATAATCGCACGACGGTTTATGTGATCACTGCTTTAATCGTGATCATGGGGCTGACCACCTATATAACATTGCCAAAGGAGAGTTTTCCTGAGATCGAGCAGCCTATCGTGTATATAGGTACGCCTTATCCTGGTAATTCGCCGGTGGATATTGAGAACCTTATTACTAGACAGATCGAGAAGGAGATTAATACCATTGCTGAAATTGATGAAATCAAGTCAACCTCGGTACAGGATTACTCTACAATTATTGCTCAATTCACATCTAATACAGATGTGGAAGATGCATTAACGAAAGTTAAGGATGCTGTAGATCGAGCCAAACCCGACCTTCCAACTGATTTGGAATCTGATCCGAATGTATTCGAGATGAATTTTTCAGAATTTCCCGTATTGAACATAAATCTCTCTGGAGATTATGGGATGGAGCAGTTGAATGAATACGCAGAATATCTCGAAGAGGAAATTGAAAAAATATCTCAAATTTCTAAAGTTGAGATTCGAGGTGTTGATGAAAGGGAAGTGAAGATAAACGTGGATCCATATCAGATGGAGGCACGTGAAGTGAATTTTGAAAATATTGAAAATGCCATTAGAAGTGAGAACATCACCCTATCTGGAGGAAGTATAAAGGAGGGAGATATTCGAAGAACGATCCGTGTGGTAGGTGAATTCAAGGATCCAAAGGAAATGCTGGAGGTGGTGATCAAAAAGGAGAAAGGCAACATAGTCTATCTCCGAGATGTTGCAACAATTGAATTTGATTACAAGGAAAAGGAAAACTATGCTAGGTTGAGAGGAAATCCAGTAGTGATGGTAGATGTGGTCAAGCGAAGTGGAGAGAATTTGTTGATTGCAACTGACAAAATTGCGGTTATTTTAGATAAAGCCAAGAAGGATATTTTCCCAGCTGATTTGGTGGTGACCATCACCAATGATCAGTCACAGCAGACACGAGATTTGGTGGACAGTTTGGAGAACAACATAATATCGGGTGTAATCCTGGTAGTAATTGTGCTGCTATTTTTCTTGGGTGGCCGCAATGCCCTGTTCGTTGGGATCGCCATTCCGCTTTCGATGTTTATGTCATTTATGATCCTGGGAATGTTTGGGATCACCATCAATATGGTTGTGTTATTTTCACTAATCATGGCTTTAGGCATGCTGGTGGACAATGGTATTGTGGTTGTGGAGAATGTTTATCGTCTGAGAGAAGAAGGCTTTTCAGCATTTGAGGCTACTAAAAGAGGAGTGGGTGAGGTTGCACTTCCTATTATAGCTTCTACGGCTACTACGCTTGCGGCATTCTTACCGCTGGCATTCTGGCCGGGCATGATGGGGGAGTTCATGAAGTTTCTTCCGATAACCCTCATGGTCACGCTTGGTTCTTCACTTTTTGTGGCGTTGGTAATAAATCCGGTTCTAATTACATCATTAATGAAGGTTGGATCATCTGAAGTTAATAAGAAAAGAGTCTGGATAATGGTGGCCATAGCTGTGGGTTTGGGTCTATTGTTATTGGCATTTGGTGCTACTGCACTTAGCAACATTGCATTTGTTGTTGCCATCCTCACATTGCTAAACGTGTATGTCCTTAATCCAGCTTCAATGAAATTTCAAAATTTTCTACCCAAATTGGAAGCTGTTTATCAGCGAGTTTTGAAGTTCGCTCTTTCAGGATTACGACCCCACGTATTCTTTTGGGGAACTGTACTATTGATGTTTATTTCAGTTGGAATATTCGGAATAGTTCTGGAATCATCTAGAAAGCCTAATGTCGAGTATTTCCCAAAAACAGAGCCGAAGTATATCAATGTATTTATCGAATTCCCAGTGGGTACAGACATTGAAGCCACCAATGCCTTTACCGAAACTATAGAAGAGAAGATATTTGTGGTTGTAGATAAGTATGAAGATGTCCTAGAGTCAGTGATTGCCAATGTAGGTCAGGGCACATCTGACCCGAATGATCCAGCTGCATTTGGTGAGCAAGCCACACCTAACAAGGCCAGAATTACTGTCAACTTCGTGGAATTTAAATACAGAGGGGAGACCTCTACTAAGGCGATATTGACAGAAATTAGGGAGGCTCTTGATGAATACCCCGGAGTAGCTGTGACGGTGGATCAGAATGCAGATGGCCCACCTGCAGGTAAGCCAATTAGCATTGAAGTATCTGGCCAGGAATTTACCTCACTGATTGATATTGTTGAGGATATGAGAATCAAGATCAATGAATCTGGTATTGATGGTATTGAAAAGTTGAAGACTGATTTGCAAACGGGCAAGCCTGAAATGGTAGTAAATATTGATCGTGAGAAGGCACGAAGATTTGGGTTATCCACACATTCGATAGCAACAGAAGTTCGTACTGCCCTGTTTGGAAAGGAAATCTCAAAGTACAAGGAAGGAGAGGATGACTATGAAATTCAACTTCGCCTGATGGACAAATATCGATATGATATAGATGCATTAATGAATAAGAGTGTAGTATTCAGAAATCAAGTGTCGGGTAAGATGCAGAGTATTCCGATTTCTTCTGTGGCTAAAGCTGAACTGAGTTCCACTTATGGCTCAATCAGGCGATATGATCTAAGAAGACAGGTGATCATCAGTTCGAATGTTATAGAGGGATACAACCCTACACAGGTGAACAGCGAGATTAAGAAATTGCTGGCGGATTATAAAATGCCCACTGGCTATGAGATGAAATTTGGAGGAGAACAAGAAAAGCAAGCTGAGGAGATGGCTTTCCTTAGTAATGCGCTAATGATTGCCGTCTTCATGATTTTTCTAATAATTGTTTCACAATTCAATAAAGTTACCACCCCATTTATCATTATGATGTCAGTATTGTTTAGCACAATAGGCGTATTCCTTGGGTTAATAATTTTCCAAATGAATTTCTCAGTAGTCATGACCATGATTGGAATTATTTCCTTAGCAGGAATTGTAGTGAACAATGCTATTGTTCTTATAGATTTCATTGAACTCAGCAGAAACAGATTGCGTGCAGAACTTGGAGTAGATAAACTCCCGATTGATAAAATAAAAGAAGCCATCGCTAAAGCTGGAGCTACAAGACTAAGACCTGTATTGTTGACGGCAATTACTACAATTCTTGGTTTGATACCGTTGGCCATTGGAATTAACGTAGACTTTATGAAGTTATTTACTTCTTACAATGCCGATTTCTTCCTTGGAGGCGATAATGTGGCTTTTTGGGGACCAATGTCATGGACAATCATTTTTGGACTCTTTTTCGCGACTTTCCTGACTTTGGTTATAGTACCCGTTATGTATCTGTTCTTCGCTAATCTCAATAGGAAATTAGGAGTGAGCTAAGTAGTTTTTTGATGACTCGTGAAACTTTATAGCCAATTCACCGATTGAATACGAGATCATATGCGACCACTAACGATCATAATATTTCTTTCCGTTTACTTTCTACTCGACTGGTATTTATTCAGTTCGTACAGAAACCTTTGGCAGGAGAGCCCAATACTTTGGAGAAGAATATATTCGATCACTTATTGGTCATTTTCACTGATTCCATTGGTGGGGATGGCTTTTTATCAACAACTTGGAGAGGAGTCGGCCAGAGCATTTCGCACCGTTCTCACCTCAGGTTTCTTTATTGTATTGCTTGCTAAAATTATCTCAGCTTCATTTCTATTTTTGGATGACATCCGACGAGGATTGGTTTTTCTTGTTGAATTAGTTCCTGGCGTAGAGCCGAAGTTTTCTAGTTCCCGATCGGAGTTTATGACCAAAGTGGCGGTTGGAGCTGCGGTGGTTCCAATGGCGGCCATGACCTTTGGGATTGCCTCTGGAGCGTACGATTATCGTGTCCGAAATCGAGTAATCACTTCGCCTAACCTACCCAAGGAATTCGACGGTATTCGATTGGTTCAGATATCTGACATCCATACTGGAAGTTTCTATAACAAGACGGCCGTGTCTGGTGGGATTGATATGATCAATGATCAGAAACCAGATTTGGCATTTTTCACCGGGGATTTAGTAAACAACAGTAGTGAGGAGGCCAAGGAATATCTGGACGTTTTCAAAAAGATTAAAGCTCCTATGGGCACGTACTCCATCATGGGCAACCACGATTACGGGGACTATCGCCAATGGGCAAATGCAGCTGCCAAACAAAAGGATATCCAGAATCTTCAAGACATGCATCGCTACATGGGTTGGGATATCTTGCTCAATGAAAATCGAGTGATAGAAATGTCAGGAGAGAAACTGGCAATACTCGGTGTGGAAAATTGGGGAGCTGGCCGCTTTTCGAAATACGGTAAGATGGAGCCGACCTATGCTGGAACAGTAGAAGCACCATTCAAAATATTACTCTCTCACGATCCTAGTCATTGGGATGCTCAAATACGACCTGACTATGCTGATATCGACCTAATGCTCGCCGGTCATACGCATGGTTTTCAGTTTGGGGTGGAAATCGCGGGCTTTAAATGGAGTCCTTCACAATATCTTTATAAGCAGTGGGCAGATCATTATCAAGAAGGAAATCAGCATCTGTATGTGAATCGTGGTTTTGGCTTTATCGGTTATCCTGGTCGGGTTGGGATATTGCCAGAGATTACTGTGCTTGAATTGAAGAGAGCTTAATTAGTTGATTAGTTGATTTGTCGATTTGATGATATGCTAATTGGCGAGCCTAGAATTTCAATTCAGGCATAATTAATGCTATCTTTATGCATATAATATTATGCTTATGCGAACAACACTTGATATTCCAGAAAGCTTGGTGACTGATGCTATGGAAATCACTGGAACAAAAACCAAGAGTCAGGTTATCCGAAAGGCACTTGAAGAATTGATCCTTCGCCAGAAGAGACTCAAGCTTTTGACGTTTAAAGGAAAGGTAGATCTTTCCATAGATCTTGATTCTCTTCGCAAAAGGTAATGAGCAACCTGATTCTGGTAGACAGTTCAGTTTGGATTAGTTATTTCCGAGGGGAGGAGAATTCTGACTTGGAAAGGCTGATTGAGCAAGATTTGATTTGCACCAACGAGCTTATCTTGACCGAGTTGATTCCTGCTCTCAAATTGAACCAACAAAGGGGGATAATTGAAAGTCTAGAAAGTTTACCCATAATCCCATTAATCATTGATTGGGAGGTCATGAGACAAATGCAGGCAGAAAATTTAAAGAAGGGAGTCAATAAAGTTGGTATCCCTGACTTGATGATTCTCCAGCAAGTGATTGAAGAGAACCTTCATTTACTGACGCTGGACAAGCACTTCAAACTGATGAGAGCGTCGTTTGATTTTTCTTTGGTAGGGGAGTAGACAGGATTAAGCAACAGCTATTTTCGTTTTCATAAATTCATTAATGGAGGATACGTTTAGCAGTTCCTTCCTTTTTTGCGGATCAAGAACTATTTCCTTGTTGCCATTCACTAAAGATTCCAAAGGAATGCCCAAGTAGCGATTTAGCAGGACAATCATTTTTAGAGTAAGCGATCTTCTTCCATTTAGTATTTCAGACACACGAGTTTTACCGCCTAGTAATGGTGCAATATCAGCTTGCTTCAAATCCATTTGATCGATTCTAAATTTGATTGCTTCAATAGGAGTAGGAGCACTCAAACTGAAATGCTTCTTTTCGTATTCTTCAATGAGCAGAGACAGAAGCCCCATTTCCTCACCTTTATTGCTTGCTGGATCAATAGCGGATTCCGAGCTATGAATCAATTCATAAACCCTTTCGCACGCCTGGTCATACTCTTTTTTAGTGCCAATTATTTTAACCTTCATATCTTATTTCCTTTGTGTCAATGTCATCATACTCCGAATGTGTGCCAAACCAAACAACGAATACAATCTTGAGTTTATATTCAATATCCACGATAAGGCGATAATCATTTCCCTTGATATTGAAGACCACTCGCTTAGAGCTAATGATACTCGCATTGCCATATTTGGCCTTTAGTTCATTGGCATTAGACCAAGTAGAAAAACGAACTTCGTATATCCATGCTTTTATCGATTCTTTAGCTTTTTTGTACTTGCTTCGCTTGCAATGCTCAGACAATGTTTTCTCCTTGATTATTCGCACGTCTTCACGAAGTTACAAAATAGTTACCAAATAAGGTAACCACACAGAGCGAATAGATATATTTGTACACCATAAGCGACTTAATTTTTTAATACTGAGTCTCCTCCGAAAAGTCAAATATGCGAAAATGATGGATTTCTGAACCCTCAAATTTCAGCGTATTGGCTGATTTTCAGTGCATTTTTTGCAATGATTTTAGAGAAATCGACTTTTCGGAGTGAGCTTAATGTTTAAAGAAAGAGTAGATTTATCAAAGGACTTTGATTTTTTTGGAAATCGATAAACATTTCATGCTTATGCGAGAGGTGTTTGATTTTTCGTTGGTGGGAGGGGAAGGGTGGTATTCTTGGACTATTTCAACTTGTAACTGACTCCCAACCGAATGTTATAAGCCGATAGTAGAAAATGCCATTTTGCTTTTCCTTTTTGCTTCTGGTGATCCACTGAAATAGCCGGATTGTGGAGTGTTAGGGCGTAAATATGAAAATCCAATAGGCCAAGTTTGGGACTTATCTCCAAACTAATTCTCTCACTGATTTGAAAATTAGCCGTTGGAATAATGTTAATCCAATACGCTTCTCCGTGATACCAATCCTTCTTGTCAAATTATCGAAATCTGACTCAGAGAGGTCACTAAAGTACGGTGCAAGTCCAACACCAATAAAAGCATAAAAAGACTCTCGAGCTATCACTTTTTTATTGATACTGTATTGAATTGAAACGAAAAAATTCTCCCAATTAAAAATATCGGCACTCTGTGATTCATGCTAAATGGGTGGAAAATATTGTGAGATTGATCCTTCAATTTCATGGCCCATCTTTTCCGATGAACTGAAACCGTAAGCTAGCGAAATTCTATAGAGATTGGATTGAGAATGGGGTATGTTTTCATATTCTCGAAGATCAGGATTGTACACTCGTTCAGTTCTTCTGAAAAAATCAGAATTCTGATAAACCTTCAAATAGGAATTGCTTTGAGCCTGAATCAGACCAGAACAAAATCCAAAGATTAGAATCGTAAGAAAAAATTTCTTCATTTAACGAATCCAAATACTAAAATCCAGCTACCAACTACTGTTCTACAATCCCTCTAAATCGAACGTATCCATAAAGGCCGTAGTGAAGTTGCCAGACTTGAACACTTCATTGTCCATCAGGCGTAAATGGAATGGAATAGTCGTTCTCACGCCTTCAATAACCATTTCGCCAAGGGCACGCTTCATCTTGATAATTGCTTCCTCTCGGGTCTGAGCAGACACGATCACTTTGGCAATCATTGAATCGTAATAGGGTGGTATCGTGTAGCCTGCGTATACGTGGCTATCTACTCGTACGCCATGTCCACCAGGGAGATGAAGTTGGGTGATTTTACCCGGACATGGGCGGAAGTCTTTCCCTGGGTCCTCTGCATTTATGCGACACTCGATTGCAAATTTTTGCGGGTAGTAATTGCGTCCGGAGATAGGGTCGCCTGCGGCAACTTTAATTTGCTCTTTGATGAGGTCATAATCCGTAACTTCCTCAGTGATAGGGTGCTCCACTTGGATACGGGTATTCATTTCCATGAAGTAGAAATCTCCGTTCTTATCCACGAGAAACTCAACGGTACCTGCACCTTCGTAACCAATTGCTTCTGCTCCCTTGATGGCGGCTTGCCCCATTTTCTCTCGAAGTTCTTGAGTCACAACAGGAGAGGGGGTTTCCTCGATCAACTTCTGGTGTCTTCGTTGAATCGAACAATCTCTTTCCGAAAGGTGACAGGCATGGCCTTTGTTGTCACCCACAATTTGAATCTCTACATGGCGAGGTTCCTCTACATATTTCTCCAGATACATGCGATCATCGCCGAATGAGTTCATTGCTTCAGTCCGTGCATCATCCCATGCTTTTTGAAAACCTTCTTCGTCCTTAACGATTCGCATTCCCTTGCCGCCACCTCCAGATGTAGCTTTTAGCAACACAGGATATCCAGCTTTCTTAGCAATTTTCTTTCCTTCTTTTACAGATTCTATCAGTCCGTCTGATCCTGGAACAATCGGCACGCCCGCTTTTTTCATGGTTGATTTAGCCGTTGCTTTATCGCCCATTCGATTGATCATGTCCTCAGACGCGCCGATAAACTTGATGTTGTATTCCTCACATACTTTGGAGAATTCTGCATTTTCCGCAAGGAAGCCATACCCTGGGTGGATGGCATCTGCATTAGTTATCTCAGCCGCTGAAATGATCCTCGGAATACTTAGGTAAGAATCCTTTCCACTTGGCGCACCTATACAGACGGCTTCATCTGCGAATCGGACGTGAAGACTTTCTTCGTCGGCTGTCGAGTATACCGCCACAGTCTTAATACCCATTTCCTTACACGTACGAATGATTCGAAGCGCAATTTCTCCTCTGTTGGCTATGAGAATTTTATTGAACATACTTAGTAATTAAGAAGGATCTACTAAAAATAGTGGTTGATCGAATTCTACCGGTTGTGCATTTTCAACTAAAACTTCTACGATTTTGCCAGATACTTCGGATTCAATTTCATTGAACAGCTTCATGGCTTCAACAATGCAAACTGGCTTCCCTACTGTCACAGCATCACCTACATTTATGAATGGAGGAGTTTCAGGATTAGAAGAGCGATAGAATGTTCCAATCATGGGTGATTTGATGGTGATCAAATTCCCTTGATCCGCAGGGAGGTCACTTACAGTTGGTGTTGCTACTTGTGGATTAGTCGGTGCTGGAGCCGCAGGTATAGCTGCAGCGGCCACTGGAGCCAAAGCTGCCGTCACTTGTGCGTTAGTTGACCGCTTTATTTTTAGCTTAAATTGATCAGTTTCAATATTCACTTCCTCCAAGCCCGTATCGGAGATGAAGTTGATTAAGTCCTGAATTTCTTTTGCCTTCATAGGTGTTGGTTTTTGGCTAGCCATTAATTGTATCTAAGGTTGATTAAAGATAAAGGTAATCAGTTCATACTTATTTAACACGCTCCACATAGGAGCCCGATTTTGTATCGACTTTAATGATCTCATCTTGGTTGATAAAAAGAGGTACCTGAATGGTCGCGTCTGTTTCTAGTTCGGCTCTTTTCGTAGCATTTGTAGCGGTATCTCCTTTGATGCCTGGTTCTGTGTAGGTGATTTTCAGTTGCACATGTTGAGGGAGTTCACATCCAATTATCTGATCTTTTTCGGTGTGAATCAATACTTCACATATCTCACCGTCTTTCAGAAACTGTGGATTTTCAATGAGTCGTTCTTCGATTGGAAATTGCTCATACGTTTCAGAATGCATGAAATTGTATCCCAAATCATCTTTGTATAGAAATTGATACTTGTGGCGCTCTACACGTGCAGTCTGAATTTTGTGACCAGCAGAGAAGGTATTATCAATTACTTTCCCTGTATTCAGGCTCTTCAACTTTGTTCGAACAAACGCCGGCCCTTTCCCTGGCTTCACGTGTTGAAATTCTACTACCGAAAAAAGATCATGATTAAACTCAATGACCAATCCGTTTTTGATATCTGATGTAGTTGCCATGTCTTTTTATTTAGGATCGTATGCCCATTTCACCCAAGTCGCTCCCCAAGTAAATCCACCCCCGAAAGCAGCGAAGATAAGATTGTCACCTTTCTTAAGCTGATTTTCATAATCATGAAGGCAAAGCGGGATGGTGCCATTAGTGGTGTTTCCGTATTTCTGAATATTCAACATCACCTTTTCTTCGCCAACTCCCATACGACGTGCAGTTGCGTCGATTATTCGTTTGTTGGCCTGATGTGGAACAAGAAATGAAATGTCGTCTCCTGTCAGGTTATTTCTCTTCATCACTTCTTCCGATACATCAGCCATGTTGGTTACGGCAAACTTAAAAACCGCTGATCCTTCTTGATAAACGAAGTGCTCCTTATTCTCCAGCGTTTCTGTAGAAGCAGGTCTCCGACTGCCTCCTGCCTTCTGATGCAAATGTTTTTCACCAGAACCGTCAGATTTAAGAATGGCATCCATGATGCCATTTTCGTCTTCAGTAGGCTCTAGCAGCACAGCTCCGGCTCCATCTCCAAAAATGATACACGTGGTTCGATCGGTGTAATCAACAATGGAGGACATCTTGTCCGCACCAATGATTACTACTTTTTTATAGGTGCCTGACTCAATGAATTTGGCACCCGTATTGAGTGCGTACATGAAACCTGAACAAGCAGCTTGTAGATCGTAACTAAATGAATTTACCGCCCCGATATTATTGGCTATAATATTGGCCGTCGCAGGAAACACCAAGTCTGGTGTGACCGTTGCACATATGATTAAATCAATATTGGCCGGATCTGTGTTGGTTTTTTCAAGTAATCCCTCAATGGCTTTTGTTGCCATCACGGAAGTTCCCTGATTTTCTCCTTTGAGAATGTGGCGTTCTTTGATACCAGTACGAGAGGTAATCCACTCGTCATTGGTTTCTACCATTGTAGCCAGTTCATCGTTGGTCAGCACATAGTCAGGTACGTAACCATGGATGCCTGTTATAGCTGCTCTTAGCTGAGGCATAGAATTAGGTTAGATGGCTAAATTAAGCCAATACTTCCTTTTCCTGAATCACCTTGCCTTTGTAGTACATTTTGCCTTCATGCCAGAAAGCTCTGTGAGGAAGATGCGCCTCTCCGGTAGTAGGGCAGATCACATAATTCTTTGGAAATGCCTTTACATGAGTTCTTCTCTTGTCTCTTCTTGTCTTCGAAATTTTGCGTTTAGGATGCGCCATCTTATTACTTATTTATTCTTTTATTTCAATTTCTTTAATGCTTCCCATCGAGGATCAATCTCATCTTTTGATTCTTCCTCGTTCACCTCCGTTTGGTAAATCAACGGTGGCGTTTCTTTCCCATCGTACCGGGGATGCAGTTTTTTCATCGGTATCGATAAGCCTATATATTCTTGAATATACGGAGCGACATCCAATAGCTGTGTGTCTTCCGATATCACAATCAACTCTTCACTCAACTCTTCATTCTCCTCACCAAACTTCACAATCAGCTCCTCCTGCGTCTTTATTGGGTAGGAAAATGTATCCAAACTCCTGTCACAAACTAGCTCCACTTTCAGATCTAAATTGAAATCCAAAACCATCATGGTTTCTGACAGCTTTAAGTTCAATTCAACCTTCCCATTTCCCTTGTCCACCAGGCTGTTTTCGAATTGACCGAAGAACTCATCATTGATTTCATATTGAAATTGATGATGGCCTAATTTCAAGCTTGGAATATTCACCTGAAAGACCCGTTGTTCGCTCCGCTTCATTGCTCAACTTGGCTAAAGAAGCGCAAATTTAGAATAAAACAGATCAGAAACCCAATGGTATTATGGAGTTTCTTCCCTTCTGTTGATGATGTCCAAAGCCAAATACAGTGCATTACGAAACGAATCAGGAGAGGCTTCATTTTTCCCAGCAATGTCATACCCCGTTCCATGATCTGGTGAGGTGCGGATCAGGGATAATCCAGCAGTGTAATTCACCCCCTCATCAAAGGCTAATGTTTTGAAAGGAATTAGCCCCTGATCATGATACATGGCTAGTATTCCATCATAGTTTTTGTATTGCTTGGTTCCAAAAAAACCATCGGCAGGGAAGGGGCCAAATACTAAATGACCTTTATCTTTCCACCAATCAATTACGGGAAGAATGATTTCCTGATCTTCAGAGCCAAGAAGACCCTTTTCTCCTGCATGAGGATTTAAGCCCAGAATGGCAACCTTTGGTTTGTTAATGGCGAAATCGTTTTTTAATGATTCCATTAAAATAGTCAGCTTCTGATCAATTTTCTCCTTAGATAGATTCGACGCTACCTCACTCACTGGAATATGACCTGTGCCGACACCTACTCGTAAATCTTCGTGTACAAGTAGCATCAGGCTTTTGTCGCTTCCCGATTCTCGTGTCAGGTATTCGGTATGGCCAGGGAAATCAAATCCTTCGCCTTTCATCAAGTCTTTATTGATTGGAGCCGTCACCAATGCATCTATTTTTCCTGATTTCAAATCTTCAACGGCCGCTTTCAATGAGAGGATAGCATATTTCCCACCATCCGAGTTTGCTTCTCCAGGCTGAATATTGACCTCCTCGTTCCAGACGTTAATGACATTTGACTTTTTCGAACTGGTTTGATTGATGCTGGTCGCCTGAAGGAAATGGAATTCCAGATCCAGACGGTTTTTGTAAAATGAGATGACCTTATTAGAAGCATAAATAACAGGAGTAAAGAGTTTGGTTATACGTTGGTCAAATAGCGCTTTGATTATCACTTCAGTCCCAATACCGTTGACATCACCGATGCTAATGCCTATTTTCGACTTTCTTTCTCCCGACTCGCTCATTTACTGTTTTTTTGCAAGCGGAAAGTTAATACTAGTAATTAAGGCAAGTGCAGTTGGAAATGATCTTTGTGAAACAAGAGTTAGTCGAAAATGCCGACTTACTGTTCAACTAATTAACCAATCACCAAATAGTGGTAAGACCGAAAAAACATCTTGGACAACATTTTCTTATTGATGAAAGAGTTTCCGAGGAAATTGTAAATGCCTTAGATATTGAAGGGATGTCAATTGTCTATGAAGTCGGTCCGGGTACAGGCGTCTTGACCAAACGTATACTCGAGCTTCCTTGCTCATTTGAGGCATTAGACGTGGATGTGGAATCCATTAATTTCCTTAAGAATAATTATCCTGATCATGCGGAGAAGTTCATTATCAAAGATTTTCTTCGAACAGATATATTAAAAGATCGAGTGGCAATAATTGGAAATTTCCCGTATAACATTTCTTCTCAACTACTATTTAAAGTTTGGGATGAACGATCCAAAGTTGATCATGTGGTGTGCATGTTGCAAAAGGAAGTGGCCGAACGAGTTGCTTCAAAACATGGAAACAAGGTTTATGGAATTCTGAGTGTACTTCTTCAAGCCTTCTATGACATAGAATATTTATTTCCAGTGCCTCCAGAGGCTTTCAATCCACCTCCCAAGGTACAGTCTGCCGTGATTCGGTTAATGAGGAATGACGTGGATCATTTGCCTTGTGGAGAAAAACTATTCAAGCGAGTGGTTAAAACAGCTTTTGGTAAAAGAAGAAAAACCCTGCGTAACGCCTTAAAAGAGCTAGATTTGCCCGCTGAATTCACTGGGGAAAGGCTTTTCGATTTACGAGCAGAGCAACTCAGTGTATCAGATTTTGTTGCTTTAACAACTCGTATTGAGAAATGGATGCAATCGTCAAATTTGAACTGACCAAAGAATTCCTTGAGCGCTTCTCTGAAGCTCTTCAAGCTAGGAATGATGCGTTCATTCGATCCAGTTTGGAAGGAGTAAATCCAGCGGATATTTCGTCAATACTTGAAGAATTTTCAGCCGAGGAATGCAAGTACATTTTTGAGCTGCTACCTGTAGAAATTGATTCGGAGATTCTTAACGAACTCAATGAAGATGTGCTTGAGGATTTCTTGGTTCACTTCTCGAGCAAAGAAATAGCTCAATATGTTGAGTTGATGGATTCGGATGATGCAGCTGATGTACTCTACCAAATGCCACCAAAACAACGAGAGGAGGTCATCGGGTTTCTAGAGAATGAAGATAGAGCGCAAAATATTCTAGACCTCCTGCAATACGAAGAGGATGTAGCTGGTGGCTTGATGGCAAAGGAATTAGTGAAAGCCAACGAGAACTGGACAGTGAAGGAGTGCATAGATGAAATAAGAATGCAGGCGGAGAATGTGGAGAAAATCTATTCGGTATATGTGGTAGATGATCATGAGAAATTATTGGGTAAAGTGGATTTGAAGAAAATTATACTTTCCAATGATTCGGTAAGGGTGGCAGACATTTTTGATGATGATCTGGTATCAGTAGAAACCTACTTAGAGGGCGTGGAAGTAGCGAATCTGATGCAGAAATATGATTTTGATGCAGTGCCTGTTGTAAATGCAAGACACAAATTAGTTGGCCGAATTACGATAGATGATATTGTGGATGTAATAACCGAAACGGCTGATGAAGAGCGACAGTTGATGACGGGAGTGAGCTCTGATGTGGAGGAAGATGATACCGTTTGGGCTATTTCCAGAGCTCGCCTGCCTTGGTTGATAATTGGAATGGCAGGAGGGGTACTTGGTGCACAGTTCATGGGACTATTTAGAGAAGATATTATTTTAATACCCGCTGTGGCTTTTTTTATTCCTCTCATCACAGCAACAGGAGGTAATGTAGGAATTCAATCCTCATCTATTGTAGTTCAAACTTTGGCAAGCTCAAATATTTTCATCGACACAATGGGGAAAAGACTCCTAAAAGTGTTTTTAGTAGCAATAGTGAACGGGGTGATTTTGTCACTCATGGTTTTCGGTTTGATCATATTTATCAACAAAGATCAGGCGCTTGCAATGACAGTGTCATTAGCTCTCCTTAGCGTGGTTCTTTTGGCATCATTTATGGGGACGGTAACTCCATTGGTGTTGAACCGATTGGGAGTGAATCCAGCACTTGCTTCAGGACCGTTCATCACAACGACGAACGACCTACTAGGATTGGCCGTTTACTTCTCAGTGGCACACGTGTTATACAATTTATGAATGAGCGGCAGAACGTATTAATAGTCAACAAGATGCATCGAAGCATTGGGGCCATGCTGCGTGAAATTGGTTGGGAATCTGACTATCAACCAGAGATTGATAGGGAGGATATTTTGAAAATATTACCAAAATATCAAGGCCTTATAATTCGTAGTAAAACGGTTGTTGATCAGGAGTTGATTGAAAAAGGGTCGAATCTAAAATTCGTTGCACGGGCTGGCGCAGGTCTTGATCAGATTGATATTTCTGCGCTCGATAAAAGAAAAGTAGATTTGATAAATGCACCAGAGGGAAACCGTGGAGCACTAGGTGAACATACGATTGGGATGTTGCTCTCGTTGCTTCATAATCTCAACAAAGCGTCAAATGAGATAAAGTTGGGAAAGTGGGATAGGGAAGGAAATAGAGGAATAGAATTGAGTGGTAAAACAATCGGTATTTATGGGTACGGTTATATGGGCTCTTCCTTCGCCGAAAAATTAAATGCTTTTGGATGTCGAGTGATCGCCTACGATAAATACAAAGAAGAATTTAGTGAACGCCATATTCAAGAGGTGTCTCTTGAGCATTTTGAAAAGGAGACAGAGATATTGAGCATTCATGTCCCGCTTACTTCTGAAACCAGAAATTATTTTACGGTTGATTACTTAAGATCTTTCGAGAATCTAAAATTTGTGCTGAATACTGCCAGAGGAGAAGTGCTGCCATTGAAAGGGGTGCTACAGTTGCTTGAAGATGGTAAGTTGCTAGGCGCTGGTTTGGATGTCCTGGAAAATGAAAAATTGGATTCATTAAATAGAGAAGAAAGAAAAATATTTGATGCGTTGACTCAAAGATCAGATGTGATAATGACTCCCCACGTTGGAGGATGGACAAACGAATCGTACGTAAGGATCAATGAAGTAATTGTCAATAAAATGATTGAGAAAGGGCTTTCTGAAAATGTTGCTCGAACTTCGAAAAACTAGTATATTTGCATCGTAAAAAATAAATTGAAAGGCGGCTTCAGTCTAATGGAGCCGTTCTTTTTTGTTAAAAGGGGAAAGGAAATGGCAGTAAATTATTACTCAGCAGAAGGGCTACAGAAGTTAAAAGACGAACTTTTGGAGTTACAGACAAAAGGTCGAAAAGACATGTCCAAACAAATTGCGGAGGCAAGAGACAAAGGGGATCTTTCGGAGAACGCGGAATATGATGCAGCGAAAGAAGCGCAAGGCTTGATGGAATTGAAAATTAAGAAGCTTGAGATTGCTGTTGGAAATGGTCGTGTGTTGGATGAATCGTCAGTGGACACATCGAAGGTGTCGATCATGACTACTGTGACTATCAAGAACGTAAAAAACGGTATGGAAGTGACTTATCAAATCGTTGCGGAAGAGGAGGCTGATCTGGCCGCCAAAAAAATATCTGTACAATCACCGATTGGAAAAGGATTACTAGGAAAGAAAAAGGGAGAAACTGCTCTGGTGAAAGCTCCAGCAGGAGAAATCGAATTTAAGGTACTTGACATTACTATTTAATGGCATCCATTTTTACAAAGATTATAAATAGAGAAATTCCAGCCCACATTGTTGCAGAAGATGACGACTATCTAGCTTTCTTAGACATTAACCCGCTGGTCATGGGGCACACCTTAGTTGTACCCAAAAAGGAAGTTGATTACATTTTTGATCTGGATAAAGAAACGCTCGCGGGACTTCACAGTTTCTCAAAGAAGATCGCCAAGGCAATTGAAAAAGTAGTGACATGTGAGCGTATAGGCGTGACCGTCATTGGGCTAGAAGTACCTCATGCCCATGTGCATTTAATCCCCATCAATGGAATTGCAGATATGAATTTTGCCAATCCTAAGTTGAATCCTAGTCAGGAGGAATTGGAAGATATTTCCAGTTCTATTAAGAAAGCACTTTAAGCAAATAATTGTATTAGGACTTTTTACTCGGTCCATTTGTGAATTGTGAAGTCAGTAATAACGGGCTTGTTGTCGAATATTTCAAATCGATATTTGGGAGTAATAAGACTATCCATTGCTTTTATATTGAAGCTGACCAAAGCGTGATAATCAAAGTATTCTAAATCCTTCAGCCTCACAGAAGCATCCCTTGATGATACGAATCGATGCAGATCACCATGAGTCATGGATTGATATGATGATGGTTTGTGATTAAATAGTTGACGGAATACTGCGTAACTACCTGTTCTAAAGCTTGCCAAAAGACTATCTGATACTATTTTGATATCCTCTTTGCCTTGAGTGTCTATCTCAGAAAAGGAAGGAAAGATTTTAGATGGGCTGGATATAACTAGCCATGACGACACGAAAACAGAAATCAAGACAATTGTGATAAAAGCCATTTGTGTTTTATTTTTCCTAATCCTAGCTTTTTCTTCTAGGTAGATTCGGATCTTCTCTATTTCCTTTGGGGATGCTTTGGGAAATTTTAATTTAATGTTTTTAGCAACCTTAATCTTTTTTCTTCTCTCAAAGGATTCTTTAGCCTTGCTTAGCAACTCTCGGTTGCGCTGCATAGACTTATTCATTTGATCCATTGAACCGAAACCTCCAAACATGTTTATGGATTTTCTAGGTTAGTTTAAATCAAAATTAATAATAACCCATTAATAGCTAGCTTGAATTTAAAATCCAACTATCTCCAAATCACTGGATTTCATTCGTTGAGTAACAAGTTGCCCTGAAATCAACTCAATTATTTTTTCCGATAAACTATCCAACGTTCGTTTCCTTGCATACGGACGATGGTAGACCAAACTGATTTCTCTGACAGGCATAGGTTTTTCAAAATGACGAGTTATTTGCTTTCTGTTTTCTGGCAACTGGTTGAAATACAATTCTGGAACCAACGTATATCCACCAAATTTATCAGTTAGATTTAGCAGGGTTTCGAAAGAACTGCCTTCAAAGCTCAGATTAGCAATGCCTTGAGTTTTCTCTCTTATGTCACAAATGATCTTGGCTTGATTTCGAAAACAGTTACCCTCCTCCAATAGCCATATATTTTTATTCTTAACCGCATCTGTGGATATGAATTTTTTATCGGATTTATTTACCCCATAGACCAACATTGACTCGTAATAGAGAATGTTTTCTTCCATCAATTCCTCCTCCAAAGGGGTAGCCAAGATTCCTCCATCAATTTGGTCATTCAATAGTTGCTTCTTGATTTCTTCAGTTGTGATTTCTATAATTTGTAGGTCCAATTTTGGGTATTCCACCAGGAGGGTAGGTAGGATTATAGGGAGTAGAGAATTAGCTATGGTAGGGATAATGCCCAGGCGCAAGCTACCAGATATCTCAGGCTCGTTCAAATGTTGCATTCGTATTAGTTCGCTTTGCAGGGTCAATATTTCTCTAGCCTTGGCTATTGTTTGTTCTCCCTCATCTGTGGTTTTGATGGGCTGATGAGAACGGTCAAATATGACTGTGCCGAGTTCTTCTTCCAACTTCTTGATCATTGCGCTCAATGTAGCCTGAGTAATGTGGCAGCTATCTGCTGCTTTTGCAAAATGACGATGTTGATCCACAGCCAGTATATATTCGAGTTGTTGAAAATTCATAATAGTTAATGTCTAATACCCTGATAGATACATTCGTTTTCATCTATAAAATTAGATCGATATAATTGCATTATAAAATTTTGAACAATTTAAAAAAAAGACAATGTCATATGTAGGTAAAAAATTCCCAGACTTAGCCGTAAGTGCCGTAAATGTAATGGGAGACTCATCTTCAGTAAACGTTCTCAGAGAAGCCTTGATCAATCAAAAGAAAATTCTACTATTCTGGTATCCTAAGGATTTTACATTTGTATGCCCTACCGAGTTTCATGCCTTCCAGGGGGCTTTGCATGAATTTAAAAAAAGGAATACTATTGTGATTGGGGCTTCATGTGATACGGCAGAAGTCCATTTTGCATGGTTGAATACTCCTAAAGAAAAGGGAGGTATCGAAGGGGTAACATTTAATCTGCTTGCGGATACTAATAGAAATCTATCAACCATTTTGGATATCCTAGATATTGAGAGCATTGAGCGTAATGAAGAATTGGATGCCAATATTATCACTGGTGATGCAGTAACCTATCGAGCAACATATCTAATAGATGAAGAAGGTACCGTATTTCATGAAGGAATCAATGCTATGCCTCTTGGTAGAAATGTTAATGAATTCTTGCGATTGATAGATGCCTGGTCACACAACCAGAAGCATGGAGAAGTTTGTCCTGCCAACTGGGCAGAAGGTGAAGATGCACTGAATGCAAATCCAGATAGCGTTGCAGAATACTTAAGCACACACTAATGTTTTAGGAATTAAACACAGATAGTTTAGAACAGATTATGCAAATGAATGACACTTTACTGGTGCAGTTTTCTGTAGGAATGGTGTGGCAACTGTCGGATCATGAAACCGAAGTTCAAGCGAATGGCGGGTGAACACGAAAGTGTGCTGTTTGTGGTTGCCCAAAAATTTCCGAAATCAAGGAAGTTGGCGAATGTTAACAATCTCCCAACTTTTGCGGCCTATCGCAAATGTGAATTAGTAAATCAGGTACAAACAAGCAAAGTAGAATCTCTTAAAGAATTTGTCAATGCGACTGCCAGTCATTAATCTCCTACATGAGTTCGTCAAGGTAAACGATCCGGATTATGTGATCGAAGCGATGGAAGTACTCGAGCACCTTGCTGAAAGTAAAGTAACCAAGAATGAGGAGTTGGATGTAATTGGTGAATTGCTTTCAAATATGTCTGGAGCACTTGAAGTGCGAGAGATGGTCCAGCAGGGCAAGTCAGAGAAGGAGGCGATGATTGGCTTTATGAAACGAGTGATGGGCTCTATTGATAAGTAGTTTTATCGATTCGAATATGAGAAAGGGATGCCTAAAGGTGTCCCTTTTTGAGGTCACCCTGAGGTTCTAGAAGGATGAGTCTCATTCTACTCATAACCTGTACCTCATCATCAATTTGAAAACCCCATCTACTTTCTGGTGATAATACATAACTTGCTTGTCAGTAGTAAGGGTAGGAGCTTCAATCATGCTGGTGATAATTTTATCTGAAAAAAGTACCTCTGGTTCGTTAAAAACATCTGAAGTGGAGGCGCGAACAGCTACGCATATTTCAGCTTCTGAATTGCTGTCAAAGCTGCCTACTAGAAATCGGGTATAATAAAACCCCAGGCCATCATCGGTGATGCTGGGAGCGTAGTATATATAATTCGGATCATTGATATTTCCCATAATTTCATCGGAGTTGGAGAGCGTCATAAAAGTTGAGCCATTTACTTTTTCAGCTACGCCTATCCAAGTTTCGCATGGACCTGAACAATTTGGTTCGTCTAGGCGAGCATTATTAAAATATAGCAGATCACCATCAGGACTCAAGCCATGGTCCATTTAGTACCCATCCAGAGGAATAGATATAGAAATCCCCTCGTAATCGTCCAATATTCGTCACGTTCCCATTATTGAAAGTTCCATAATGTAGATTATCCATTTCAGTGGGGTAGCCTCGGATGGATGTCCAAATAAAGAAATTGTTAACATCCATATCAGCGACGGCATCCAGCCGTGGGGTATTCGGACTTAAGATGCCAGCCAACTCACCTTCATAGTTGAAGGTGTAATCATTAACCCGAGTAGAATAATGCAATCTGGTATCACCACCGCTATTGAGATCATTGAAGAATAGATATTGACCATCAGGTGAGATAAAAGCCTCCATCGCATGGTTGGAGTAGCCCACGATTGTCACTTCAATCGGATCACCAAAACTAACCTAAGGGAGCGATTTCACATTCTCCTTCTTGGAGCAGGAAAGAAGGCAAAAACCTAATAGGATTGAATTCAGCAATTTCATTTATCAAAGTAAGACTAAATTTTGATGTATTGTGTTCCGAGGGGTTTGTAGTTGCATGTTGTAACAACACCTACAACAGCGGCTGTTCAATTTTCTTTTGACTTAGGCTTCCTCATGATTCACTATACTCTTCATTATCAGCATGGCTACAATGAAATTTATTCGCAACTTATTGAAGGGTGAAAAATAACAACCTAAATGGAATTATATACAGCTTAACTACTTCCCGTTGCAAGGACTATAATTCGATCAATCATCCACCTAGTATTTTTGGTTTAGGTGTTGACATCAACGATCTGGCACTAAACACTGATGCATTCGAGGACAAACTTAAATCCCTGATATCATTTTCCTTCAACTTTAATAACTGCTTGGCTTTTTAGTATTAGTACGTAGGATTGATTACAACATCTGACTACATAACAATAGGGGTATCAGCGACTAGAAAGGTGTGATTATAGTATTCATATTTGTATTGTAATTATTGAAACAAGCAAACAATAGAATCATGTACCATTTCAAAATAGACGAGCCACTCCACTTATCAAAATCGAATTCTGCAGATGAGTGGATGGTTCAAAAAGGGTCAAGTACACTTTTTACTGGAAGCATGAAAAAGTGTAGAATGTTTTTATGGTATGGATATTTCCATTTCCCCAATTGAACCACTACTTGACTTGATAGCTCGTTATACTCTGTCCAATACAGTTTCGATCAGCCTATCAATGGCCTTTTGAGGATCGTTCACATATTCTTTTTTGGCTCGGTTCGCCAAGACCATGCAACACGTGCAACAGTTGTGACCCAGAAGTTTGCCCAGTCCATATAGTGCAGAAGTTTCCATTTCAAAATTTGTAATCCGGTAGCCTTCATGGGAGAAGGATTGGAGTGTTTCATTCATTGATGTATTGCTCAGGTCGAGCCCGAGACTTCTGCCTTGAGGCCCATAAAATCCTGTGGCCGTAGCGGTGACACCTTTGTACATATCATGACCTATTTTATTGATAAGTTCATTTGATCCTTTGACCAAATATGGGCGGGAGAGGTTCGAATTCCACTGAAGGTGCTTGTTGATAATCTTGTTTAGTTCAGTTTCCTCTTCTGTAAACTGATAATTATAATAGTAAATCAGTCCATCCAACCCTAGCCCAAACTGAGACGCAATAAATCCACCAGCTGGAATATCATCTTGGAGGGAACCTGAAGTGCCGATCCGAATCAGGTTTAATTGACGTAGGTTCTCCTTTAATCGCCTTGCCTTCAAATCGATATTCGCCGCAGCGTGTAGCTCGTTTAGCACAATATCTATATTGTCAGTACCAATGCCAGTTGAGATGGCCGTGATCTTTTTTCCTTTGTAGGTTCCAACGTGAGTGACGAATTCTCTATGTTGAATTCTTGCATCTAGTTTATCAAAATGACGGCTTATCCGTGCCACCCGGCTCTGATCCCCTACAAGAAGAACCGTATCAGCCACGTGTTCTTCTCTCAAGGAAATGTGATACACACTACCATCTGGGTTTAGTACCAGTTCAGACTCAGGCAAAAATTCTCTATTCATATTTGGGTTTTGAAAGGCAAATATTAAGAAGATTGAACCTAATTTACCAGCTGTTTAAAAAAACGATTCAAAAAATGAGCTTTCACATAGGTGCTAAAAAAGGAGAAATCGCAGAAATTATGTTGCTTCCTGGCGATCCACTCCGAGCTAAATTCATTGCAGAGAGGTTTCTGGAGGATATATCCTGCTACAGTACTGTTAGGAATATGTTGGGATTTACTGGAACATATAATGGGACAAGGATCTCCATTCAAGGAGCTGGCATGGGAATTCCTTCCACTGCAATCTATGCAAGTGAACTAATCAATGAGTTTGGGGTCAAAACAATGATTCGAATTGGTACTTGTGGTAGCATTCGAGCGGATATCAAGCTGGGTGAAGTGATTCTGGCCATGAGTGCAAGTACAGATTCAAGCGTGAATAAGCTATACTTTGGCGGAATGGATTATGCACCAGCTGCAAGTTTTGAATTACTTGACAAAGCTAACCAGAAAGCAAATGATTTGTCAATTCACACACTTGTGGGTGGTATTTTTAGTACAGATACTTTTTATGATGATATGCCTGACCGATACAAGATATGGGGAGACCATGGTGTTTTGGGCGTGGAGATGGAATCTACTATACTCTATACATTAGCCGCACGGAATAACGTCAGGGCACTATCTATTCTAACTGTCAGTGATAACCTAGTAACAGGAGAAGTAGCTTCGGCAGAGGATCGGGAGAAGAAGATTGAGGACATGGCAAAAATTGCGCTGGAAGTGACGGTCTGAAAATCATTTTATTAAACCAAACTTAAAATAATAATAAAAGATCATTTTATCTTTTATTGTTATTTTAGTATCTTTGAGTCTCAAAAAATCAACAATATATATGACCATGGAAACTCAAAATAGAAACGAAGCACTTACAGTCGGAGAATTGGTAGCCGAAGATTACCGGAAAGCAGACATTTTTAAGAAATACGGGATTGACTTCTGTTGTGGTGGCAATCGTTCACTTAAAGAAACCTGTGAGAAAGAAGGAATTAGTGTGGATGCCGTATCTCAAGAGCTGGCTGCTATAGATGACATCATAGACCGACCTTCACAAAACTACAACAATTGGGAACTGGATTTCCTTGTTGATTACATTGTGAACACACATCACATATATGTACATGAGGCGATTCCGGTACTTGAGGCATACAGTACCAAAGTGGCCAGAGTCCATGGTAGTAATCACCCGGAAGTCATTGAGATCGCAAATCTATTTCAAGCTATATCAGAAGAGTTACAGATGCATATGCACAAAGAAGAGGTTATGCTTTTTCCTGCTATAAAAAAGATGGTGAAGGACAAGAACAATAATCAACCAATTTCTTCGTCTCCATTCGGATCAATCAGCAATCCCATTAATATGATGGAACAGGAACACGAGTCTGCTGGAGGAAATCTTAAAGCAATTAGTGAACTAAGCAATGAGTTCACTCCACCAGAAGAGGCATGCGCTACATATCAGGTTTTGTTTGCCAAACTTCAAGAGTTTGAAAACGACCTGCATCAGCATATTCATTTGGAAAACAACATCCTTTTCCCCAAAGCGATCAAGTTGGAAGCGGAGTTCTCGTGATCTCCAACAAGTGCAAGTATGCATTTCGGGCAGTACTTTTTTTGTCTGTCGAAAGTAATGATACAAATAAGATAGGCATAGTGAAGCTTGCCGAGGGGCTAAAGATACCTACACCATACCTTGGGAAAATATTGCAAGAACTTGTTGCTAAAAATGTCATCTCATCAGTAAAAGGGCCAGGGGGAGGTTTTTTCCTCACTGATAAGGATTTGCAGGCGCCTTTAATCAACATCATAGGTGCCATTGATGGGCTAGGCTATTTTGAGAATTGCGGACTGGGACTTGAAGACTGCTCTGATAGTCATCCATGCCCAATCCACAACGATTTCAAAATAGCACGAAATCATCTAAAAACGGTATTCTCGAACAAGAACATTCAGAAGCTTGCTGAAGAGATTACCACTGACGATTTAGCCCTGGTAAGGTAAGTTTTGAAGTGGCTCGATTGCGTCAACTGGTCTAATAAATACTAATTTCACATACATGATTTATGTCATTTTATTGTTGAATTAGAGTCTAATATTTTGTACATATCACTTGTTTTACTCAATGAGTTTGAGTTGGGACTTCACATAATCCGTGAGGTCTTTTTTTTTTTTC
>JAAEPI010001222.1 GCA_024232835.1 Cytophagales bacterium
CCCATTTACCTGTGAAGTTCCAGATCGTCAAAGAGATGAGTGTCCTATCATTTTGTTCACACCACAACTGAAGTTTGATAATTTTCAAAAGATGGGTGTCCTGTGTTTATTTCAGACTTGATATAGTCATTCATCTACTAGATGCTCGCCACATAAAAAAGCAGTCTAACCCCAACTGAACTCTCATGTTACTGTATCGCAGAATGATTTTTGCCCTTCTCGATGCCCAACTCATGATTCACTCCATCAAATTTTAGTCACCTTCTGCTTCTGCAAGCATGTTTTCGTTTTTCCACGTCAATAACGTTAATGTTTCTTCATTCATTAATTGAACCGTTTCTTCACAAACTTCATATCTATCTGCTTTCCACCAATTAAACCAAGTATCACCTGGCATAGTGGTTCGTCTGGTGCCGGTTTTTTCGCCAAACAATACCTCAAATGCTTCTGATTCATGATCTAGTTGATTGTGTGGAAATAATTTTGATGGAACATCTTTATTTCGACGAAACCATTTTCTACCTGTTTGTGA
>JAAEPI010001223.1 GCA_024232835.1 Cytophagales bacterium
CCACAAACAGCTCGGCTGACTTTCCTAATATTTTGTCAATCGCAACTGTACCAGCAATATCATAAATAATCAATTCTTGTTTTTGTAATTGTCTTGACTGCTCTAAATATCCCCAGGCAAAGAAAAACCCCAAACAGAGCAATGAGGCGTTGAGATAAAAGGAGCTCTTGTGAAAAATTCCCATCAGGACTAGAATCAACGTTCCGTAAACGAGCAACATCTGAAGCTCATCGAAATATAGCCAGGTAATCAAGCTGCCTGGGATTTGCTCAATGAATGTCACGACACCATTCATAAACCAAATGATCCAATGAAGCGCAAACCCCAAAGCGACCCCCACCCCATCTACAATACCTCCAAAAACCAGCATTGCAATACCACCGATCATTATGACCATCGCTCCCGGAATCACAACCAAGTTGGATAAGAAAAAATAAGTTGGGAATTGATGAAAGTAATAGATCGTAAGCGGTAAAGTGGAAATCTGAGCCGCAATGGAAACTGCCGTGATCACCCATATTTTTTCAAGAAACCTATTCTCAATGTAAAGTAGATGATAAATCTTTGGCTGGAGGTACACAATCCCGGTAACCGCCAGGAAAGACAATTGAAATCCTACCTCAAAAATCAGATTGGGATCGACCATCATCAGAATGAATGCCGCAATTCCAAGCGAATTATAAATATTGCTTTCTCGGTTTATAGCCTTGCTCGTTGCAAAAACAGTAAACATTGTTGCTGCTCGCAGTACCGAAGGAGACATCCCAGTAACAAACGTATAGCTCCATATTACCAAAATGGCAATCACAGCGATGATTACGTTTCCACCTTTCCATTTTTCCAGAGGCTTTAAAAATCCTAGTAATATCATGTACAGGATGCCAACGTGCAGCCCCGACACGGCCAATACATGCATGGCTCCAGCCGAGGCATAGGCCGTCTTCAAATCATCGGACAAAAAATCCTTGACACCAATCAAAAGAGCCATTGCAATGGCACGAGTCTCAGTTTCAGGAAGGTAGCGTTCAATCTGACTCTTCAACTGCTTCCGAATCTTAAATGCACGATCCAGCACCCATAATTCTGGTCTGTGTCCGACTACCTCCACTCGATCAGGTGACACAAAGCATTGTCCATGAATCTGTTGTCTAGCTACATATGCTGAGTAGTTGAACTCTTCGGGATTGGTAGGTGGCGCAATTTGAGAAGGTGTGGCATATACACGAATTACATCTCCATATTTCAACAGGATGTTTTCCTTTGATTTCTTCACATACAAATGGAGTTGTCCGTTTTGAATACTGGTTGAATCTTTTGAATTCACAGTGGTTACTCGAACCGAGTACCTTTTTGTGGAGGATTTATCAAGCACATCTGAGACCACCACACCTTCGAAAGCTACAATTCTACTTTCGTAATTTCGCCAGTGCAAAGGATCGCTCAATGATTGATTAGCTTTTGAAATCCATCCAAAAGAAAGCCCGATGATTACCAGACAAGTAATTCCTTGCGGAAACGAAATCGAAGAAAATTTAACCCATCGACTAATTAAGGTAAGGATTAAAAAAATAGCTAAAAGAATCAGAAAGGGCAACAAGGGGGACGACCACAGATAAGGAAATCTATCATAAAGAAGAATTCCTGATATTCCAGCAAAAACCAACCGAACGAACGGAAATCGAGTCCATGTGTACATAATATATACCGTTGCGCATCAAGGTACGCATTTGAATTAGCAATTCCTAGTAAATGACATAATCCCTACAATCCTTGGTTTCATTTTTGCATTAGGATAGCTAAATTTGAAGTCATGAAGCTATTATTCCTTTCCTCTCTATTAGTATTTACATCCTTTGGGTTCGTTGCACCAGTTGATGATGTTGTTTGGGTGACTGATTATGAGCAAGCGTTCATAAAAGCCAGAAATGAGAACAAGCATGTGCTCATCAACTTCACAGGATCTGATTGGTGTGGATGGTGTAAAAAACTTGACCGGGAGGTTTTTAGTCAAGCAGAATTCAAGGAATACGCAGAAGAAAATCTTGTGTTGCTAAAATTGGATTTCCCGAGAAGAACTCATCAACCCCAGGACGTAAAAATCAAAAACAGCAACTATGCAAGAAAGTTTAGTGTGGCCGGTTTTCCCACAATTCTTATCGCTCAGGCCAATCAGCGTGTTGTTTTGCGAACGGGTTATAAATCTGGTGGTGCAGAGAAATATATCAAACACATTGATCGAGTAATAAAGTAATTACAAGTTTTCGATATGTTTTTTGTACGCCTTTATAATATCCTTTACAAGAGGATGCCGCACCACATCTTTTTCATCAAGCTCTACAAATCCAATTCCCTTTACTCCCTTTAAGATTTCCACTGCTTGTATCAACCCCGATTCCTGTCTTGGTGGTAAGTCCACTTGAGTGCGATCTCCAGTTACAATCACTTTCGAATTCGGACCAATTCTAGTCAGAAACATTTTTATCTGCATGGGTGTTGTGTTCTGCGCTTCATCCAGTAGAATGAACGCATTATTTAGCGTTCGGCCCCTCATGTATGCCAGAGGTGCAATCTCAATAACGCCGGTCTCCATATAGTGATGTAATTTTTCTCCTTGAATCATGTCGTGAAGCGCATCAAAAATTGGTCTCAGATAGGGGTCAATTTTTTCTTTCAAATCTCCAGGGAGAAATCCTAAATTCTCTCCTGCCTCCACGGCTGGTCGTGTGACAATGACCTTCTTCACATCTTTATTCTTCAATGCTTGCATAGCTAGTGCCACTGAAACGTACGTCTTACCAGTGCCGGCTGGGCCCAAAGCAAAAACCAAATCCTGCTTTTTTGCTGCTTTTACTAATTTGACCTGATTAGCTGTTTTTGGAGCAATCTTGGAGCCACGAGTTCCAAAAACAAGTATATTTTCTTCCTTGCCAAATTCATTTGTCTGCTCACCATTCTGAAGGTACTCTTTGATATTGTCGTTTGAGACTTTTCCGAACTTATGATAATGACCAAGAAGCGAATCCAAAAGCTTGTTGATTTCTAGAATTTGTGGTGCAGTACCCTTTATCTGAATTTCATTCCCTCGACTTAAAATTTTACTCTCAGGAAACGCAGAGGCTATTTCCTTAATGTTCTCATTTTCTACACCAAGGAAATCGACGAGGGAAATATTTTCGAGTGTTATTATCTTTTCTAACAAATGGCTATGATTGTTTTTTAAGTTTGTACAAAGTAAAAAATATTTTCTATTACTGCATGGCTGCTGTCACATTTATGTCAGATTTTGGTGAAGAAGATCACTATGTAGCAGCGGTGAAAGCGGCAATACTCTCACAAAATTCAGATCAATTGATTATCGATATTTCGCACAATATCAGACGCCACGACATTGCACATGCAGCCTATGTGATAAAGCAGTCGTATCCTTCTTTCCCTTCAGAAACTGTTCATCTGATCGCTGTGGATCCAGTCCAAAAAGGATTTGACTCGTTAGTGGCCGTAAGATTGAATGATCATTATTTCGTCAGTCATGATTCAGGTATTTTTAGTTTAATTGATGTATACCCCCCAACACAAAGTGTAGAATTAGAAGGAAGTACATCCACTTTCCCTGCTCGGGACTTTCTTTCCAAAGCTGTCAGCCGACTTGCCAATGGCGAATCACTGAATGCACTGGGAAATCCTATAGCACAATTACAAACGAGAGTTAACAGACAACTAAAGGCAACCAAAAGAGAAATCGTGGGTCAAGTCATTCATGTTGATCATTATGGTAATTTGGTCACCAATATCAACAAAAGCGACTTTGATACTATCGCCAAACTACTGGGTGGAAATCCCAATTACAGAATTCAATTTGCTCGTGAGCAATTCCAGCAGTTTCATAATAATTTCAATGATGTAGAATCCGGTGATTGCTTTGTTCTTTTCAATGCCTACGGATTTTTAGAAATAGGCATCAATAAAGGACGTGCTTCTGATCTTCTGGGTCTCCGAATGGAAACACCCGTCCTCATCGAATTTAATCCCAGCTAATATGCTTATTCGAATTGTACGAATGACTTTCGATCAATCGAAAGTAGAAGAATTCAAACTTCTCTTTGACGAGGTACAAACCAAAATTCAAAATTTCCCCGGTTGCCAGCATGTTGAACTTTGTGCTGATGTGTCTGACTCCAGTGTGTTTTACACCTTCAGTAAGTGGGATTCAGAAGAGGCATTAGAAGCCTACCGAACATCGGATTTTTTCGATGATACATGGGTGCGTACCAAAGTTTTGTTTGATGGAAAGGCAGAAGCTTATTCTTTACTCTCAAAAAACTAGTCAATAAGTATCCGCCGAGTTATTGGATTCATTCGTTCACTTTTAATGGTAAGAAGATACATCCCCCTCTTTAATTGGCTCACGTCAATTCTATTATTAGGAGTGAGCTCTCCGGTTGCAGTTACTCTTCCTCCTAACGAATGAATCGCAAATATGGAATAATTCTCTAGCTGACTAGATTCAATTGTAATCCAATCTCTGGCTGGGATTGGATACACTTTTAAATCATTTAAAGGATTAGCTTCATTTAACCCAAGGATAAATTCATCATACCTCGGCATAACCAAAAACAGACCCCTAGTAAAATCACTAACTGGCACAACGCCACTATCAAAAAAAGGATAATTACTCCAAGTTCCGAGGAAATGAGGATCATCATTTTCAGGGTAGGTATCAAAAAATGCAAGCTGCTCTAAATTAGCGTTGGCAATATCTGAAATATCAAGAATTCGCAGACCACTGGTGTAGTTAGATTGGAATACCATGTCATCTACTATGTAGAGATTATGATCTATAGAAACCGTGCTATGAACGAACGTACCAAGAAACAATGGAGCATCCAGATCCTGAACATCCCATATGAAAGTTTTGGTAAATTCGGGAGCTTCCAAATGATAATTA
>JAAEPI010001224.1 GCA_024232835.1 Cytophagales bacterium
AGTCGGCTTATCAACAACTAGCCGCTGACTACTTTTTCTTCAATACTTCGTCTATAAGGCCATAATCCTTAGCCTCCTGAGCCCTCATCCAATAATCTCTGTCGGAATCTTTTTCTATTTCTTTGTAAGTCTTGCCCGAATGATCTGACAGAATTGTATAAAGATCTTTTCTGAGTTCCACCATTTGTTTCAAGGTAATTTCCATATCTCTGGACTGCCCTTGCATACCACCTGAAGGCTGATGAATCATGATTCTGGAATGCGGTAGAGCAGAGCGCTTATCTTTTGCTCCACCCGCAAGAAGTACAGCAGCCATTGAAGCAGCCATTCCGGTACAAATGGTAGCCACATCTGGACCAACGTATTGCATCGTATCGTACATCCCCAGCCCGGCATATACAGACCCACCTGGACTGTTTACATAGAGAAGTATATCCTGTTTTGGGTCAACTGATTCTAAAAAGAGCAATTGCGCAGTTATAATGTTTGAAATATTATCATCTACTGCCATTCCTAAGAAAATTATGCGATCCATGATCAAACGAGAGAATACATCGATTTCTCTAAAATTTGTTGGACGCTCCTCAATAACAGCACGAGTCATATTCTCGACGTGATTGGCATACGCATCAAATGTAGTCGTGCCTACCTTGTGATCCTTGGCGAATTTTTTGAATTCTTCTTTGTTAATCATGGGTATAAATTAGCTAAATCATGTAAAAATAGAAAAGTCCCAGCTATTGGGACTGTTTTTGATAGAAAAACGGGCATACTCAAAACCGAGAAACATGTCCGATTTTTTATAAATCCAATTTGTTAACTATTAAACTTATCAACTAGTTCACGAAATCAGGTCATTTTTCTAAATGCATCCAAGGATACCTCTTTTTCTTTGATGGTGATTTCACTTTCTAGGAAATCCATCACTCGTCGGTTCTGAACCTGACTGAAGACTTTCATGTAGTTGTCACCATTCTCCCCTTGTAGGTAATTATTTGCAAAGTTGTCCAATTGATCTTCCATGCCTTCTCCCATCCCTGATGCAGCAAATTGGTTTCGGATTAGAGTTTTAGCTTCCTGTAACACCTCTTCATTATCTATTTCAATATTCTGAGTTTTCACAAGGTTGTTTCTGATCAATGACCATTTGAGCTCTTTAGCGTAGGAAGCATACTCCTTCTCTAGAAGTTCCTCAGTCATCTCTTCGTTTATCTCCATTAGCCATTTTCTGAGGAAGTTGTCAGGCAGCACAATTTTAGCTTTATCTATAAGCCGCTCTCGGAGCTTAAAATTAAAAAACTGTGACTCCTCGCTTATGTAATTTTTACTTACTGCTTCTTTTACTTTTTCTTTGAAGGTATCCAGTGAGTCAACGGTACCTTCACCAAAAGTTTTGTCAAAAAGAGCCTGATCTACGGGCACTTCTTTGATCCGCTCTATTCCTTGGATGGTAATTGAGAGCCTACCTTTAATTTTCTTGTATTCTTCATCTGTCAGACCAAGCTGATGTTTTAGAAGATTAGGGCTTTTGTATAATTTCTTTGCTTCTATCGAAATTTTATCAGCAACTTTAGATTTCCTGAATTTTTTCCAGGCACCCTTTTCGAGCTCCTTCATGTCAATTTTAAGCTCTTTATTAATTAACTCATCAGCAGAGACTATTGGACCATATACGAAATCTTTTTCCTCAACAATCTCCACCACCTCGGGTTCCCCAAATTGGCGTTGTAGATTTTCAATAGTCTCGTTGGTCACATCCTCATCAATCTTTATTTTGTATCGCTCTGTTTTGACTTTTTTGTCAATCTTCAACTCAAAGTCATTTGCAAATCCAATGCTGTATTCAAACACAAAGTCTTTTTGAGTTTCCCAATCAATGGCGTCTGCTTTTTCCCGATTTGGAAGTGGTTCCCCAAGAAATTGTAGATCACTTTCCTTGAGATAGTCTGAAAGTTTATGACCAACCATATGATTAATTTCTTCTACCATTAATGATTTTCCATACATGGATCTAATCATGCTTTCCGGCACTTTACCAGGCCGAAAACCTTTAATGTTAGCTTTTTTACTGTATTCCTTTACTTTTTGGTTGACCGCAGGCTGATAATCAGCCTCCTTTAAGTTAACTTTAATTAAGCCTTCAGTTTTGTCTGTCTTATCTAGAGTAATTTCCAAGTGACAAATATTTTAGTTGATAAAATAAAAACCCTCTTACATGATTACACGGAAGAGGGTTACTTTTTAGTGCGGATGAAGGGACTCGAACCCCCAAGCCTCGCGGCGCTAGATCCTAAGTCTAGTGCGTCTACCAATTTCGCCACATCCGCAAATTGGACGGCAAAGTTAGAAAAATATTTCAATACTTCAAGAGAATGTTAGATGGTAGTTGATGAAGATTTGGAATTAGAGAAAAAGGAAATTGTCAGAAGGTATAGGCGCCTTCTTAGACATAGCAAACCATTCCTAAAAAAAGGCGACACAAAGGAAATTAAAAGAGCATTTACTACCAGCATGGAAGCGCATGCTGATATGAGAAGAAAGTCAGGTGAGCCATACATATTTCACCCTCTTGAAGTAGCTCAAATCTGTGTAGATGAGATTGGCCTTGGCACTACATCCATAGTTTGTGCGCTACTTCATGATGTAGTTGAGGACACTGAAATATCGATCCCAGAGGTTGAGGCAGATTTCGGAAAGAAAGTTGCCAAGATTATTGATGGACTCACCAAGATCTCGGGTGTATTTGAACAAGGTAGTTCACAGCAAGCTGAGAATTTCAGAAAAATGCTTCTGACCCTCTCAGATGATGTCCGGGTGATACTCATCAAACTTGCTGATCGGCTGCACAATATGAGAACACTTGAGAGTATGCCAAGGCATAAGCAGTTGAAGATAGCGAATGAAACAATCTACTTGTACGCTCCGCTGGCACATCGGTTAGGTCTCTATAATATTAAATCTGAATTGGAGGACCTCTCATTGAAATTCACAGACATGAATGCCTACAAAGAAATCTCCGAAAAAATAAAATTTTCGAAAGATATTCGGGATCGATTTATAAGGCAGTTTATAAGACCCATAAAAGAGGAAATAGTTAATCTGGGGTATATATTCGATATCAAGGGGCGCCCAAAATCAATCTATTCGATCTGGAATAAGATGCGACACCAAGACGTAAGCTTCGAGGAGGTTTATGACTTGTTTGCAATCAGGATTATTGTTGACACAGATATTGAAAAAGAAAAAGCAGCCTGCTGGCAGATCTATTCCGTAGTAACAGATTTCTATCAACCAAATCCTGACCGATTAAGAGATTGGGTGAGCACTCCGAGAGCGAATGGATATGAATCACTCCATACTACGGTAATGAGTTCCAAAGGACAATGGGTAGAAGTGCAAATTCGAACCAATAGAATGGATGATATAGCTGAAAGAGGATATGCAGCTCATTGGAAATATAAAGACAGCAAGAGAGTTTCTGATGCGGATATGGGATTAGAAATGTGGATTGGTAAAGTGAGAGAGATACTTGAACAAGATAAATCCTCAGCAATTGAATTTGTAGATGACTTTCGATCCAATTTCTTTCAGGATGAGGTCTTCGTTTTCACACCAAAAGGTGATTTAACAACTCTGCCCGGAGGAGCAACAGCGTTGGATTTTGCTTTTGATATTCATTCAGAGGTCGGCTATCATTGTTTGGGTGCGAAAGTAAATCAAAAGCTAGTACCATTAAACCACAAACTTCGCAACGGTGATCAGGTTGAGATATTAAATTCAAAAAAGCAAAAACCAAATGAGGGCTGGTTGGAGTATGTGGTCACCTCAAAAGCAAAAGCAAAAATAAAAGATGCCTTAAAGGAAGAACGCAAAGAAGTTGAGGATGCCGGAAAGGAAATCATTCAACGAAAGCTCGGACAGCTAAAAAAGAGGCTCACATCTGATGAATTAAACGGACTTGCTTCTCATTTTAAGTTGCAAACTGTTTCTGAGCTTTATTTCAACGTAGGGACAGGGAAAATAGAGCATAAACAAATCAAGCAATTTTATAAGCAGGTACTTGACGAGAAAAGCCTCATTCAAAAAAGGCCATCACATTCGACAGAAGCTCACGATAATTTAAGAAAGACCACAAAGAACGACCATGACCTACTTCTCCTTGGAGAGGACATGGATGTGCTTGATTATAAGTTCGCAGCTTGTTGCAACCCGATACCTGGTGATGATGTGTTTGGATTTGTAACCGTGAGTGAGGGAATTAAAGTACATAGGACAACCTGCTCAAATGCTGCTGAGCTTTTATCCCATTATGGCTATCGGATCATCAAAGCTAAGTGGACCTCCAGACAAGACAAGTCTTTTGAGGTGGGCGTTAAACTACTCGGAACCGATCGAATCGGTCTTATAAATGATATTTCCAATGTGATATCAGGAGAACTAAAAGTAAACATGAGATCAATTACCATCAATACAGAAGGGGGAATTTTTGAAGGTGAGATTCATCTATATATTAATCACACTCGACATCTTGACACCTTAATAGAGAAATTGGAGGTTGTCCAAGGAGTTGTCAATATTTCCAGAATCTTTTAACCCACTTGTCTGGTATATTTGCAAAAGGATGAAAGCAGCAAATACATACGAGGAGGTAAAAAATATCTTCACTTCTTTTTTAGAAACAAAGAGTCTACGCAAGACTCCAGAGCGATATGCAATCTTGGAAGAAATTTATTCAAAGAGCGGCCATTTTGATGTGGAATCCCTTTATGTCAACATGAAGGATAAGAATTATCGAGTCAGTCGTGCTACCGTGTACAATACCTTGGATTTGCTTACCGAATGCAATTTGGTGATTCGACATCAATTTGATCGCGCGATTGCTCAATACGAAAAATCATTCGGCTACCGACAGCATGATCATATTATTTGTACAGATTGCAACCAAGTTCAAGAATTTTGTGACCCAAGAATACAGAATATTCAGAATACAGTTGGAGAACTGCTACAATTCAATGTTATTCATCATTCACTTGTTCTTCATGCTAATTGTATAAGAGAGAAGTGCCCTAACAAGAAATTACCATGACGTACACTAATGATACCATTGACGGAATTTTAAAAATAGAACTGACAGGAGATTTGATAGGAGAAGATATTGGGCCGGAAATTATTGAAA
>JAAEPI010001225.1 GCA_024232835.1 Cytophagales bacterium
ACAGCCATGTATTTGTTTGAAGAAATGACCAAATTTGTGAAAAAATCTAAAACTGATAGAGATGATCGCTTAAAGAAACTGACGGATGGAAAAGATTGGACGCTTGAAAATTTGTCCCGTAGGGCCAACACGCGAGAGGATTTAGCCAAAGCCGTATTTAGCTTCGCCTCCGATCTATCTGCAGCACTGAAGTGGATGGAGAAAATCCACGGTGATCACTTTGCTACTATGCAAGAACTGATTAAAGCAAAAGAAGAGAGTGAGAATAAAGCAGTAAATGCCGTGAACTCATTAAGATCTACCATTGATAAGACGAAACAAGAGCCTGTTTCATCAGAGCTACTGAGTTCGGAAAAGCAAGTTCCCCTAGTTTGACAAAGTTATCACTAGCGCAGTTTCCAAATCAATAAAAACTGAACGGAAGAAGGAGAAATTTATGCATGAAAAGAAAAGCAGCTTCATGCTTTTTGGAGCAAAATGTGATTTTATAGGAGAATGGGAAGAACATGAATGGCGTGACTATGACCACCTCGTTATGGATGTACTGGATGATTGCGAGGTTAATGATGCGGACTTGATTAAATGGGAAAAAATTGGACATAATGATCACAATCCCCCGATAAAAATTACCTTGAGTAAGCCTTGTCTTGTTCAAAGGGTATTGAGAAGAGTACCAAATCTATATCGGCATCATAGTAGTAAAGCAAGAAACAACTTATTTGTTTCTCCAAATCGGACGAAAGAGCAGCTTGAGGCTCATCGGAGACTTGTTAGCAAACTGCGAGAGAAGATCGAGGCTGAGCCTGAACTACGCTGGGTGATCAAGAATGGGTCCGTTATTAACGTTGGACCTTTTCGTGTCATGCAGAAGAAGGAACCGCCAAGACTGAATAGGACC
>JAAEPI010001226.1 GCA_024232835.1 Cytophagales bacterium
ACACAAAATGGCTTTGACGCGATCATTGGAAACCCACCCTATGTGAGGATCCAAAGGCTCGTTAAACACTTCAATCAAGAAATTACATATTATCAAAGTAAGCAATCACCGTATTCTGTAGGAAGAAAGGATAATATCGATAAATACTATTTGTTTATTGAGCGGGCGATACAGCTTACTCATGCGCAAGGGATTATTGGTTATATTGTTCCTCATAAATTCTTCATTGTCAAAGGAGGTCGAAAACTTCGAACTGCTATCACCTCCCATGCAAACCTTTCCAAAATCATACACTTTGGAGTAACTCAAGTATTTCCAGGCAGATCAACCTATACGGCGATTTTGATCCTTGATAAGCAAGAGCGAGAAAGATTTTCCGTTAAAAGAATTGCTGCCTTGAGTGAAGAGCACATCTTTCGCTCAACCCCCTCAATTCAGTATAACACCTCCGATTATACAGACATTCCTTGGGTTTTCCTTTCAACAGCCGCAAGCACATTATTTGAGAAGATTCGAGACAATGATATTATCCCATTAAAAGAGATCGCCGATATTCCTGTCGGTCTCCAGACAAGCGCCGATAAAATTTACATTGTCACGCCAATAGAGCAAAGAGAAAATAGCATTCTTTTTGAAAAACGTGGAATAACGTGGGAAATTGAACGTTCTATTCTGCTTCCGTGCATTTATGATTTGTCGTTCAATCTTTTTGATACACTTTCCCCTAATTCAGCCATCATTTTCCCTTATTCGATTTCAGGGAATCAAGCCACTATTCTTTCTGAAGAAGATATGCAGAACAAGTACCCCTTGTGTTGGGAGTATTTAACCGCCTATAAAGCTGAACTTGAGAAAAGAAGCATCAGTGGCCCGAAGGATGTCAAATGGTATCAGTTCGGAAGATCGCAAAGCCTGACAAAATTCCACAACACCCCGAAACTCATCTGGCCCGTACTTTCCACTCAGCCATGCTATGTCTA
>JAAEPI010001227.1 GCA_024232835.1 Cytophagales bacterium
ACCGAAACCTTCTCCTGTTTTCATGGAAACTATGTCTGCAATAAACGAGGTTACCTCATTTACTGGATCCACTCGACAGAGAAGAGAAAACGCGACCGTTCAAATCGTGAAGCGCGGCTGGGAAAGGCGGAACGGGCGCTGAAAAATTTAATGGGAAGAATCAACACCCGTCGGCTAAAAACTAGAGAACAGATTTTGGAGCGAGCCATTCAGATATTAGATCAACACAAGGTGACGCACCTTTATCATCTGAACATTCTGGAGGTGAAAGAATCAGAAGTGAAGCAGGTTGGAAAGGGAAGACCTGGAAAAAACACAAAATACGAAACTCGATGCAAAACCATCTATTCTTTGTCGTGGACGCGAAGTAAAATGGCAATCAAAGGTGAAGAGAACGTGGATGGCGTCTTCCCGGTCCTATGCACAGACAAAAACTTGACGGCCAAGGAGGCTTTAGTTGCCTACAAGTACCAGCCACATCTCGAGAAACGATTTTGGCTGTTCAAACACATCATCTTAGCGGCCCCATTACTGTTCAAAAAAATCGAGCGGGTAGAATCAATGATGTTTGTGCTGTTTTTGGCGCTCATTTTCCAGGCCGTAATAGAACGCGAAATACGTCAAGGGATGAAGAGAGCCAAGATTGACGCCCTGCCCGTGTACCCCGAACATCGCCTCGCATATCACCCCACAACAGCGAAAGTGTTTGACCGGTTTGAAAATACATGTACTCACCTAATGATTCAAGATGGTAAGGTTGTCGATGAATACAGGGACTCCTTGTCAGATGTTCAAATGGAAATATTGACCCTGCTCGGGATCTCAGAGGAAAAATATTGGCGAGGTAGCTTCTGAGAAAATGATGAAAAAGGGAATTCATTTTCCGCGGAAAGTAAGTTACAAGAGTTTTATTCTTTAGTTTTTCGGGCGTAATTCCTCTATCACATTGGCATCCACCCAGAATATATCCCCGTTTCCGTTTCTCCATGTTCTTATGAATAGAT
>JAAEPI010001228.1 GCA_024232835.1 Cytophagales bacterium
TCATGATTTAGCTTGTCCCAGTTAGCAGTTTTATAGTTGTAACATACACGTTTGATAGGTTTCTTCTTGCATACTTTTATCTTAATCTTAAAATTGATGGGGAAATGATCAGACCTACATACACTATCCTTATCTAGTACTTGAAGATCAGCTATGCTGGCTTCAGAGTTAGTAAGGAGTATATCTAGGATATTACCTTTCTGGTGTGTTGGCTGATTTATACACTGGATCAATCCCAGATCAACAAATGAGTTGACAAAAGACTGCTCAATAGGTACAGCACTGGTCAACACATCCCATGATACACTACCTAAGTTGAAGTCCCCTAAAACATATATTTTACTCAGTTTTCTTCTTTTCGAGAGACTACGGATGGAACTAACAATTTTATCGTGATTTACCATTCCCAGGGTGCCCACGCGATAACATGTACAAATGATAAACTTAAACCCAGTAACTGTTGTACATTCAACTGCAATCATTTCTGCACCACTTTCCAGCTTTACTTCCTTGGAAGTCAGCTGTAAATCAGTTCTCACAGCAATCAAGACACCCCCTCCATTCCTTCTAAATCTTGTAGGATTGTCAGGATCTGGAGGATGTGTTTTATTAGATCTGTCAGATCGGAAAATTTTGTATTGGTCAGCTAGCAGAAATTCACTGTCAGAAATTGACTTCCTTAGCCAA
>JAAEPI010001229.1 GCA_024232835.1 Cytophagales bacterium
CTAGACCCACCATTTCCACATTAGGACCTGTGGCTTTCTCTAGTGCTTCCTCCACTCCAGACAAAACTAAAACCTTACCAAGATCATCAAATACCTGGTGAGCTTTGGACCACTTTTCTGCCCTAATCAAATCGTCCAAATAATTAACAGCTTCATAATCACTATCGAATTTCTTGAAAATGTGAACAATACCCGAGGAAGTTCTTTGGCAACATAAAGCTGCTGACCTACAGCCCTGAGGATGGGTAAGATCGAAATACAAATCATTGTTCCAAGTGAAACCTAACAGATGGACATCACCATAATCAGCTCGGACTAACTGCCTATATGCTGATTTGAGGTCATGTTTGAAAATTGCACAACCTACCCCCTTTTTCCTGATCAAAGCTGCAATATCGTCAACCCTTGGTAGTTTCAACATGTAAGGTTCACCTAAATATTGCTTTTTGGGGATACCGTCATTAACAGATTTGCCTTCAGGGAAACTCATGTCTAAAATTATTCTTCTGTCCACTGAATTTGATTTTTCAACTGTAGCTAGGGGGGAAGACATAAAACATGAAAATGGGTTTACTTGAAATGGGCCGATAATTGAC
>JAAEPI010001230.1 GCA_024232835.1 Cytophagales bacterium
CGTTGCTACGGTTTAGTTGATAGTGGAGCAGGTATATCTCTATGTGACAAATCTCTACTAAGTGAAAGCCATGAGATTGATGTTGATAATATCTCTGTCACCGGCGTAACAGGAAATAAATTGAATATTGTAGGTTCGACAATAATTGATTTGTGCATAGGTGATTTTTCGGATGCTATTAGGGTGTATGTTGTGGACAGTCTAGATCGACACAAGTTTATAATTGGGAGAGATATACTTGAATCATACAATTGTGTATTAAATTACAAGCAATTGACGTTTAAAATTGGTGATTGCAAGTTACCTTTATTTAAGACTTCCAATTCAAATAGCAGTGCACCGTTTGTTTTGCAATGTTCCAAAACTACTGAAATTGGTCCACATCGAGAGGCATTGATTGCATGCCAATTAAAAGTTGGTAATAAGGCTTCCAAGCGAGTTCATATGTCTATCACTGGTGCGGCAGAACCATTACATAATTCTGATCACGTGATACTCGACCCAGCCCTTGTGAATGTCTGTAAAGGTCAGACACGTCTGAAGATTATTAACACCTCTGAAATGCCGGTCAGATTTCATCGATTACAAAACCTAGCGAGTTTCACCACGTTTAACAGCGATGAGGTTTTAACATTTAATTTTGCCGATAAAAAAGCTGTAAATTGCAAGAGGGCATCCTCTCTTGAAATTAAACAGGGTGTTGCTATGCACGTTGCTAGGGATGAAATTTGTGAAACGTTAAACGTTGACGTTAAACCCAGCGACGTTACTGATAACGTTAGCGGTCCTGAACTCAAAACACGAGTCCGGTGGGATAATATTTCAGAACTTTATCAAAAACTGGAACTTGACAAATTATCACACTTGGTAACGGGAGGTGAGCTAGATGAAATTAAAACATTAATATCTGAATTTAGAGATATTTTCGCCGAGAATGAAGATGACATCGGAAAAACGGATCTATTAGAGCAGGAAATTATTCTAGATAACGATGTCCCA
>JAAEPI010001231.1 GCA_024232835.1 Cytophagales bacterium
CAAGCAGTCCAGTGCCAGAGGCAGCAAAGCAGCCCCAAAACATCAGGGAACCTCCGCCATGTTTGACTGTAGGGACCGTTTCTTTGAAGGCCTCGTTTTTTTTTCCTGTAAAATCTCTGATGCCTTTTCCCAAAAAGCTCTACTTTTGTCTCATCTGACCAGAGAACATTCTTCCAAAATGTTTTTGGCTTTCTCAGGTAAGTTTTGGCAAACTCCAGCCTGGCTTTTTTATGTCTCTGGGTCAGAAGTGGGGTCTTCCTGGGTATCCAACCATAGAGTCCGTTTTCATTCAGACGCCGACGGATAGTACGGGTTGTACGGGTTGACATTGTTGTACCCTCGGACTGCAGGGCAGCTTGAACTTGTTTGGATGTTAGTCGAGGTTCTTTATCCACCATCCGCACAATCTTTAGTTGACATCTCTCGTCAATTTTTCTTTTCCGTCCACATCTAGGGAGGTTAGCCACAGTGCCATGGGCTTTAAACTTCTTGATGACACTGCGCACGGTAGACACAGGAACATTCAGGTCTTTGGAGATGGACTTGTAGCCTTGAGATTGCCCATGCTTCCTCACAATTTTGCTTCTCAAGTCCTCAGACAGTTCTTTGGTCTTCTTTCTTTTCTCCATGCTCAATGTGGTACACACAAGGACACAGGACAGAGGTTGAGTCAACTTTAATCCATTTTAACTGGCTGCAAGTGTGATTTGGTTATTGCCACCACCTGTTATGTGCCACAGGTAAGTAACAGGTGCTGTTAATTACACAAATTAGGGAAGCATCACATGATTTTTCAAAGGGTGCCAATACTTTTGTCCACCCCCTTTTTTATGTTTGGTGTGGAATTATATTCAATTGGGCTTTTTGACTATTCTTTTTTTGGTTTTCCATTGAAGAAAAATTAAATGAACATTTTAATATCAAAGCATTTGTGATTGCAATCATTTTCTGGGAGAAATTGGTCATTATCTGACGGAATTTCTGGGGTGCCAATACTTTTGGCCATCACTGTATATGGCTGCCAGCTACGTATACAGTATATATGGCTGCCTGCACATGCTGCTGATGCCTTTATCTAGTGCTGCTAGAGTGTTGATAGCGAGTCTTGGCCCTGGAAACCTTGGAGATACCGCATGAGTAGTGACAATAAAAAACGTTCTAGTCTGTCTTCTCTTCTCTTCTCTTCTTTTCTCTTCTCTTCTCTTCATTTCTCCTCTCCTCTCCTCTTCTCCTCTCGAATGTTAGCTGTATTTGACAGGTCCAAGATGACCCTGATTACGAGCAGAAACCCCTTGAGGGTGCAGCCGGTCGGAGCCTGTCTGGCTCACCCTACCCTCTCCAGCTGCCATTGAACATTAGCCCAGACGCTGCCAGCGTGGGGGGATGA
>JAAEPI010001232.1 GCA_024232835.1 Cytophagales bacterium
GTACATTACCGACCTTGTCGTAGGTGATATCGACTTCAATGCATTTTCAGGATGATGGAGACGCTGCGGCAATGTAGCTTTCTTCGCCGCTGCGTCTCGCTGCATCCTGCTTGTTTAGTGTATGCGGTTGTCAAAGATCGTTGTTGCTTTGGGTGTTGCTTAACTATTTAAAATCGTTTGGTGGATATGGTTAGTCATTTGCACTTTGTCCAATGTCCAGGTCTGACCCCATTGCCTTGGCCTAATGTTTCACATCACTCCCATCCAATAGGCTGAGGATATATTTATTACCCGAAATATCAGTAATAACTAGATTATCATTCTCAATATCAGTCATTTCAATAATATCGGATAAGTTTTTTCGCCATAGAAATTGCCCCAAATTTTCAAGTGCAATCACCTCATCTTCAGCAGCAAATAAAACTAGAGAGGATGCACCACCTTCAACCCATTTTACTGATGAAATACTTGCAACATCACTAACAATAGCGCCTGTGTTCATATCAAGAACAAATACCCCCTGCTCAACTCCCAAGAAAACACGATCATTTCTAACAAGGATTTCGGGCTCAAAATCACATTGATTTACATTCATAGCTACTTCCCACTTGTCACTCTCAACTATCCACTGATGTCTAGGCATATCCGTACAATTTAGAATTTGCATACCATTTTCTTGCCCCACTATCAATCCGTCTGATTTCCTCACTCTAATCATACAATTGACCTCATTTCTTAACTTTAGGGATCATGCTAGATATTTCCGGGTTGATGTTTAAGTCTCAAACATCAAAAAAGGGCTCGTCAGCAGAATCTGTGGAAATA
>JAAEPI010001233.1 GCA_024232835.1 Cytophagales bacterium
AATGACAGAGCAAATCACGCACTAGGCTATTTAGAGAGCATTGCTAACAAAGTGAATGATGCACAACTGTTCGCAACAATCTGTCAGGACATAGTGCCAAGCTTTGGGCTAGAAACAACCTCATCTCTGATAAATGCAAATAAGGTGAGTGATTTACATCAGATTATAAAGATCCGGCAGGGTGCAGTGCCAACCATCGGGTCAAAAGCAACCTCATCTCTACTGATAATGGTCAAAGATTTCCAGGAATTTGAACGTTACCTTCTTCGCGTCACGGCAACGCTGAAATGGTGGAGGTTTAATTACCAAGATGTTTTCCATGAGATTCAAAATACTTCCGAAGCAAACCGGATACTTACTTTTCTTGAAACCCTTACGAATGATCCAAGGATGACAAAATTTACCTCACAAACCAATCAACCAAATCATTTGCATTTAGTTAGGAATGAAGTACAAAAGGCATGTCTGGGAAAAGCATGGAAAAAAACGTCAGAATATGACATAGTTGTAGATAAGCTGGTTTACAAAATTGAAGAAAATATGGTTCATACGTATCTAGGAACAGCTTGGAGGCCAATTGACAATATCCGATGGCAATTTGACAGATTTACCGAATATGTCCCA
>JAAEPI010001234.1 GCA_024232835.1 Cytophagales bacterium
CCAAGCATCTTGAGTGTGAATACTCGTCATTTGAAGAAACTTGAAATGGACCTATTAGTTAATGTGTGCTTTATAAGTTCGGCAAAACTGAATGTAACCCATGATGATTTGGATATAGAGTACCTTTAGTGTGTGTGTGCATGCTTGTGTATTTTCAATGAACATCTGTCAACTGGTGGATGAGAAGGAGCCCATTATTTCCCACTGTGATTTGCTTCTAAAGTGTAACTCCGTTGGCCTACTTTTTGGCGCCACAAGAAGTGTATGAACTGTCTTTTTTTTTCTTTCTATGTGCTGTACCTGTCATCAGTCTCTCTCTCTATTGCTGATGGAATAAACGTTTTTTCCCCACTGTTGTCCAGGGCAAAACAACATTCCTCAAGCAGTTGGTATCCAACACAGAGAGGTACATCGATTTCATCCCATCAAAAATACTCTGGGTGTTTAAGTACAAGGAAGAGTTCCTAGACATTTTGGCATTGGAGAAAAAGGTGGAACTTCTCCACTGGACCGATGAACTAAACAGTTCCTCTGCACTTGCTGATAAGTTGGAAGAACTATTGAACGTTAACAAGATAGCAAAGGAAAAGACTCTAGTCATAATTGATGACCTTCAGATTGTGAGTTTACCCACATGCATTGATCGCACTGCATGCATTACTCTGAGCTTCCATGGTGTTTTCATTTAGGAACTTGAAGAGAATAGAAAGAATTTGAAGATAGCTACGTGCCTGGCAAACCATCTTGATTCTCTAATATTCATTGTGCGTTTCCTTTTCTGCTCCCCATTTCAATTTCTTTTTTCCAAATCACATCGCGTTCTCTTTTTTTGTTCTTGCTTCAGACAGCACAAAATATCTTCAGCACAACAAGATTTAGAAACGTGTTGCATCAGGCAAACTATTTACTCATTGCCAATAGTCCCAGACTTGGTTCGAGTCTTAG
>JAAEPI010001235.1 GCA_024232835.1 Cytophagales bacterium
GGCAATAATTCGTATGTAATGTAAAAGCAATGCTCAGACATGTGCTGTTTTGACTGCGCTGCTTTTTCTCCCAAACGGCTCCTCTTTATTCAACAAAGGTGCAACCTAAAATTCTTTCAATTGCCAAAACAGTAGGAAAGACAGTGACAAAATCACAACCTGAGACATTGAGCAAGAACACATTATGAGCAACAGATCTATGACCGGAAAGCTTCAACTACCCATCTTACAACACACGTTCCAATAGATTCCCTTGAGATTATTATGAAAGTTCTAAATGCCAAACTGAGAATGTAAGTGATCTCGGTGTTTCTTGGTTAACAATGGCTTGGCCGCGTCTGTGAAATTAATCATTTCGGTACCAAAGCAGGGAGAATAACGGGGGACAATGCATCTGAAAACATAGTTATTATTATGAATAAGGTATTTGCATAGAATAGAGTTAATTAAGTCCTACAAGCATCCAAAAGGGAGAAGACTAATAGTTCTCTGCAACAAAATCTGATAAGTTGCGTGCCC
>JAAEPI010001236.1 GCA_024232835.1 Cytophagales bacterium
AAGGGGTCTCCTTGTCTGCTGAGTTTCTCTAATCTGAAATCTTCTGAAAATAGGCCTCTTGTTCCTTGCTGTTTGTACTTCATTATTGTTTTCTTTGACATTGCATGCAATATAACATAAATTGCTCTATTTCAGCTAGTTGATTTTAGAGGTAGCCTGTATAATCATAACAAGCATTTCGCTTCTCTAATTGATCTAGATTTTTCGATAGTATCATCCTTATCCCACTACAAAATGCGTCGATAATGCTAATCGATCCTTTAAATCTCTTCATAAAACTATCCGCAACTTTATCCCTATTTCGCTTCAATGTACAAAAAATGCATTATCACCAAAAATTGAGTCCAACTGACCTAAATGCCAGCTCAGTCTATTATCAGACTCAATATAATTTTCGGGATAGTCAAATTTTTTTTTACCAAAGTTCTTAGACAATGACTCATGGCCACAAGTGTAATTTTCGATGTGGCGACATGCTTTGAAAATTGTAGTAAATCCACACCTTCCTGTACTCAATATGAATACTCTCATTTTTTTATCCTTTATCGAAAGCTCGTCGCTTTTCGGCAATTAATGATTTCGAGCTATTCTGATCAGGTGATGAAAATATTCGATAATCGAATTAATCAGGTTTCAAATATTTTTTTCATAGGTAGATGAAATTGGTCGAGGCTATTTACTCCTATTCCAAATCTACCAGATATATATTTCTTGTTGACATCAGACTCAGTCCAATTGAATCTAATTTTACGTTCAAAATCAATCATCTTGTCTTTCGACCCTTTCCAATCAGATCTTCCAATAACAGACATCCTACCTGATGTACAAGAGCAACTCAATAAGAACTCTACCCTGATTGTTCATGCACCTCCTGGAGCTGGCAAGAGCACACTACTGCCATTGGCCCTGTTGGACACACTATGGCTTGATGGCAAGAAAATCATTATGCTTGAACCAAGACGGTTGGCTGCTCGCTCTATTGCTATGCGAATGGCTGAACTGCTTGACGAAAAGGCAGGCGAAACCATTGGATACCGCATTCGCTTTAAGACTAAGATCAGCGACCGAACAAAAATTGAAGTAGTCACAGAGGGGATCCTTACTCGCATGCTACATTCGGACAATTCGTTGGAAGGCATTGCGATGGTCATCTTTGATGAATTCCATGAACGTAGCATTCATGCCGATGTGGCACTTGCACTTTGTCGTGAATCCCAACAAATTCTGAGACCTGACCTCAGAATCCTCATCATGTCCGCTACTTTAAATGTGGCTCAACTTACCGATAAGTTAAAAGCGCCAATTATTGAAAGTAAGGGAAAGCAATATCCTGTTGAGGTTAAGTTTCAGGGAGGGCTTGATTTTCAGTTGATGCCTGAACTGACAGCCCGGGTGGTGATCCAAGCCGTCAAAGATCACAACGGAGATGTGTTAGTCTTTTTCCCAGGCCAGGGGGAGATAATGAAATGTGAAGAAATTCTGCGCAAATCACTTCGAGGCTTTGCTATTCATCCGCTCTATGGACAATTGCCATATGGCAAGCAATATGCAGCGATCATGCCGAATCGAGAAAATAAACGAAAGGTGGTGCTGGCTACCTCAATCGCTGAAACAAGTTTGACCATTGAGGGAGTAAAAATTGTGGTGGACACAGGATTTGGACGTACGTCCAAATGGGATCCAAAATCTGGATTGTCACGATTAGAAACGGTAGAAATTTCACGTGATTCAGCAGATCAACGAACTGGAAGGGCAGGCCGTCTTAGCCCGGGTGTTTGCTACCGAATGTGGTCAAAAGCCACGGATTCCAGATTAGCCAAACATCGGACACCTGAGATACTTGAAGCCGACCTGGCCTCTCTTGTACTGGATCTTGCACAGTGGGGAATTATGGATCCAGAGCAACTTACCTGGCTCACACCTCCACCCAAGGGGCATTGGCTTTCCGCACGAGATACCCTGCACCAACTTGAAGCACTAGAGGATGGAAGAATTACGGAGCATGGCAAGCGGATGCATCAATTACCATGTCACCCACGGCTGGCACATATGCTCCTTATGGCAGAAGAAGAGGATCTACTAGGATTGGCCGCAGACATTGCTGCTTTATTGGAAGAACGTGACCCGCTTGGAACAGAAGCGGGTATTGATATAAATGTTAGGATAGAAGCTTTACGCAAACATCGAGGCGAGGGAAGAAAAGGCCGACGGTTTGATCGAATAGAAAAAGTGGCTGAATCCTATCGACAGCTTTTTGATCTTGAAGCTGAGAATGATGTGTTTGATCCCTATGAGACAGGTTTACTATTGGCACATGCCTATCCAGAGCGAATTGCTTTTGCAAGACCAGGAAATAATGCCCAATTCCAACTTTCCAATGGAAGGCTAGCTATGGCTGGTCACAGAGATGACCTGGCACATGAATCTTGGTTGGCAATAGCTAACCTTGACGCTCGTGATGGAATGGGAAAGATTTTCATGGCTTCTCAATTGAATCCAAAAGATCTGGCGACTCGTGTCAAGGAAGTTGAAATTGTTACCTGGGATACAGAAGATGGTGGCCTGATTGCCTCTAAAGAAATGCGAATTGGGAGTATTGTCTTGAAATCTACCCCTTTGCCCGATCCTGACCCAAATCAACTACAAGAGGCAATTGCCAAAGCCATTCAAAAAGAAGGCGCTACTTTATTGGATTGGGACGAGGATGTTACCCAATGGCAGAATAGGATGCTCAGCTTAAGGAAATGGAGACCAGCTGAGGATTGGCCAGATGTGAGTTTGGATTCACTTTTACTGACCAACCGAGACTGGTTGGCTCCCTATCTGAATGAAGTAAGAAAACCACAGGAATTGAAGAAAATCAAACTAGCAGAAGTGCTACATCATCATCTACCATTCGAAAAACAAATATTACTGAATCAGCTCGCTCCGACTCATTGTGAAGTGCCAAGTGGTTCTGGAATAAAAATCATGTATCGACCAGATGGTGAATCGCCAGTGTTGGCTGTTCGGCTGCAGGAGCTATTTGGTTTGGCAGGTACGCCAACCGTCAATGATGGACGAAACTCTATGCTTATTCATTTGCTTTCGCCAGGATTCAAACCAGTACAGGTCACATCCGATCTTCGCAATTTCTGGAATGACACCTATTTTGAAGTACGGAAGGAATTGAAGCGGCGTTACCCAAAACATGGCTGGCCCGATGATCCATGGAAGGCTGAGGCTGTCAGGGGGGTGAAGAGGAAAAAATAGGGGTTGAAACTTTCCAAACGTATTATTTCAAGAATTAGTAAATTTCATTCCAACCCTACTACTAAAAATTGGGTCTTATTGGAGCAAGCTGACAATGTACACTGATCAGGAACTTATAGCCGGTTGTAATAAAAATGATCGATCCATGCAAAAGGCATTATATGATACCTATGCTCCAAGGTTGATGATCGTCTGTATGCGTTATTCTAACTCTCAGGAGGAAGCAGAAGATGTTTTACAGGAGGCCATGATAAAGGTCTTTCGGAGTATGGACAAGTTCAGAGAAGAATCCCAACTGTTCTATTGGCTCAAGCGAATCACAATAAATACTGCACTCAACAAACTTCGAAACAAAGTGCAACTATCATCATTGGATGATCAGGAAGAGAAGTTCGATGAAAATGCATGGGATGCCGTCTCAGGATTTCAATTCGAAGAGCTACTAGCAATGGTGCAAAAGTTACCAGAAGGTTGTCAAATAGTTTTCAACCTACACGCCATTGAGGGATTCAAGCATGAAGAGATAGCCGGACAACTTGGTATAAGTGTTGGAACATCCAAGTCTCAACTTTCACGAGCAAAGATATTGCTAAAAGAAAAATTACGAACTGAAGAATTGAGGTGCCATGGATAGTAACTGGAAAAATAAATTTGATGATGCGGAAATGATTCCGCCAGCAAAAATTTGGGACAATGTTGAAGCCAACCTTGAAACGGGAGGAAACAAAGGAAAAACAATTGCTTTCACCATACTTGGCTGGGCGGCAGCCCTCACCTTATTTGCTGCTTCGAGTGTTGTTGTCTGGCACTTTTCTAAATCAAATTCTAGGGATCAAACTGAAATAACAACTATCAATCAACCGACAACCGATATTGAAATATTGAATCAAAGTGAAGCCGCAGTGATTGATGATTTGTCTGGAACAGATGACCAAACAGAAAAGCCAGAAGATGAACTAGATATGACTAGAAGTACGAATAGTATTGAAAAAACAGTTCCCGAATTATCTGCATTTGTGAGAAACGAAGATCACTTGACAAGTGATCCTGATTCAAACAATATGTTCAAAGAGAACATTCTACCTGAAGAGAATTCAGGTGAATTGATGGCCTTGCCAGAAAATAATTCAGAAATATTAGAGGATGACAACATAGCGGAAAGTATGGTTGACAATTCAAAAGAACTGGCAACAGGAGATATTGATAATGACGAGGGAGTTCTGGATGAGTCTCCTTTACTTCCTTGGATAGATGAAGAGCGAGATTTGAATACATCTATAAAATCCATAAAAAAGAAACGGTTGTGGGTTGGATTGTCTCAAGGGATCGGTGGATATTCATCAAACTTTTCTAGTGGTTCAAATGATGCCTTAGCTTCGATGGATGTTGCAGATGGTTTTTCTTTGGAAAATACCCTTGCCTCTGAGCAGACAATAGGGAGAAGTATAGAAGAAAAGCAGGTTATCAATACAGCTCTTTTAATTGGGGTGCCTATTGGGGCAAAACTGGATTTAGTTACTGGTGTCAATTACAGCAAGAGCTCGTTTTCAAGTTCGGCCGTCAATGTAAATGATGAGCTGCTTCATTTTACTGCGGAAGAAATAGATATAGAAACTGCGGGTTCTGTAAGCTATCAGCAAGTTGATTTGAATGGATACTACGAAATGGCAACCATCCCACTATTAGCTGACTATCACATTTTTTCAGGAAAGTTTAGTTGGTCTGTGCAAGCTGGTCCAGAAGTGGGGTTACTTGTTCAGCAGAGGATTATCAATAAAGATCTTGGGTTGGAGCGAACCACCAAGGCTGGAGAATTATATCGCCCGATGCATTTACGCGTGGCTTTGGGTAGCACCTTGACCTATTCCCTAGGAAATAACTATCTAGCAAGTTTCAATCCGGTTTTGGAACAAACAATCACGTCTATCACTACAACCCAGTCGACCTTTAGTAGTCGACCTTTGAATTATTCATTTCTTTTTGGGCTGAGGTATCAATTTAAATAGTTCGCAATTCCAACCAACTTGCATCTTTTGGGGTCTTGTAGGAAAATGATAATTATGAAAAACCTCACAAACACTTCAAAATGAATTCCAAATCAATCATTGCTTTTGTTTCAATCTTCCTTATTCAATTCGTAATGTCGTGTAATCCATGTAAATGTGATGATGCCATAACATATGAAGTTGAATATGACGGCATAACAATAACACCTTGGAACACGTCAGGTTTCGGGGCAACAGAAGTCATCGACACAGTGTACAGGAACTCATTTGGGATAACTCTTTCTGTGAACTTCGAACCCCGTAAAGTCTCTCGCATTCCTAAAAACTTTGGATTCTCAGCAGCGTTGGCATGTGATTGCATCGGAGACGAATACAACTTTATTGATCCAATTGACAATGCAGAGATTTATGTAACGGATGTTTCAACTGATGAACAGCAGGACATAACTGAACTCTTTGGCGCATATGGCTTTTCCGGTGAACTGATTTCACTCTCTGAACTCTTTTCTATTCAAGAAGAATGGCATGATGGATTTCAATTCGAACTGATAGATTTTGACTCTATTCCCTCCACTGCTTTTTTTACTGTTATCGTTTACCTCGAATCAGGAATTAGGCTTTCAGAACAAACTCAACAAATCAACTTTCACGATTAAATCCACATAACAGTCGCTAGCAGTTATGCGCCAAATGGTCATTTTGCCAGCTTCAATTCGGGTCTTGTAGAAAAATGATAAGAAGAATACAAACTATAGAATAATAAAATATAATTAAACAAAATCAGGAAATATGAAAAAAGTAAAGGAAACACTAATTATTTTAATAACGTCTTATTTATGTGCTCAACAAGAATCCCGCTAGAAGCTGGGTTTAG
>JAAEPI010001237.1 GCA_024232835.1 Cytophagales bacterium
CCACCTAGGAGCTGTAGTAGGGTCAGACGAATTCCGAAGGACTTATGTAGAAAATAAAGTCAAAGCCTGGGTAAATGATGTCAAACAGCTTGCTGAGATCGCTGCTGAAGAACCTCAAATAGCTCTTTCAGCTTACACGAAAGGGCTCTGTAGAAGATGGACGTTTCTGCAAAGAACTATAAATGACACTGGACATTTATTCCAGCCCCTAGAAGAGGCTATTACACATTTCTTCATTCCATCATTGATAGGAAGGCCCTGTTCACCACTTGAGAGGAAATTGATGGCTCTTCCAGTCCGTTACGGTGGATTAGGAATCCAAAACCCCACAAAAACAGCGCAACTAGAGCACAATTCTTCCAAAAGGATCACTGAGGGGCTTGTTTCACTCATTTGTCAACAAAACAGTGACTTGTCAAATCTGGATTTTGAAAGAATCAAGAAAATTAAAGCAGATCTCAAGACAGAGAAAGAAAATCGATTCAAGGAAGAATATAAATCATTTGTCAGCTGCCTGGATGCTCAAGGAAAACGTTCCATTGAAGCAGCTAAGGAGAAAGGTGCGTCATCATGGTTAACCGCACTCCCGCTGAAACGTCTGGGATATGTTCTGAACAAACAGGAGTTTAGAGATGCTCTTGCGCTGCGATACAGCTGGCAGATACAAAATATTCCAAAGTACTGTGGTTGTGGAGCCCTGAATGATATAACTCACAAAAAAAAAAAAAAAAAGGGTGGTTATGTTTC
>JAAEPI010001238.1 GCA_024232835.1 Cytophagales bacterium
CAACTTATTGACCAGCTATTGGAATACATTGATACATACAATAAAACAAGAGCCAAACCTTTTGAGTGGACTTACTGTGGATATAGTTCGGTATTTAACAAATCTTTACACTAGATAATAGAACTGGATACGGCCATAGACCAAATGACATTCTAAAAGAAAGCCCAAGAGCTCGAATAGCTGGTTTCTTTAAATTTGGATTCACTATCAAGGAAGTTGATCTATGGATCGAACACCTTGAGAAATCAGAAGCAGCATTTTCAGGGCAAGTAGTCCGAGATCAAGACTCAGGAAAAAGAATGGTTATTGTGAAAGATCTGGATGGTAATCGAATACAATTGTTTGAAGAATAGCAGTTATTCATCGTCTGCCTTTGGTATTGTGATAGTGAACGTTGTTCCGTCTCCAAATTTAGAATCCACCTTTATCGAGCCATTGAGTTTATCAATATTCTCTTTAGCTATATACATGCCAAGGCCAGAGCCTTTGGAGTCCTTTTGTCCACGATAGAACATGACAAAAATATTTTTTACCGTCTCAGTAGACATACCCAAACCATTGTCAGCTATTTCTATTTTTAGGTTTGACTTGGACTCTGCACATGTGATTGACAAATAAGGATTTGTTTTAGCCGGATCATAGTATAAAAAAGCATTGGAAATAATGTTCTTTAAAATAACTCTTAGTCTTCTCACATCAGCCGTAAATTCAGGAATTAATGTTTTTACAGAATACTTTAATTTCCCCTTGGTATCTAAAAATCGTATACTTTCTAGGATGCTGTTCAATTCGGCTTCAACATTGATAGTTTCCAGAACTACTTCCATTCGCTGATTTCGAGAATAATCGATTATATCACGAACAAACCCGTCTAGCTTTATGGCACTCTCATTTATCATATCCAGACAATTGTCTTTTTCCTCAATAGACTTACTTGCCCTTGCAATAGATGCCACGCCCATGATAGATGTCAATGGCGCCCGAATATCATGTGATGCACTATAAACGAAACGATCTAACTCTTCATTCAATTTAATCAATTCTATATTTACAGCTTTAACCCTACGCACACGTAGTATGAAAATGAGGTATGAGATAAGAAGCGCCATCAATCCAATCAGGATCCTGAACCACCAAGTCTGATAATAAAATGATTTGATCGAAAAAATCAACTTGTCACCAGTCTCATTCCAAACTCCATCATTATTGGAGCCCGTGACAGAAAACTCGTAATCACCAGGTGCCAAATTTGTATATTCGATTTTGCGTTCAGAGGTTGATATCCAGTCATCATCGACACCTGATAGTTGATATTTGAAGCGGACTCTATCTGCAGCAAGAAAACTTGTAGAGGCATATTCAAACTCATATCGCAATTTTCCTGGCTCAATGGCTTCCCCATCAGAAATCATGATTCCATCGGACATAAAGGATGTTATCGCAATTTGAGGGATGTTTTTATTGTATTGAATTTGATAAGGATCGATAATGGCAATCCCATCAAGCGTAGGCACCCAAACGCTTCCGCTGGAAATCAATATTGAACGCGTGGCGTCAGTACATTCTCTAATGTTCATTCCATCATTTTCATCAAATAGAGATCCACCTACCTTACTTATTGTACCATCCACAAAAGCATCCAATTGTTTTTGATGGATTCTGATAATCCCAACATTGGTGGGGAGCCAAATATTTCCAACTTCATCAGGCACAAAATCAAAAAGTGATTCTGTTTTGAATGATGTATCGAATTGGAGTCTTCTAAATACCTTGTCAACAAAAACAAAAACACCAATACTCGTACTCAACCAGTAACGATTATTATCATCCACAAAAACATTGAAAATTACGAGCCCTCTAACATCAGGTAAATAGGTTTGGACAGTGTCATTACTTATAATTGATATACCTCCAGAATGCGTGCCTACTACCAAATTTCCTTGCTTATCTTCAGCCAAAGCCAATACAAAGTTTGACTCTAGTCCATTACTTGTATCATAAACCTTCGTGACTTTGTTATTTTCTAGCTTCATGACTCCTCCAGATTGGCTGGCTAACCAAGTTGAGCCATCGTTGGTTTTTAAAATTCTTCTAATTAAGCTGGATGATAGCCCATCTTCAGTCGTGAAAATTTTTTCCTTCCCTTTGGCATACTGGTGCAAACCCAAATAGCTCGCAACCCAGAGAACACCCTCATCAAACATAAAATCACGAATACCCACCTGTCGTTCCTTGGTGGAAAGATTAAGAGAACGTGTATTTTTTCCTTCAAGAATAAAAATGGAACCGTCATCACTCCCAACATAAATTCTTCCGTCATGCTCATCAATTATACTGATACGAGTACTTGTAATACCATCGGACTTACCTAATGTAAAAACTGATCCAATGCTCAAACGGATTAAACCAGACTTTTTTGTCGTAAGCCAAACACTAGCCTCTTTATCAATCATAATGGACGACACCTGATTCGACGGTAGACCTTTTGATTCATCAAATAATTCGAAGTAACCAGATCTTAGATCCGTTCGAAGTAAGCCGCGTTCCGTTCCAATCCACAACATGCCGGTGGTATCCTGCACCACATCGTTAATATAAATATCTTCCGTTTCGGGAAGTACTGTCGCTACTGTATGCTCCTCGTCCAGCGAGTATACTCCGTTCAGTGTTCCAATGATCATATTGCCATCAAGAGATTCTAGAATGCTGGTAACCGTATTGTCGGCTAGCAGATTATCGGTAGTAAACCATTCATACTCATGGTCTTCATACTTTACAAGTCCGTTCCCTTCTGTTGCAAACCATATCCTTCCTTTGCTGTCTTCATGGATATCGAGGATGGCCACTTGTTCGAAGGCTTCATGATCTACTCTCATAACAGTGTCAAGTGTCAACATGTAGAGTCCTTCACTTTGAGTGCCACACCAATATCTATTCTGGCTATCGACGAGGATTTTTCGAACCGAGGATACTGGAAAAGCTGACACAGGTGTAAGCTTACCATCGAGATACATAATGACTCCACTGCCCTGAGATGCGAGGAGCACACCATGTGCATCACTCGATACATCATTAAAGGCATTGGTTTTAAGGAATTCTACATTTTCCTTATCATAAAGTTTGAAAGAAGCTCCATCAAAACGATGAACACCATTATCGCAGGTTATCCAAATGAATCCGTCATCTGTCTGTCTTACGGAGGTTAGGTTATTAGATATCAAACCGTCATCACTGGTCCATTGCTTCATGACCATTTTGGTCAATGGTATAGGTCTTATTGGTTTTGACTCTTGCCCATTGCTTGTGATGCAAATGATGAAAAGGGAAATGATAAATAATTTCTTAGGCACAGCTGATTGAATAGAATCTATTAGGGATAAATATACAAAAGAGGAACGATAGTATTCAAGAGATAATGTTATGAAATTTGTAATTCATCAAAATATGTTGGCTGATTGATTTTTGGACGTATTACATTCTTGTTATTATTAACCCTTTTTTAATCACATATATTGTATTCATACTCTAAACACTTGAATTAATAAGATAGTAAAACGGCATTTTAGCTATGATAATGTTGCCTTCATGAGCCAAATCAAAGAGTCATGGTGATCTTATGAAGAAATTGATCCTACAAACTAAACCGCCTGCCGATACTTCAAAGGAGTTTGGGCAACTCGCTTTTTAAACACTCGATTAAAAGCTGCTTCAGATTGATAGCCTACTTCGGAAGCAATGACACCAACAGTTTTATCACTTTCTTTCAGTAATTCTTTGGCTTGCAAAATTCGCCAGTTAGTAACATACGTCAAGGGGGTTTCTCCATTCAGTGCTTTGAACTTGTTACTGAAACTGGTGCGTGACATCCCAGCAATCTGGGCGAGTGAAGATAACTGCCAGCCTGTTTCTGGAGACGCGTGAATGGCTTGCAATACTTCACCAATCCGCTCATCCTGCATAGCCGTTATAAATCCCTTCTCCATACTATTTCGCTCCATAAATGCGCGCAGTGTATGCACAAATAATATCTCACCTAATTTATTAACTATAATCTGACTCCCTGCTTTGTCATTGCCCGCTTCATGAATTACAAGACTCACGCTGCTTTCGAGCCATGCCCTCTCCTTTCGTTCGGCCTCTGGGATATGAATTATTTCCGGTAGTTCTTTTAAAAATGGATGATCAACGTTTCGGTCGAATTCAAAATGTCCACATATCAGTGTGGTAGAAATATGATCACCTTCAAATAGAGATTTGCCATTCACAATCGCTTGCACCACGTCCATTCCAGCCACCCGATCGCTCGAATCATTATCTGCCAACCAGTGACATGTGCCCATTGGAAAAACAACAAGATCTCCGGAAAAGAGTTGAATCTCCTCATTTATGGTCTTCAATATACATTGACCTCTGGTGACAATGTGAAACTGTGCGAATGGTCCCTGCGGAATGTCCATTCCCCAAGGAGAGGAGAAGTTCGACTTAAAATAAACAGCACTAGATAGTTTTATCTTTGCAAGAATATCACTTAATACATCCATACTCGATTTTTTGTACGTATGAGCAAATATCATTTATTATATGATATTATTAGTAAATCATTGCAAAATATAGTTGCATGTCATTGGTAACTTAAAAAAAATATAATGAAAACATTCAAATCAATTTTTTCCGGAATTTTAACCCTTATTTCAATGAGCACAACTGCACAAGTAAACGCCAACGACGACAATGTAGCCAATAATGGATCTGACATAGTGAATTACTTCACGACTACTACTGCCGCAAGAGGTAGCAAGGAATTCTCAGCCGAGAATATATGGTGTCACCTACTATTTCTCAAGTGCTGAAAACCTAGCCGCTTTCAATGCCCCGCCCCCGCAAACTATCTGTCGCAGTTTGATGGGTATTGTGCATTTGCTGTAAGATGAATCAAAAAGTTCCTGTTGATCCCAAGACGTTCCGAATCGATGATGGAAAGTTATACTTGTTCTTCAATGACTTTTATGAAGGCCGGCCGTTCAACACTATCGTGCCTTGGTTAGGCAATGAAGCCGAAATGGAAAAAATGGCAGCCACCAATTGGAAAACACTTCAGTGATACCAGCTATTTCTAGTGATTAAGCACCAGTCGAGAGATTGGTGCTTTTTTTTAATGTGATGGTTCTTCCTCACGGCTCTAAGTTTCAGTTTGTATTATTTGATGCCAAGTGGATGGATCAGTAATGTTCAATAATTGCAAATTGATCCAGGTGTTCCATGTTGTGATAATTCCCACGTTAAAGTTGCGGATTGATCGTGGGGAACTTCCATCTTTGCAACGATGGTAGAAGCACTCCGAATAGTTTTTCTTGGCACACCAGAATTTGCCGTAGCAAGCCTTAGGAACTTAGTAGAAAATAATTGCAACGTTGTTGCTGTTATCTCCGCTCCTGACAGACCAAAAGGGAGAGGCAAACAAGTGAGCACCTCAGCTGTAAAAGACTATGCAGTAAGTGTTGAGTTACCTGTTCTCCAGCCTACTAACCTAAAATCCCAAGAGTTTATCGAAGAGCTTAAAGGCTACAGGGCTGATCTTCAAATTGTAGTCGCCTTTCGCATGCTACCACAATTAGTGTGGAATATGCCTCGGCTTGGAACATTTAATCTTCATGCATCACTCCTGCCTCAATACCGTGGAGCGGCTCCTATAAATTGGGCAATAATTAATGGTGAGAAAGAAACCGGAGTGACCACCTTCTTTTTGAAACATGAAATCGATACAGGGAAAATCATTTTTCAAGAAACAGAAGAAATCAGAGAAGAAGATAATGTTGGATCACTATATGAACGATTAATGATTAGAGGAGGTAAGCTAGTGGTGAAGACTGTCAAAGCGATCACTGAAGGCAGCTATCCACAGATAGAACAAGACACCTCAATTGAACTAAAAAGTGCACCGAAGATTTTTCGAGAAACTTGTTCAATAGATTGGAATCAACCTACGTTAAAAGTAAGAAATTTCATTAGAGGTTTGTCTCCCTACCCTGCTGCGTTTACGGTGTTGAAGGATCAAAATTTAAAAATTTTCAAAGGAGAGGGTGCAGTGGGAAGTTCGAAAAAGGAAATTGGTGATTTCGAAACTGACGGCAAAAACTACTTGAGATTTATAACAGCTGATGGAGCTTTTGATGTGCTTGAGCTTCAGATGCAAGGTAAAAAAAGAATGACTATACAGGACTTTCTAAGAGGGAATCAATTATGATTTGCATTCCACTGAAGTGGCCAGGAAAGCGGACCAACCAAGAGGGACAGAACCACCCACTGATAGAAAGTTGTGCGCTTGTATTGGGCAATTCCATAGTTTCCGAGTATTGCCAAAAGGGTTGTGAAGATAAACGCGACGTACATAATAATTATATAAAACAAATAACGTACCAAATGAGCCTTCGGTTATGCTAATTTCAATGATCGCTGCAATGGGCAGCAACCGAGTAATCGGCAAAGACAATGACATTCCCTGGCACTTGCCAGACGACTTCAAATTCTTCAAAGACACAACCAAAAGTCATTACGTAATAATGGGTCGTAAGAATTGGGAATCACTTCCTGCTAAATTGCAACCACTCCCCAATCGCACAAACATTGTAATCACTCGACAAGCAGATTATAAAGCTCCTGGGGCGATAATTGTTCCTACCCTAAACGCAGCAATGAAAATAGCGAAAGAAGCGAAAGAGGAAGAGGCATTTGTTATAGGCGGTGGAGAAATTTATCGAATGGCACTTGAAACGTCTAATAGGATATATCTCACTGAAATAAACGAAGACTTTGATGGGCAGGTGACATTCCCTGAGTTTGACAAGACAGAATGGAAGGAAACGTCTAGAGTTCATCATGGAACAGATGACCAGCATGAGTTTGAATTTGATTTCGTCACGTATGAAAAAAACCTCCATTAGAGAATTATCTTCCATTGAAGATAGAAACTCCTTCCTGGCCTTAGCACTTGGCCAACATCAAAGTGTTCTCGATATGCTTCATCAAAAATATTTTCAATTCCCATGTTCATTGAGCTCTTTTGTTTGGTGCCTTTCCAAACCTTCGTAAGCTTTAGGTTTGCCAACATATACGAATCCGTAGATAATTCTTGAAATTTTTCACTTATTCTTTTCTGCGTAGCATTCCATTCCACTTCTGGATAGATAGTCCAATCACCTATTTTCTGCAACCAGGAGAGTTTCATCTTGAGTGGAGGCATTTGGGGTAAAGGCTCTCCTTCAAAATCAGCTCCATACACCACATTGACCTCTGTAATTAGAGAAGACAATTCAGAAAATTCCTTTGTTGATGCTACCTCACCGCCAAACATCGTTGCACTGGGGGTGTTTCTATACCACTTCACCCCCTTTGACCCAATGGTCATCGCACTGAGGCCAGCATCATAGATGCCCATGATGTAATTGGAAAAGAAATAACCAAATAGGTTGACTGTAAATGAAGAACTCCCATTCGTTCTTTTGTGAGAAGTTTCTAAGTGCAGGTTTCTCTCAGTTTTCAAATCAGGGTCACCCAGATAGTCATAACCGTCATGAACATTGAACAAATAGAAACCAAATTGCTCTGATATCGATGGAAGGCGCTCAGAGAATGCCACGCTCCAAGTGGTAGATACATCAGTCCTGTGCCTGCGTGTTGTTTTCACTGAAAGGTTATTTAACCATTTGTTCAGTGGGGTCTCCCCTGACTTATTAAATATACTTAATTGTTGCTCGCCAAATTGACTTGAAATATATGATTGTGTGAACTCACTCCTCATGCCTACATTCAACTCCCACTTGGGGAGAAATGAAAGATCATAATCCATTTGCACACCTGCGGCCAATCGATGAATATCTGGCCAAGTGAGCATAAACATCTCTCTGAAGGTTTCATCATTGGGATACATGGTCATTTCAGCTCTAGCAAAACTTCTGAATCCATCTATTCGAAAATTCAACTTTTGTTTTTCAGACTCAATCAGCTGTGCCTTGAAATAGGTACCGGTCGTTTCGGTAAACCCTGGCATATCCATGTGCATGGCCACCGAATCTCTTTTGGTATCATCCATCATATGATTGATGTAATTATGATAGACCTTGAATTCTGGATCCATGAATATTCTAAAAGAATTCATATAATAAGTCACAGCAAAGAGACGGGCTTTGGCCGATCCAACATCCATTGGCAAAGCTGGATACCCGACATCCCATGCATCATCACCCAGAAAATCAATGGCCAACTTACTGGTGGAAGAAAGTCGATAATGAATGGAAGCAGCATAGTTGAATTTTTCATATTGAGAATAGTCCACTTTAAGCCCCTCTCCATTTATATAATTAGCTGCCTTACGGTGAACTCCGCTGAACCTATAGGCTACCTTATTCTTAGAAAAATTCAAATCAAATGACTGATCGAACCCACGACTCACTGAGGAGAAACCTGATGAAAGACTAGCCATAAATGGCTTGTCAGAATTATATACGGGTCGCTTAAGCTGAAAGTCCACTGCGCCTCCAGTGCTCAGTCCAGAAGTGTTTCCTGCAGAACCAAAACTAACATCGAGACCTTGAAGATTGACAGGCTCAATATAAGATGATACCGGATCCATTTTATCAGTACAAGCACCAAAAATGCGCATCCCGTCCACACTGATGATGTAGCGGTCGGATGCTAATCCTCTCAGCAAGGGCTCGTTGGCAAAGTTGCCTCTCCTCATCATGTGTACCCCCAATAGATTATTAACAAAATCATCGGTATTTCGCATGTTGTATTTTCGATACTGTTGGTACTTCGATTGGTCTTTGTTCAACGAGCTCAATACAAGCTCATCGAGCATCAAATCCATGGCAATATATTGCTCATTTTTAATCGAATCTAGCCAAGCCTCATAGGCTTGCTTCTCCGTTTGTGCAGAAGCAAAGCCCACTAAGCCTACAAATAGAAATAAAAAAGAAATCGGTTTCATCTTACTTCTGATCGTTAGAATACCAGGTCAAAATATGGCTCTCCGTGCTTGGATCGACCTTCCATCACGGTTATCCGAATTTGCCAATCTCCAGTCATAGTGAAATTCACTTTGCCCGTATAATGGCCATTGTCCACATGAACCGGAGCTTCATTGTTAGGTGACCCATGATCCATAGAAACCATCCATGGTTCAATTTCTAAAGATAGATTCTCCACAGCCGGCCATGACATCATGCTCTCTTTCTTATAAATAGCTAGCTCAATATCATTTTGACCAACCTCCGGAGCTGAGGGCTCAATGAAAGCCACGAAATAGCTGGCATCATTCATCTCACTGACAAATGATTTCAATTTGCTGAACTCAGGCTGCACCACCGTAATTGGCATCTTCACTGCCATACCGTCCACGTCGAAAGTCAAGGTCCATGAACCCATTTCACCAGAAGGCATCACAAAGACAGAATTGAACTCAAATGAGCCATTTGTGAAGTTTTGTCCATTGGGATATTCCAATGGGCATGCGTGCGTCATCATCTCCATATTCATGATTGGTGCCACACTTACGTTTCCTGAAAGTAGATTACCTGAAGCATCTTCGATTTTTGCCGTAATACTATTATACCCTACAAAAAAGTCTTCTGCGGCATAGAGTGTAATAGTTAGATCATTTTCAGTAACAGAGATAATTTCCGATAAATCGGTTTTGAATATTGGTTCAACCTCATCATTGTTACATGAGCTCATTGTAAGTATCGTTAGTCCTAGTAGGACAATTGAAAGTAGTTTCATTAGATTTTTTATATTGTTATATCCGTCACATGAGTGGAATGATTGTGAAATTTTTTCACCCATGTGACTAGATGAGTATTAAATGCCTAGTTTGAATCGAAGTGCCCAAAATGGCTATATACCATAGGGGCTTAGTACAGATTCAAATCCATGCAATAAAAATGTTTAAAAGAATAACAGGAATCCGCTACCCTCTTGGAGGGATAAAGAAAGGATCGCTCAGCTCAAATGAGTACAGCGACAACCATCCAAATTGAGACTCATCAAAGGTGAAATCTCGATTAAAATTTGTTTTGAAAAAAGAGAAGACATATTCAAAGCATGCTGGAGCTACCATGTCTGATTTTTCTGTTCCAGGTTGTTGGGCTGCAGTAATCTTCTTTGCCAGAATACATTTCCCGTCACAATTAAGCATCGGACGACTCTTATTCTCACACAGTTCCAAGTAAGTATCTAATTTCAAATAGTACTCCACCACGTATCCTGATGCAAAAAATGTATTTACAACAAGTGATAACAATAAGATATGGCTGACAGCAACTCTCATCTTCATCGCAAATGTTAGCTTATCTGTGAATAGCTAGTATGATGAAAGTCATTTTCCGATCTTATTTTCATCAGAATGAGTCTGCTAATTGAGAAACTTCAAGATTTTGATATCCATAGATAACTCAATTCCGTATTCAAAGAAACACAACACTTTAAATACTACTTACATGACAATTGATTCACACAAACGCACACTTGCAATTATCCATCTTACAGTTGGGTTTTTGAAGCTCTTTCTCTTTGGATGTCTTTCTCTCTTTTTTAGTTCGTTCAAACCCTTTATTGAGAACAAAATACTTGAAGAAGAAGGGGCTGACGCTACTTGGATTATGGAGCTGATTTCAACCGGGTTTTTTAGTATTATGGTCATCGCCATTGTTTTCTCAGCACTTCCTTCAATAATTGGAGGAATGGCAACATTGAATAACAAAAGTTATGGTATGATCCTTTTGGTAATAGCAGGATGTCTTTCGCTTCTATCCTTTCCAATTGGAACGGCTATCGGCGCATATAGCATCTATGTCTTCGTAGAAAATCAACGTGCTGAGAAGGGCGAGTCTTCCTAAATCAGAGTTCATAATTCAAGCAAATCAAGAACCTCGGAGTAGGCTCACGAGGTGAAAATTTGGAAAATATTTCTTCATTCGATGCAAGCATCGGGGAATAGTACCCACTTGTGGTATTTAATATCATGATAGTTTTCCTTTCGGCTTATGCATCTTTGCAATAAGAGCACAAACCAAACAAATGGGAAGACTGACAAACAAAGTCATTTGGATTACCGGTGCTTCATCAGGAATTGGTGAAGCACTTTCTTACCAATTGAGTAAAAGAGATGTAAAACTTATCATTTCCGCTCGACGAAAAGAAGAACTTGAGCGAGTTAAAGAACGTTGTGAAGGAAGCCCTGAAGACATTAAAGTGCTACCTCTCGATTTGGCAGAATCAAGCTCAATGCCAGAAAAAGTGAGCGACGCACTTGCCTATTTTGGTCATGTGGATTTACTCATTAATAATGGCGGCATCAGCCAACGCTCACTAATTATGGACACCACATTGGAGGTGGATCGTAGGGTAATGGAGGTTAACTACTTTGGGACGGTTTCACTAACTAAAGCTTTACTCTCATCGATGATTGAGCGTCAATCGGGGCATATTGTTGTAGTGACGTCTGCCGTAGGTATTGTAACCACTCGATTCAGATCTGGTTATGCTGCAGCTAAGCATGCTCTTCATGGTTTTTTTGATACCCTCAGGATTGAACATTATGATGACAACATCGATGTAACGCTTATTCTTCCTGGCTTCATTCACACAGATGTGTCCAAAAATGCACTCACAGGAAATGGCAATCCCCAAAACACAACTGATGAAACCACTGCAGGAGGAATGACTCCTGATGCTTGTGCGATCGCTATGATTCGATCAATCGAGAAGAAGAAAGAGGAAGTGTATATAACTGGCTTCAAAGAAAAATCGGCTATCTATCTAAAACGATGGTGGCCGACACTTTTTTCTAAAATGATAAAAAAGGCCAAGGTTAGCTAAATAATTCCTAATTTAGTGCTACTGAATCGCTGTATAGTGCCAATAAAATCATTCATACTTCTTTTACTTCTTTTACTTCTATTACCCTGCTTGCTTTTTGCACAACGATACAAAAAAGCTACAGATTTCGATTTATCACAAATTGATCAAACACGCATAGTTGTTAAATTAAAGAAAGCATCAATACAGCAAAGTAGGATTAGTGGTTACGTCTTACCAAGAGTAGATGGTTTACTTGAATCCAATGCTGTTCTTAAAAGCTCATCAAGTGCCAGATCTGGCAAGTCTATTCTTGATGGAATCTTCATTGTGAAAATCAGTGAAGATAAGAATCCAATTGATCTTTGTAATAACCTACTTAGATATGAAGAAGTAGAATATGCAGAAGTACTTTTTAAAGAAGAGCTTTTTCAAACACCTGATGATCCATATGCTGATCCTGTTTCTGGAAGTCAAGGATATTTAGACGTTATCAAAGCATATGAAGCATGGGATTATACTACAGGGAGAGATGATATAGTGATCGGAATAGTGGACACAGGCATGGATCTAAGTCATGAAGATATTGTTGATAGTTATTATTCTAATCCTATCGAAACCTTGAACGGAGATGATGATGATGACAATGGATATATAGATGATATTATTGGATATGACTTTGCTGATAATGATTCGGATGCTCAAGCAGATGGCAATCAACATGGGACTCACGTGGGTGGTATTGCAGGCGCAAGCACTAACAATTCACTTGGGATTGCAAGTGTAGGTTATAATTGTTCGGTTGCTCCATTAAAAGGTTTTACAACTGCCAACACTTATTCAACTGGTGTTTGGGAAGGTGTTATTTATGCTGCGGACAATGGCTTTGATATTGTAAATCTTTCTTGGGGAAACTACGGTAACTTTAATCAGTACTATCAGGATATTATAGACTACTGCGTACTGGAAAAAGATATGGTTGTTATAGCCGCTGCTGGTAATACAAATGATGACATAGACTTCTATCCAGCGAGTTATGAATATGTCCTGTCAGTTGGGGCTTCTACCTTATCTGATACTAAGTGGTCCAGCGGAACGTACAGTGATCACATAGATATAATAGCACCCGGTCAATCTATCTTCTCTACTCAAAATGACGACACCTACAACTCGGATAGTGGTTCGTCACATTCCTCACCCATGGTCGCAGGTGCTGCGGGTTTGGTTAAGAGCGTATTTCCACAATACAATGCTCGACAAATAATGGAACAACTTCGAGTTACTTCCGACGATATATATGGAGTTTCAGGAAATGAAGCCTATCCTTATAAATTAGGAAAGGGACGCCTAAATGTGCTCAACGCAGTTTCTGAGACAATCACAAGATCACTACGTATCCACAATTATGCCTATGAAAATGCATTTGGCTCTTACGCATTCTACGGAGACACACTTACGCTATCCTATGATCTTACTAATTATTTAGCCGGTCTTAGTTCACCTACATTAGGTCTTGAATCAGAATCTCCATATGTTGAAATTTTGGTGCCTTCCTCTGAACCAGGTTCTTTTTCCACCTTGGAATCAAAATCTCAAAATGAAATTCAGATTATAATTGATGAAGATACTCCTCCTGAAACTGAAATAGACATTCGCTTTACTATGGAAGAAGGCAGCTATCAGGATTTTCAAAACATATCCTTTTTCACAGAACCCGATGACTTTAATTTTGGTAATGGAAATTTGCTTTTAAAGGTTGCAGGTGATGGAAGTATAGCCTACACTGATTCTGACTATTCATATGGCTATTCTATGGAGTATAATGATGCAGCTATTCTAGATTTTGGTGGACTGATGATTGGGACAAGTACCAGTGATCTGAATGATAATGTAACTAACGATTTCTCAGATCCTCCAACTCGTGATAATGATTTTATTGTAGAAAAGTCAATCAAGCTATTGCCACATGAAAGTTTGAGTTATTACGGATATAGTGAGTTCTCAAGTGCTGATGGCAACTTGTGGATCGAGCAGTCAATTCTCCCATCGGAAGATGAATCCTATCTTCTAATCCAATACCGTATCGTAAACATTTCAGGAACAGATATGGTTGACTTGGAAGTTGGCTTCTTCGCAGATTTTGTACTCGGAAATGAGGTAGATAACCACACATATTGGGACTCAGACCTTAACTCCTTAATTACATATGATGATGCACAATCCACATTTGCCTCTATTGCATTAACGGATGAAACTTACCATTATGCTGCGCTTGACATGGGGACTGAAAATGGCAATGTTCGAGATGTAGATGACATCTTCACTGATGCTGAAAAATACGACCTTCTCTCTGGAGTCAATATTGGCGAAGCTGGCACCATCGGTGTTGGGAATGATGTGGCAAGCTTGGTCAACACGTCTATTTCCAATCTTGCTGACAAAGGCAGCTTAAAAATGACTGTATTGTTGGCTTTAGGAGACACCTATGAAGAACTTTCAACAACAATTGATGCAGCGACGATTGCGATCACTGAATTCCAGAATAACCCTCCAAAGGAAGAAGTATTATATATCTGCACAGGGGATGATTTACTGATTGATCCAACTAATGGATTGTCTTATGACTTTTTTGAGGATCCGCGAGGTTCGACCTACCTTCAGACAGGATCACAATTGTATATGCCAACTGTGACCGAAGACACGGCTATCTATATTTCAAATTTAGATGGAGATTTTCCTTCTGATATAAAACGAATCGATATCCGACCCATAACCGATGTGGCTCAATTTCAAATTTCCACAGACACACTATATCTGGATGATCCCATTCTTAATGCATTAACCTTTACAGATCTAAGTTTTAAGGCAAGTAGTTGGCTATGGGATTTTGGAAATGGTGAACAGTCAACCGTTCCGCATCCAGTTGTGAATTTTGACCAGACAGGTACGTACATTGTTCAACTGACTGTAGAAAGTGAGATCGGTTGTACTAATCAAATTTCTAAGAAGTTAGTTGTTGCTGATCGACCCGACGCTCCGGTTTTGGACAATTTTTCTATTTGTAGAAATGAGACCTTTGATCTGGTTCATGATACCGAGGAGTATGTTGTGTACAGCAATCAAGAAATTGCGATACAATCGGGCCAATCGTTATCATTAGGCCCATTTGAAACTGATTCCATTCTTTTGATTGCTCAAAAAATAGAAGGTTTTGAAAGTTTGACAATAGAAGTACTAGTAACAGTAGATCCACTAGAAGCAATTTTTGATATTCTTCCTGACACAAATTCAATTGAAACAAATGCTTTGTTTGTATACACCGGAGAAAATGCTGATAGCTATGCATGGCGGGTAAATGGTAGCTTAGAAGGATCAAATTCAACACTTTCTTATCCTATCTCTAATCCTGACATCACGGTTGAATTGGAGGTTCAGAATGGAAATTGTACCGACATTGTTTCGTCTACAATAAACTTCAAAGCATCAAATGTCCCTATTGTTAGTGATTTGCTCATTTGCAATGGAAGTGATGCGCTAATCCAACCTACAAATGGTTCTATGTTCGGCTTTTATTCAGATGATCAGTTAATTGATCTTATTTCAAAAGGATCAATCTTGCTGATAACCAACGTAACGGAACACGAAACGATATACGTTGTAGGCCTTGATGAAGTAATTCCAAGTGAATCTATTGAAGTAACAATTGTGCTTGAAGATTTCGAAACTGGAATTGTGTCAGACCCTCCACAGCTTGATCTATCACAAGGAAACACTGTTCAGTTCAAGGCATCTAATATTTCTGCTGTATTAGCAGAATGGTATCTGGATAGCCAATTAATTGAAACTTCATTAGAACCCATTCTGCTTTTTGCAACTCCTGGTGTCTACGAAATAATGCTAATTGCTACAAATGCCTCTGGATGTGAATTCGAGGTGACTTCATCGCTTGTAGTTTTCGATATCACAGGAATTACAACTCCACTGAATGAAGTTCAAATATATCCGAATCCTGCTGATGACATTATTACAATAGTTAGTCCAGTTAAAATTGATGAGTTAAGGTTATTTGATCTATCCGGACAGTTGGTTTTCTTTGAATCTATAAATAGTCTGAATTTCAGTACTAATATGAATGTCAACTCAGGTGTCTATGTTATCGAACTTAACACCTCGGTTGGATGTGGATACTATAAAATTATAATTAATTAACAGACAAATTCGTAAATGAGGTTATTTCTATTCATAACACTTCTTGTGCTTCGCTACATTTCGTTTGCTCAAACTGGCGATTTCATTTTGAGCAACCACATTCCCAACCAGGCCAATGTAAGTCATATTAATTTTCAAATTACTGCCGACAATAATGGGATAATCAGCCTAGCCAATCGATTTGGGCTGCTGAAATACGATGGAATTGAATGGGATTTCTATCCTACTAATTCTTCTACGCTTTCTCTTGCAATAGATAGTACTAATCAAACATTTCTTGGATGTATTGGTGAGTTCGGTCAAATGATTCTTAAGGACAATAGTTACCAGTACAAGCCTCTTCTAAAGAACGACTCAATAGATGACCATTTTGATCAAACATTTATACTAGGCAAAACAGTTTATTTCCTTAGTAACAAGAATTTGTACAAATACAATACTGATTCAAAAGAAACGGATCATCTCGCTTCTGGTGATTTTCTAAATGCCTATGAATTCAACAATCAAATTTTCGTAAATAAAGATCAGACAATACAGAAACTTGTCGGAGATAGTTTAGTTCCTCTCAAAGACGATCGAATTCAATGGGATTTGATTGAACCTTCGATCGAAGGAAGCCATATGTATGGACTGGATTTGGATGGGAAATTGTACAAGTTTATTAACGATGAGCCTGTCCTGCTTAACTACAACAAAAAAATAGATGCAGCTGGAATTAACCTTACCAAAATTGCCTGGGTAAACGACTCACTTCTGGCCTGCTCCACACGAAATGCTGGTGTGCTGTTCTTCAATGCAAATGACTCTAAATATCTTAAGGTAGTTAACTATTATTCGGGACTTCCAGACAATGAGATTTTTGACTTATATACTGATCAAAATGGAGGTGTCTGGGTCATTCACAACACAGGCCTGACCAGAATTACTCCCCTTTTCCCAGCATATAATTACTCCAATTTCGAAGGTCTTGAAGGCAACCTCATTGAAGCCAAACGAATTCGGAATGAGCTATGGGTTAGCACAAGTCTTGGTGTATTCTTTCTAAAACAGGACACATCTTTTAATAAAAAAGTTTCCGTTAAAAAAGTATCCGTTCCTAAAAACACATCAAAGAATACTTCAG
>JAAEPI010001239.1 GCA_024232835.1 Cytophagales bacterium
TAAAATTATTGAATACTACTTTGAGCTGAAGACGTTAGTTTTAAAAAATCTCCAATGTGCTTTACGTTAATTGATAAGCCAGCTCCAAAACTCCATTTATGCTCTTTCTTTTTGGTCTTTTTATAATAGATACCTCCAAATGAAGCTCTGACAATTTTGTTAAGTCTGATTCCAGCTCCAACAAAATAAATTGGATTCTTGCCTTCTAAATCACCTCCCCCCAATCCAAATCCCACCGTTGGCGTAACAACTTCTCTTAGCTTTATCCTCCTTCCAGTAAAAAGTCCTACATCTTTATCTGGATCAATTTTCCATAAATACGGACTAATCATAACAAACATTCCTGTGGCCGCCTGCTTGTTTATAAGATTGGCACCTACATCTACTCCCAAATATGATTCAACACCTAATGTTTTGGCTGTTACGGTGGCAGTAATTCCGTAGGATTGTTGGCTCGAAATCTTGGCTAGATTATCTATTTCATCATCGATTATTTTCTTCATATCAACGTATTTTCCTGCTGATTCAATCTCAGGCTTAATGTTAAAATTATAAATGGCTAGATAACTATCTCTTTCAGACTTGAGAGAATCATCAAGGCTTTGTACTTGCCCAATATTGTCATCAAATTGAAGAGCTTCTATGTTTCCGCTTTCAATCTCATTAGCCATAATCACCAATTCCTTGATCAAGGATGAATAATTTGTAGAATCTGCAGACAATTTTTCATTGAGTACTTTTGTAGCAGCTGTTAATGTTTCATCATTTTTGAGGTCATTTAAGGAATTTTGAGAATTCAATAAATTAATCAAATCATCATTCTCCCAAGTTTTGTTAAGCAGAGTGTCGAACCAAACTATGAAAAGCATTCCATCGTCCACTGTGATACTCGTGTAATTCTCTTTCAACTTTTCAATAGTCGAGGATATGGATTCATGTTTCAGTTCATCAGGTTTGTAGAAAACTGTTCCCAATCTATCCAGTTGCTTATTAATAGCTTCTTTAATTGAAGACACCAAATCACTTTTAATACTATTAATCTCAGATTCAGTAAGAAACCGATTCAATCTAATGTCGAGAACTATATTAGTTTTGGGCGGAATCGGTTCCAAAAAAGCTGACCATTTGCTTCCATCAAGAGATATTTTTACAGATTTCTCAGTTGCCCCATATGAGTAGTAAATCGTTCCACTTGTCACAGTACCTGACTCTTCACCCTGTATTAAGATTTTCTCACCGAAAAACAATTGATCAGTTGTTTCAATGTTTCCATTCTTAATTTTTAGAATGTTCGTTTGGCCAGTTCCATTTATTGCGAACAATAGTGGCAACAACATTATGTAATATTTCATAGCGCTTGTTTTTACCTCATTATCTAACATTCCAACCACTCCCCAATCGCCCTCTTATTTTTCTTGAAAATTGCTGTGCCAAAAACCTTTAGCAGCTGCATATTTTTATCGGTGGCACAGTCCATGGCCGGATCAACTTTGGTTTCCTTCAGATTGCCATTGATGCGTATGTATTGGTTCGGATTCTTTACTGTTCCATAGATTTTTCCCAGTTCATAATCTGCCACTTCTGCCGATCCCGACATCATGATGTCAATCAGTGGTTTTACCCATTGTACCATTCCCCAGTCCTTGGCTTTTCCATAGCCATAATGCTGAATCGATTGCCCCGTTCCGATGGACAGGATTTTCATATCTTGAGCTCTGGCATCTTCCCCTTTTTTGTTCGTGAATATTGATCTCCCCTCAGCATAGGAAACAAGTGCCGGATTATTTACAAATACGCCTCCATCAATGAGGGCATATCCTGCCTTTGGTTTCATGGGTTTCTCAGGCTTGACTCTTGCACATTCAAAAAAAGTAGGTGCAGCCGATGTGGCACGGCAAACGTCCTTGACCTTGAAGTTGTAGGCCGGATTTTTTGCCTTGTGCTGATAGAAGAAATGTCCCTTTCTATTCTCAATGTCATAGGATGTGATGACAGTGGGTTTTAGCAAATCCTTCAGCCATACCTCTCCAAAATATTCTTTCAACGCACTTTTTATTCCCTTGTCGGGGTATTTTTCATCAAGTAGTCCTTTCATGGAGCGTAGCTTATGAAAAAAAGTGGTGTCAAAAATATCCCCTCCTCGCTCAAAATATAAGCCTACCACTTGCTCAGCAGTAAACTTCGGTTTCTTTGGATCATTTTTATCAGGAATGAGGTAGGCACAGGCTAGTATTCCACCAGTGCTCGTACCCGTAATAAGATCAAAATAATCGGAAACTTTGATTCCAAATTCATTCTCCATTTCAACCATGATCTGGCCCGGGATGATCCCACGTATTCCTCCCCCATCTATAGAAAGGATCTTCTTTAGGTTAGACATAATTAGCTGTTGATTAATGAGAAAGTAAGTTCACGCCCTTAGTTGTAAAAGTCAATACCGAAAAGTGGGTATTTCATGCAATTCATTGAACTATCCAAACAACGTGTTGAATTATTTGAATAAATTATCAATTGCTAATACTTTATTCAGTTGTGTCGACTTTTGTCAATAACGCCGATTAATAAAGAAGTTATTACAGAAGTCTACCTTTGCACTCTTATGAAGGAGTATGAGCAGGTAGAGTTGCCAAACGGCATTAGAGTCATCCACAAACAAGTTGCAGATTCCAAAATCGCCCATGTAGGGGTAATGCTAGATATTGGAAGTCGTGATGAGCTCAAAGACGAGCAGGGACTTGCTCACTTTTGGGAACACATGGTTTTCAAAGGAACAAAAAAGCGTAAGGCATTTCACATCATTAATCGTCTGGAATCACTGGGTGGCGAACTTAACGCCTACACAACCAAAGAGAAGATTTGCTTCTATTCGGCTATTCTCTATAACCATCTTGATAAGTCAGTGGAGCTATTAGCTGACATCACGTTTAATTCGATTTTCCCCGAAAAGCAAATCGTAAAAGAACGTTCAGTTATTCTTGAAGAAATGGCCATGTACCGAGATTCTCCTGAGGATGCCATCCAGGATGATTTTGATGAACTTATTTTTCCAAGCCATGCCTTGGGTAAAAATATCCTAGGCACAGAAAAGACCGTGTCTTCATTCAAAAGGTCTCACTTCCAAGCTTTTCTTCAACAAAACCTGAATACCGAGAAAATCATCATCTCAAGCGTTGGTAATTATCCGGCAAGTAAGTTGATTAAGCTGGTTAAAAAACACTTTGGTGAAGTAGCGCAAAAAAACAATACCCCCGAACGTAATTGGTTTGATGGGTATTCACCGACCAGGAAGGAATTTAAGAAACCCATTAGTCAGGCACACTTTGCCATGGGCAAGCCGGCGTTTTCAATTAAGGACAAGAAGCGCATCCCGTTTTTCTTTCTAATCAATTTGCTGGGAGGGCCAGGGATGAATTCAAAATTGAACCTGAGTCTACGAGAAAAACACGGTCTGGTATACGGTGTGGAGGCCAGCTTCTCCCCATATCTGGATACGGGACAGTTGGGCATTTATTTCGCCACTGATGTTAAGCAGCTCAAGAAATCACAGCGATTGTTGTTGAAAGAAATTGAATTGCTCAAAAAGAAACCTCTTGGTGCTTTGCAACTGCACAAGGCAAAGCAGCAGATCAATGGTCAATTGGCAATGAGTGAGGAGAATAAGAATTCATTCATGTTGATGATGGCCAAAAGTATACTTGATCTGAATAAAGTGCCGAACATCAGCACAATGTTCAAACGAATTAATGACCTTACCGCTTCGGAGCTTCAAGAGTTAGCCATTGAAACGTTGGATACAGACCAGATGAGCTCTCTGACGTATTTGCCAAAGTAATTCGAATTGTAAATTCTGAAGTTTGATCTCCACAAATTAATACCCCGAATAGAATTTTCTGAAATTAGTGGCAACCTGATCATAAATGGGTTTGCTAAATTGCTTGAACAAAAATTGAGGACTTGGGGGTGGAAGTTCAGCATTTTTAGTCGTAGCTAATTCTTCTTCTGTGAGTGCTCGTTTATCTCCTTTATATGTCGCCCATTCGCAGACCCAATGAAATTCTCCGGGCATCTTTCGTTGAAGTAAAATACGACCAGTATTCGCATCAAAAATTTTCATATCCAACAGTCCGCCTGAATCCAAATATTTAACCGTGCTGATGTATTCTGCCTCTACCGTGCCATAGACATCCTTCGCCACACCATCCACATCAACCGTTCCTACTACCACACTATCTCGACTGACTTGTTTGGTATTTTCCTTGATAAAGGTTTGTCCCACTACAAAATCATCAAATTGCAAAACTACCACATGATCAGGTTCTGAAATCCCCTCAGTATCAACTTCATCTACTGTATAGAATCTCACAAATTCATTTAATTTTGCGCTCCTCAAATATTCGTTAATTCTGTTTTGGAAAAATTCATGGGTAATGCCAAACTGGCGCGAGTGTACAGGGATCTGATCAACCAAAACTCTCAATGTTGCATTGTACCGTGCTTCATCCAACTTCTGATTGGTGTCTTTATAATTAGGACTCAAATATTCTACACGTTGAAAATGGCGGTATGCATCTTTTGCTGATTCTCTTGTGTTTTTAGCTAATTCGGTGACCCCTGCCGCATACCTTTCCTCCGCAGCTGCCAGAGATGCCTCATTGAATTCAGTTCTATAATTTTGAATACCCGGGAGGATCTCCGAGCAAGCCGGACATCTTTTGACTATTTCGTAAAAATGGCTCAGCTGATCATATGAGTTAGCAATTTGATCCCACCTAAACTGCTCGTTAGAGGATTTCAATTGAGCTATTTTGTTGAGATGGAGATCCAGTGCATAAGGATATGCATCAGTCAAAGCTTCTTTTGCTCTTTTGCTATTTGGTTTACTCTTGAGCCTGCTGACGGCCTGATCCACAGCGACCTCATAATTCCCACGAGTCAGTTGCTTTTTCCCACTTGAGCATCCAGTGATCGCCGCGACCACAAGGACAATTAGAATTTTATTCATAGCTGTTATCTTTTGTAATGGTTGGCTATTCAAAGATTACGACATTTGTTGAATCTAACAAAAAGGTCAAAGTATTACTTCAGTTTGGAAATATGATTGGTAATCATTCTCTTTTATTTTTACGCCATGGAATTTCTCCCTGAATCAATTCAAAGTTACACGGATCTACATACTGAACCCGAATCAGAATTGCTTAAGAAAATAAATCGAGAGACACACATGCACATTCTGCATCCTCGAATGCTGTCAGGAAATTTACAAGGGCGCACATTGGCCATGATATCACATATGCTCCAGCCAAATCGAATACTCGAGATTGGAACTTACACAGGTTATTCAGCTCTCTGTCTTGCTGAAGGATTAGCTGAGGATGGTAGAGTAATTACCATCGACATAAACCGTGAGCTTGAAAGCAGAGTTAAATCCTACGCGTCTGAAAGCAATTTTAGCGGTAAAATAGACCTCAATTACGGCAATGCGCTTGACCTCATTCCTGAACTCGACGAAACATGGGATTTGGTATTTATAGATGCAGACAAAGAAAACTACCTCAATTATTTTAATTTAGTGGTTGAAAATGTGAGGCCTGGAGGATTTATTATTGCTGATAATGTGCTTTGGAGTGGTAAAGTAATAGACGAATCCTTAAAGGATATAGATACGCTAGCCATTCGAAAGTTTAACAAAGAGGTACACAACGATTCACGTGTAGCCAACGTTCTACTCCCAATCCGCGATGGATTGATGATGCTTAGAAAACTCTAGAGAGAACTGGAAGATAAATAACCACCACAAAATTTTAGAATAGTTAAAATGAAAAAGGTTGTTTTTCTTCTTCTGATTTCTCATCAGCTGGTAGCAGCCAATGGGCCAACAGTACCGTCACAATTGGAGTTTGGGGGCATGACGCTTAAACTCACCTCTTCTGCACAACGTACTATTCAAAAGCATGTAGATGCACTTCACGCCTCACCTAGGCATCATCAAATTGCAGTAGACCGAGCAAGGCTCTACTTCCCCATCATCGAGCGAATATTTGCTGAAGAAAGAGTCCCTGATGCTATAAAATATCTAGCAATTCAGGAAAGCTCCTTAATCTCTGATGCAGTGTCATCAGCGAATGCCGTAGGCTACTGGCAATTCAAAGACTTCACCGCAAGAGAAATGGGTCTGAGAGTGGATCGAAGAATAGATGAACGAAAAAATATAGTATCAGCATCAAAGGGTGCAGCGAAGTATCTCAATCAAAACAATTTCTATTACAAAAACTGGATCTACGCAGTGATGGCTTATAATACCGGGCGAGGGGGAGCAAAGAAACATTTGGATCACTCTAACTTCGGGGTGAGGAAAATGACCATCAGCGACAAAACGCATTGGTACGTCCTGAAATTTTTAGCTCACTATATTGCCTTCAGAGGAGAAGTCGATGGCCCTCACTCAGAAGGTTGGCAATTAGCTGAATTCAATCAAGGAGAAAATCGTGATCTTAATGGGATTGCACGTGAATTTGATGCCGACACTGAAAAGGTCAAGGAATACAATAAATGGTTGAGTTCAAATAAAATTCCTACAGAGAAAGCGTACACAGTTATTATTCCCGTACAGGGCAAAATACCGAAAGGGTTGGTGGCCTACTCTCGCCCATCGCATGGACGGATCAAAGAGGCCACATCAAAGAAGTATCCGGATGAGCTTATACCTGGATTAAATGAAAGTCAAAATTCTACAATCATCCAGCTCAATGGCCTTCCAGCTATATTGGCCAAGCCAACAGATGATATTGCTTCCTTGTCGGTAAGAGTGGGTCTAAGCGAAAAACAGTTCAGGAAATACAATGAGCTAAAAGAAGCCGATGAATTGATTTCAGGAGAATTTTATTATACCAAAAAGAAAAAGAGCAAAAGCAGAATAAAAATTCACATAACTCAACACAACGAAACTCTTTGGGATATTTCCCAGCAGTATGGTTTGCGGGTAGACAAACTTGCAAAAATGAATCGCATGAGTATCATTGATGATGCTGAACCCGGCAGAGTTATGTGGCTCGCTCGTAAACTTCCAAAGGATCAGGAAGTACAATACCACGAACTTCCAGCGACTTTGGTAAAAGAAATACCGGACGAGCGCACTACTCAAACAACGCCTACATATGCTCCGGCTAGTAATCAGAAGAGTAAGGTGAAATATCATACCGTCGCTAAGGGAGAATCATTGACGATCATTGCGGATAAATATGATATTTCTGTAAAGGACATCCAAAGGTGGAACGAACTTGAAAATCCTGATGACATTAATGTGGGGCAAAATCTTCAGGTAAAAGCTCCCATAAGCGAACGTTCAAATGAGAAAAACTTTGTAAAGTACACCATTGTACAAGGCGACACCCTCTATAGAATATCTAGAAAATTCAGCATGTCCGTTGATGATATCATGGAGCTAAATTCAATGTCCTCGCCGGATCTTTCCATTGGTCAGATGATCAAGGTCTATGAAAAATGACACCTGAATCAGCCCGATGATTACCAATACGGAATCCTTAACTCTCGGATTCCTGTTCGCACAGGCGGTGGTGTTTCGGGAGGATTTCAGCCTAAGGACTAATGCCACTGAAATTAGCCATCATTCTTAACTTGAGGTCAGAATTTTAGTCCATTAAATTCGTGCCCCATCAAAATATCCAATCCGCATCGGCGAGCCTTGGTTGTTGTTTCCGATATAAATCATTCCTTTCGGCCATACGGCTTCATTATGCACTTTGTTAATAATAGGATTTTCAAATTCCGCTAGAACTCCTCTGCACTCCCCAACATCATTCGGATTGGTGATCTCATTCAACAATATTCTAGTTCTCAATAAGAGTTCAGAACCCAATCTAAATTGACGATGATCGGGGTGTACCAAACATCTGAAATAATACATGTTAAACCCCAATGATCTAACGAACGCTGGATAGGAGGTACAAATACCAGCAATATTTTCGTTTTTGTCCATAACTACAAAAACAACCTGATTAACTCTCTCTTCAGGTTTGGTTTCTGGTGGCATGGCTCTCAGCCGTACCCAGAACTCAATGATATTCTTTTTTATTTCCGGCGTAACGTTTTTCCAAACATTTAGAAATTTGTATTCACCAAAAACTTCTTCCATAAACCCCATCATATTAAAGATAGTTTAGTAATTCGGTTCAATAAATAAACCATGTAATGTAAATGGGCAATTTAATTAATAATCACCAAAATCAAACTCATTAAAACTTTAACAATGAGCCCGAATAATTTCCATCATCAGACAAACTTGCTACGGAGGTATCGTTTACTTCAATTAAGGTCTCTATAAACCAAGATTTCTATTTCTATACAACAGACACCTTCCCTTGCTTTACCTTTTGAAAGATAACAGAGGTTTTCAACACACTAGTTGTAAGTAAACGAATTGTCCTATTTTTTCGAATGATAGAATCTGAATTGAGTAATTGCTTTGAGAAGTATACATTTGTTGGTGTTCCAAGTAAAATAGCCCAAATGAAATCATCAATTAAAATCATCCTACTCGTTCTTCCCATTTTGGCTCTCATAAGCTGCAGTACAAAAAAAGACTCTTCAGATAGTACCGACCTAGACGAAAGAACCTCAATTGAAATGGTGACCGATTTTGGCACCATGACCATAGAGCTGTACAATGAAACCCCCAAGCATCGGGACAATATTGTGAAGCTCGCAAAAGAAGGTGCGTTCGATAGTTTGCTTTTTCATCGGGTGATTGAGAATTTCATGATACAAGGTGGAGATCCTGACAGCAGGAATGCCCAGCCAGAAGATACGCTGGGAAATGGTGGCCTGAACTACAGAGTAGATGCTGAGTTTTTACCAACCATTTTTCACAAAAAAGGAGCCTTAGGTGCAGCTCGTGACGGTAATCTCGAACGGGCATCAAGCAGTATGCAGTTTTATATCGTGCAAGGAAAAATATTCAATGATAGCTTGCTGAATTATGACGAATCTCGAATCAATGGTCGGCTGGCCGAGCACTACTTCAAGCATGATTCAACAAACAAAGAACTAGTTGATTCTTTGCAAACGGCCTACGATAACGAGGATTGGAGCCAATATTCGTTGATCAGCGATACCATTAGAAGTTTAGCCAAGACCTATGATGCTTTTGAAAAGCACTCCATTTCAGAAGCTCAACGAAAGGTGTACAAGTCACTAGGTGGCACACCACATCTCGACCAGAGTTATACAGTTTTTGGAGAAGTTGTGAAAGGCCTGGAGGTTATTGATTCTATTGCTGCCGTAAGTACCGGGCCTTTTGATCGACCTGTGTCTGATGTAAGAATCCAATCAATTAGAGTACTTGAATAACTCAGTAGCGATTATATCTCAAGTTCTTCTCTATTCTTTTGTAATACATCAATAATGAAATTGATATGCTCAGTCAGGTCAACCTCTAGCAATTCTACCCCTTTGTTGATTTCATCGCGCTCGACTTTAGCGGCAAAGCTCAATTGCTTTAATTTCTTCTTGACAGATTTTGCCGTAAGTGTAGCAATGCCTTCTGGTCTGACATGGCAACAGGCCACAATAAATCCAGTTAATTCATCAGAGGCTAAAAGTGCTTTGTCCAGACGTGTGTCATAGGACACCTCCCACTTGGTATAATGAGCTGAAATGGCGTGAGCTATCTTGTCCTCTCCTCTTTCTCTGAGTAATCCAACAATCCTATTGGGATGTTCTTCTGCATATTTCTCATAATCAGCATCATGTAGCATTCCCGTAATGGCCCACTCATTCGGGTCTTCATTAAACTTGACTGCATAAGCTTCCATGACCAGTTCGACTGATCTAGCATGCCTTAGGAGGCTTGCTCCTTCGGTCATGGATAACAGGATTTCCTTAGCCTCTTGATGATGCAATATGATAGCTTGATTTAATAACCCATTATCAATAATAAAAAAAGCCTTACCCTCTCACTGAACAAGACTTAATCCCTAAGAACCCAATTTTTTAACAATTCGAACCGGGGACATGAGCAAATATAAAAAATTCTTTCTGATTCATCCAACCCTTCAGGTCAATACTCAAAATCCAACCCCAACTTTTCTTTCAACGTTTTGAGTGCAGGATTTTGATACACCATGTGGTCATACTTATCTTGACTAGTATATAGCTTCTGGCTAGCCTCTTGCTCAGCCACTTCTTTCTTGAGCACAATCAGATCATTATGAAGGCTCTTTCGCAGAAACTGAACCAACTCCTGCTCGATTTTCGCAAGTATTGTCCGTTCCAATTGGCTGCCTAAATGAAGCACAATTTCATTGCCTTCCTTATTATCCAATTTTCTACCTAGCACCAACTTTTCTGCATCCCCCGCTCCTGCTTCAATTCGTTTCTTCCCAAACTCCCTCCACACACTTTCTACGGCCTCATCCGTGTAGTGCTCCTCCTTTGTATCATAAATTGGTTGCTCTTCCTCTTTGTTCTCTTCTTTCTTTCTGAACAAACTTGGAGTTTCCCTTTTCCCATTTGAGGATGGTTTGATCAATGGAGTGGGTGGCTCCTCCACTTTCTGAACAGGCTCAGTTATAGCCTCAGATTCAATTTGCGACTCACGTGTGGGTTCTCGTTTTTCTTGAGGAGCTTCTTTCTTTGGTGATTCTTCCTTCGAAGTAACCTTCTCCTTATCGTCTAAACTGTCATCAGTACTTTTTTTTTTGCTCCATCCACGGAACTGGCCAAAGTAAAGGCCTGATTGAGGTGAGACAGCTTCATCAGGCACAATTCGACGTGAAGCCGCTGATTTTTACTGATTTTATAGCTCAATTCTGCTTGATTCAGAATGTTCAATCCCGAAAGCAAAAAAGATGGACTGGCTTTGCTACTCTGTTCTGAGTATCGCTCCCTTATATTTTCGGACACTTCAATGAGCCTAAGAGTTTCTTTATTTTGGCTGACAAGCAAATCTCTAAAGTGCGCAGATAAACCGATAAGAAAATTACTTCCCTCAAAACCCTTCTTCAATATTTCATCAAACAACACCAAAGCCGTGGACATATCCTCTGCCAGGAGCGCATCTGTGATCTTGAAATAATAATCGTAATCGAGAATATGAAGGTTGTCGATCGTGCCTTCATAAGTGATCTTGCCATCAGAAGAAAAGGTGGAAATTAGATCGAACATGGACAGAGCATCTCTCATGGCTCCATCAGCTTTTTGAGCGATGATATGTAGTGCCTCCTCCTCTGCTTCAACACCTTGACTTTTTGCAATTTTTTGAAGTTGGCCTACAATCTCATCAATCTCTATTCTATTGAAATCATAAATCTGACACCTGGACAGTATGGTAGGAATCACCTTGTGCTTCTCTGTGGTTGCTAATATGAAGATCGCATAACTAGGTGGCTCTTCGAGCGTCTTCAAAAAGGCATTGAATGCCTGAGTCGAGAGCATGTGTACCTCGTCAATTATATAGACCTTGTACTTCCCTTCTTGTGGAGGGTAACGAACCTGATCGATCAGATTCCGAATATCCTCAACGGAATTATTGGATGCTCCATCCAACTCAAATATGTTGAAATTAGAAGCACTATCTCCTGTTTCAGCTTCAAAGCCATTGATCTCTCTCGCCAGTATCCGAGCGCAAGTAGTTTTGCCTACCCCTCTCGGTCCACAAAATAGCATCGCCTGCCCTAAATGATTTGTTTTAATAGCATTCTCCAGAGTTGTAGTAATGTGCGATTGCCCCACTACTTCCTCAAATCCAAGAGGTCTATATTTACGTGCCGATACAACGAAATTCTCCATCCGGTGGCAAGTTAATTATTGCTCGTTTATGAATGAAGATTTAAAACATCTAAATCTATGATTACAAAACCTACCCTCCTTATTGACGGGAAAAAGTGTCGGTCTAACATTCGCATGATGTCGGATAAAGCTAAAAAGCATTCGCTAACCTTTCGGCCACATTTTAAAACTCACCAATTACATGAAGTTGGTCGTTGGTTTCGAGAAGAGGGTGTTTCGAAGATCACAGTCTCTTCGCTGGATATGGCCCAATACTTTGCCGGAGATGGATGGGATGACATCACGGTGGCATTTCCAGTGAATGTCCTAGAAATAGATACCATTAATGAATTAGCAAAGAAGATCACGCTTAATCTATTGGTAGAGTCAGATGAGGCCGTTACCATTTTGGCTAAAGGACTAAATCAATCTGTTAACCTATTTATCAAAATTGATGTAGGTACTCATAGGACTGGGATCCTTTCAACAGAACAAACCAAGATTAGAAAAATAGTTGAGGCCATTGAGTCTTCGGACAAAATGAATTGGAAAGGTTTTTTGGCACATGCGGGACATAGCTATCACGCCTCAGGTAAAAAGGCAATCTTGAAGATCCATGAAGATTGCATGTCCCAACTTGCCAAATTACGTAATTCATTTAATGATTATCCAGACCTGATCATTTCCTATGGTGATACGCCTACCTGCAGTATCGCTGATTCATTTCCTGTCATCAATGAATTACGACCGGGAAACTTTGCTTTCTACGATTTTGTTCAGCTCAATATCGGAGCTTGTAGCCAAGAGCAAATTGCTGTGGCTATGGCCTGCCCAGTGGTAGCTAAGCATCCTGAGAGAGAAGAGATTATCATTTATGGTGGAGGTGTTCATTTCTCAAAAGACAAAATGCACCATTTCGGGCAAGTGGTAGCTGACGTTGAATTAGGCTGGGGTGGTTTTCAAGAAGGTGTGATTCTATCCAAACTTTCTCAGGAACATGGAACCATCTCTGCGCCAAAGGACTGGATTGATAAAACAGCAATCGGCGACATTCTGAAAATCCTTCCCATCCATTCTTGCTTGACGATGGATCTGATGCGACATTCAAGTTGGATTGTGATTAGCTAAATCGATCAACTTGTGTTGTTCGAGTAAGGGGAAAAATGAGTAGATTTCCATATTAATAACCTAACTGAATTTAGACTATGATAAGAAAACAACAGGCTACCACCGCATTAAGAATGCGGTTCGCCTACCTGCTTTCACTAGCAATTATGTTTTTTGGTTTTGAATCTCTATCAGCGGAGAGCTTTTATTTTCAAGACTCGAGAACAATTACGGGTACCGTTACAGATGCTGATACGGGTGAGGGAATTATAGGTGCAACAGTGGTTTTAAAAGGAACCACTCTGGGATCTATAACTGACGTAAATGGAAATTACTCGTTACAAGCATCATCAGGTGATGAATTAGTCATTAGTTATGTCGGATATGAATCTACTACGGTCGTGGTAACCTCGGCAAGTAACTATTCCACCTCCTTAAATCCTTCCACGCAAAGCCTATCAGAAATTGTTGTGGTTGGAAGTAGGAATGAGAATCGAACAGTTATTGATTCGCCGGTTCCTATAGATGTCATTGACGTAGCAGATCTTGCGAACACCACCGGCAAGGTCGAGATCAATCAAATTTTGCAATATGGTGCGCCCTCGTTTAACGCAACTAAGCAATCCGGATCGGACGGTGCAGATCATATCGATCCAGCTTCCCTTCGAGGATTGGGACCAGATCAGACGCTTGTTTTGATCAACGGTAAAAGGCGACATCAGTCTTCTTTGGTGAATGGAGGAAGAGGTAATTCTGGAACTGACCTAAATGCGATTCCCGCATCTGCTATTAAACGAATTGAAATTCTGAGAGATGGAGCTTCTGCTCAATATGGATCAGACGCAATCGCCGGGGTTATTACATTGTGCTAAAAGACAAGAGCGAAGGAGTGACAGGGGGAATAACCTATGGAGCTTATAGCACAGCTGTTGGTGAGCGATGGGGAGATAAAACCGGTGAAACTTTGTGGAACGTTGAGGGAGCCAATCGATTGGATAGTGAGGACAAATCGTACGACGGGAATACCACGAAATTAGATTTGAACTATGGAATGGGAATTGGAGATAATGGAGGATATGCCAACATTACAACGGAGTATTTAACTAAAGACCGTACACTTAGACCCGGGTTTGCATGGCGACAAGGATACGGTACAGCCGCCATTGACGGTTTTAATTTTATTGTCAATTCATCTATACCCATAAATAACTCAACTGAATTCTATGCCTTTGGAGGTAGGAGCTTCCGCCACACAGATGCCTATGCATTTTCAAGAGACAGTTTTGCTGATGGAGATAATCGATCGGTACCAAGTTTGTATCCGAACGGATTCACGCCACACATAACTTCTGACATTACAGATGTATCAGCAACGTCCGGTATTCGATATAAAATGGACAATGATTGGAAAGTGGATTTTAGTAATACATTCGGAAAGAATAACTTCCATTATTACATAACTGAAACAAATAACGCATCTATGGGTGCTGCTTCCCCAACTGATTTTGATGCGGGTGGTCATAGCCTATCTCAGAATGCAACCAACTTAGATTTTAGTAAATTCTATGGAGATATTGCTTCTGGATTCAACTTCGCTTTTGGTATGGAGTTTAGAACAGAACGATTTACCATTTTCGCAGGTGAGGAGGCATCCTATGCCTTGTACGATGATAACGGTATAGCCATTCGAAATCCAGCTGATCAAACACCTGCTCAAGACTCGAATTTCGAGGATCTACCTGGTGCAGCTCAAGGCTTTCCCGGATACAGTCCGGACAATGTAGTGGATCGAGGACGAACTAACCTTGGACTCTATATGGATGCTGAGATCAACCCAACTGACGACTTTTTGATTGGCGCAGCACTTCGATTTGAAAAATACAGTGACTTTGGTGAAACGTTCAACTTTAAATTGGCTTCACGGTTGGCTGTAAATGATAACCTGAGTTTTCGTGGGTCTGTTTCTACAGGGTTCAGAGCGCCTTCTCTTGCCCAGATCCATTACAATTTGATTTTCAATAATATCGTAGCAGGTGCTTCCGTACCTTCTTTGTTGTCTGCGAACACCAGCACGGTTACCAAAGCTTTCGGGATCGGTCCTCTAGAAGAGGAGACCGCTTTCAACAGCAGTATTGGTTTTACATTTAAAACAGGAAATTTCACTGCAACAGTAGATGCCTATTCTATTTCTGTTGAGAATCGTATAGTACTTACCGACAATTTTGATGCTTCCGGATTTGGTCTTGGAGTAGATGATGCTCAGTTCTTTGCCAATGGTGTAGATACTAAAACTACTGGACTGGATGTCGTTTTGGGATATAACTATGAGTTGTCACAAAATAGCAATTTGAACATTGGGGTTTCGGGAAATATTAACTCCCTTGAAATTGAGAAAATACACAATGGAGCTCTTAATGAATTCACCTTCTTTGGCCCATTTTCACAAGCCTACTTAGAAGCTGCAGCTCCAGATTATAAGTTCGGAGCAACTTTGGGATATACTTCAGGTAAATTCTCTGCAAACGTATTTGCGACTCAATTTAGCGAAGTGATCCTTCAGGATTTCCAGTGGGTAGATTCACCAGCTACTTCACAAGCAGAGGCTGATGCCTTATATGCTGTGGCTACAGACACCTACAAAAAGAAGATGATTGTGGATGTAAGTGTATCTTATGAAATGACATCAAACTTGAATATTACAATTGGAGGAAATAATATTTTTAACAAATACCCTACCCCTCAATTCGATGGATGGACCGATCAGGGCGGTTTAGCTGATTCGGTTCAAATGGGTTCTGATGGTGCATATTTCTTTGGCAGAATCGGATTCAAATTATAGTACCCAAAAATTAAGTTTAGCTGTTTACTAAAACCGAGGAGAGCATCTCCTCGGTTTTGTTTATGCAATACCCAGTACAATTGATTTCTTATAAATCCTCCAAGTCCTCCCGCTAGCAATTAGGGTTACACATTTCAACTCGCGCTTCTACAGTTCAGCTAGTTTTTCTGCCAATTCAATCCAAAGTGCTGAAAATCTCCCTCAATACCTGCGTTCACAGGGTATTGTTCAACAAAAAACATAAAAAGATGAAAACTTTAACAACTATTCTTACACTCGCACTGATCACTATAAGCAGTGCTGTTATGGCTCAAGATTTTGAAATTCCAAAAACCGGAGCTAAAATTTATCTAACCAGCAATCAGATGGAGCTATCACCAAATGCAGACTACACCTTCGACCTTTGGGTTGTTAGATCTAACAAAGCACGAAGGGCAAAATTTGAAGCACCTAGATTATCTGGTTCTAAAGATTTAGAGTTCACAGTAGAAGCAAACAGTGCAGATACTGACAACTATAAAGTGACAGTAAAGACAAGAGATGTAGCTCCTGGTAAGTACTTTTATACCATAACGAGTAAAAGCACCGGCGTTCAACGCATCAGTGGTACAACTATCTCATTTATAGTGGGGAATTCCAAAAGTGTAGCTTCTGCGAACAGTAACTAAATTTGTTGAATGAAGAAATACGGATACAGACTGATCATAAGCGTTCTTGTTTATTACTTCTTTCGAATTAATCAAGAACAACATTGGCAAGGGGTCTTTACATGGAATCTTGAGTTTGTGCTATATCTGTGCTATACGGTTGTTGTTGTCATGTTCTTGTGGGAGGTTGTGGCTCGTTCCGTTACTTATTGTACAGATCGTGATTTCATATTAACAAATAAAGGCTTGTACATAATTTCCCTTAAGGCAACACTTATCGTGTTGCCTTTTGTGTTTTTGTTTTCCTATATTTTTGTTTACTATATAAAAGTTAATTGTAATTGTCCAATAGACGCAGATCAACTTTCTAGTTTATGGATGATGAGTGCTCAAGGATTTGTAATCGCTCTACTTATAATCTCCTATGAAATTATCCGTCTTTATATTCGAAATGCAGTGCAATCCGCTCGAGAAACGAATCTAATTCAAAAAGAGCTGATTGCAGCCAGATTCGAAGGGCTGAAGAATCAGGTGAATCCGCATTTTCTGTTTAACAGTTTCAGTGTACTTACTCGTTTGGTAGAAACTGACTCAGCTAAAGCGGTCAAATTCATCGCTAAGTTGTCGGATATGTATCGCTACATTTTGGAGAATGACGAAAACCACGTGGTGACTATCAAGCAAGAGTTAGCATTCCTTGAAGACTATATTTTTCTATTGGAAATGCGGCATCAGGAAGGTCTGATCATCCAGAAAAATTTGTCACTTAAAAATTGGGAAGCCAAAGTTCCTCCCATGTCACTTCAAATTTTGGTGGAAAATGCAGTAAAACACAATGCTTTTTCTGCAGAAGAGCCTTTACGTATTGTTATAACTAATGAAGGTGAAAGATTTATCGTGGTTGCGAATCCAAAACGACCGAAATCTGAATTAGTAAATTCGACAGGAATTGGTCTCAAAAATCTTTCCAAACGACTTACTCTTTCATTGAAAAGAGGGCTTGAAATTGTCGATGACACAGGTGAGTTTAGAGTGAAGTTGCCAATCAGCTTGGATTTATAAAACACATGAAAACTCGTGCTATCATTATCGAGGATGAAAAACTGACTGCTGACCGATTGGAGCAACTTGTTCATTCGCACACTGAGGTTGATGTTACAGCGAATTTGAGCTCTATGAAGTCGGCAGTTCAGTGGCTTCAGCAAAACCCCCTTCCGGATATTGTTTTTCTAGATATCCAGCTAGGAGATGGGAGTGGTTTCGATGTGCTAGATGCTATTGATGCCTATCCTCACGTGATTTTTACAACCGCATTTGACCAATACGTGATGGAGGCATTCAAACACAACAGCCTCGATTATTTGCTCAAACCCGTCCAAGTAGAAGAGCTTCAGACGGCCGTCCAAAAATTTGACAAAGTAAGGCCAGAGGTAGACGTATCTTCCGCCTTTGATCAACTCAACGTTCGGCTTTTCAAAAAGTACAAAAGAAAGTTTCTTGTCAAGATAGGGATGAAATACCGGTCCGTTTCAATCGAAGAGATCGGTTACTTTCATAGTCAGGATAGCGTGACGTATTTATGCTCCAAAGGCGGTAATTTCTGGATCATAGATCAATCCTTGGAGGAGCTGGAATCCTTGCTGGATCCACAATCCTTTTTTAGAATCAATCGACACATGATAATAAGCGAAAATCAAATTAGCTCGATCGATTCCTACTTCAATAGTCGACTGTCGCTTGAGCTAATGCCCGCTTTTGCCGGAGACGTGATCGTCAGTCGGGAAAAAGTGAAAGCGTTTAAAAACTGGTTAGATGAGTAATTTAGTGAATAGCCTTCGAGTAGCTCAGGTTGACTAATTAAGAGCCTCGGAGCAAGCCTGTCTGCCGACAAAGGCAGATAAAACCAACTTGTGGGATTTAATATTGGAAACTGAAAAATGGACATAAAAGAAAACTGATCAACAATTCGCACTCATTTAAGCGAAAGTTTTAAATCGAGTTTACACGTTTCTATCGCTTCCGTTAATTCCGATAACCACCCCAATGTTACCCCTATTGGTTCCTTCTTTTTAAATGATAACCAGCAAGGATTCTATTTTGAAAAATTCCCAACTCATCTTCCGACAGATGCGAAAGAAAATCCAAACATTTGCCTGTTAGCCATTAACAGCAGTCGATGGTTTTGGTTGAGATCCTTATTCAAAGGAAAATTCGAACAATTTCCGGCAATCAAATTGTACGGAACACTAGGGGAGAAAAGAACAGCAACTGATATAGAAATATATCGTCTTGAAAGACGAATGCGTATGACCAAAGGACTCAAAGGCCATAAGTATTTGTGGCAAGATATGAAGCACGTACGAGAAGTGCATTTTACAAGAGCTCAGAAAATTAACTTAGCCGCTATGACCAATCACCTTACTTAAAAGCTCTGCCTTCGAGTACCTCAGACTGACAATCTTCGGAGTAAAGTCAACCAATCAACCAGTCAACTAAATTCAACTAAATTTCCGCTATGAATCAAGTTGAGCATTCTGAAGATAAATTACATGGAGATAAGAGCTTTCTAAATACATTTCATGACTATTTGGGAGAGTTCGTTTATGGGGGAATAGACGGAAGTGTAACCACCTTCGCTGTGGTTGCCGGTTCTGCAGGAGCCGGTCTGGAGAGTTCCATTATTCTCATTCTTGGGTTTGCCAATCTCATTGCAGATGGATTTGCCATGTCAGTAGGCAGCTATCTTTCTAGCAAATCTGAAAAGGAGCATTTTGAAAAGCACATGGCCATCGAATATTGGGAAGTAGACAATCTACCTGATGTCGAGAGACAGGAAATACGAGAAATATATGAAGCCAAGGGGTTTAAGGGCAAACTATTGGAGGATGTAGTAAATACAATCACGGCGGATAAAGATCGCTGGGTAGATGTAATGATGAAAGAAGAGCTAGAAATGGTCAAAGAAACTAAGTCACCCTTTGCTATGGGGACGGTGACCTTTTTGTCATTCATATTATTTGGGTTAGTGCCGTTGCTGATTTATGTGATTGATTTTTTTAATCCAATTCAGCAAAACCTATTCTTTATTGCCTCAAGTCTGACAGTCCTTTGTTTCATAGCCATCGGTTTTCTGAAAAGTGCCGTAACAGATACACCTAGATTTAGAAGCATACTAGAGACTTTGTTACTTGGTAGTGCTGCCGCTACGCTTTCCTATTTTGTAGGTGACTTTTTGGAGGGACTGATAGGATAATGTACAAGTTTCTTATTTCCAAAAAACAAGATTGGATAACAAATTGTCATGGCAAAGTAGATACGTCAAGGGTTGAACTTTCATATTCAGATATAACCAGACAAACCGACTTCAGTCAATTCAATGCCGTAATCTCATTGTTCGAACATGATATCATTCATATAAATGGTATCTCTAAACAAGAATGTAGCTTGTATTCCAGAAAACGATGTATTAAAAAAATGTGAGGACAAAAAATTATTTTATGATCACATGGTATTGAATGATTTCAACCAATACGTACCCCAGGGCAATCGCATTTAAATTCCGAGTAGTTTTTCTCTAAAATCGGCATTAAATGCAGCCCGTTGTATTTTTTGATAGCGCGGTATTTTGTCTTCATTTTTTCAATTAGCATAAGGGCAATTTTAGTCATTATGCTGAAGTTTCTTGCACTATTTCCTTTACGCTTTCTGCTGGCATCTTCTTTAAAATTAATATCCAGAA
>JAAEPI010001240.1 GCA_024232835.1 Cytophagales bacterium
GCATTCATTCAAGAGAAAATATATTTACGAAAATGTTTGTAGCAAGTCAGGCTCATTTATCACAACATTAGCTAATGGTGGATGTAACCTTACATTGCACTTTGAAATGTTGGAAAAGTACCAAGCATACGATGCATCGCAAAATAGATCGCGAAAAAACTAAGTGTCATGTGGTTTCAAGTAAACAAGGCGTATTGCATGTAGAACTCGAGTAGTTTATTTCCTTTGTTTTATAGAGACCCCCCCAGCCAAAAATCCCCGAAGAAACGATTAGGAAGTTCGGAAGCAACGGAGCTGATGCTTACCTTAAAGCTCTTAAAAGAATTGTAATAGAGCTATATTTCCATAAGAGCCAAGTGTGCCTTGCCGGCAAATCTGGCTTTCTTTTCACTCACATGTGGTTCATGAATTTCAAAGGCGACATAACTATGGGTTTGTTTAGGACATTCTAACAGAATTCTAAGAGAGTATTTATACGCTAGAAAACACTTGTTGAAGCGTCTACGACCATACCACGATGAATACACCCGTTCTCGTCCGATCACGGAAGTTAAGCATCGTCGGGCCAGGATAGTACTTGGATGGGGGACCGCCTGGGAACTCCTGGTGCCGTAGACTACCTTATGCTTCACGCAAATACAAGACCTAACCCTAATATCAACATTGACTCAACATGCATACTTCTCTAGGCTGAATTGAGGTGCATCTCGACTTAATGCTCTTCACTCGATGGGGTGCGCTTCTTGCAGTCGCAATTGCCTCGTAGAAAAGGGCACTTTACCTGGCTTGAATGACGCAAGAGGCCTGGGGTCGAAGTTTAGAGTTGATTGGCAGCCTGGCAACGAATCAGAGCTTGCGTCATTGTTGATTAGAGGCCTGGTAATCAGTCAAAAGATGACGTCAGACGATATTTTGCGTGGTCACCATAAGATACTTGATTAGGGCAAAGAGCGTCATTGGAGGTTGGTTGGTCGTTGGAGGAGGAGCTCCGCGCAAAATTTTTTTATTCGATGCAAGGGCATGTAAGCTCAAAAGTGCAACTGAACCGATACTGAACTGATAGATTTCAATGCGGACACTCTTTACGATTGTAAAAGATTGAAGAGGGAGACTATATAGACGCTTTGCGACAGGGGGACTTTGGAAAGGGAATGATGAATTGTTTCAAATAAGTGCCTCAACAAGGTTAGTCACGCAGTTTCAACTTTGTAAAGAATTCGCATAGTCTAAACGTGGTCTTAATTTCAATTCACAATAAAAGTCGTGCGTGCATGCCTTCACGAAAGTATTTGATCATGACAATGCTTTCTTAAAGTACGCATGTAAAAAAGGAATTCATTTTAAAAAAATTGAGATTTAAAGTTTTCACTTAAGGACCTGCATTCATTTGAAGGAGAACGTTTACTAACAGTAATACTTGTAACGTTCAATCTAAACTTGAGTCTAGCAGCGATCATTTCTATTTACGATAATCTTCCGAGAATGCAATATCTAGACTTGTATTTATCTAAGACAGTATCCATTAACAGCAATTTTTACACTATGGAACGGTGTCTACAATGATTTAAGAATTGAAACGAGAAAGGGCGCATTCATTCAAGAGAAAATATATTTACGAAAATGTTTGTAGCAAGTCAGGCTCATTTATCACAACATTAGCTAATGGTGGATGTAACCTTACATTGCACTTTGAAATGTTGGAAAAGTACCAAGCATACGATGCATCGCA
>JAAEPI010001241.1 GCA_024232835.1 Cytophagales bacterium
ATATTTGTAGCTGTAACATTAACAATCTTTAAAATTGCATTCCATCGTCACAAAACATATGTATTCATACATTTATATACACCAAATAACATGTTATATTAATTATACGTCTAGTGTCTACATTATATAATATAGTTAGAATAGCTATACTATCACCGGTCTTATCATTAATCGATCTCATAGTCTTGTCGGTCAAGTTGAAATGTGACACGTCGAAATATTAACTTCTTAAAATAATGTACAGTATTATTGAATACAAAATATGTACTTAATTTGAACAAATTTTGAAGACAGATGGCAAGACTGAGTGGAGGGACTCTATATTGTGCTGGTTAGGGTTACTGCATTATGCATAGCAATATGCATGAGTACATTTAGAGTCAGTCTTTCCACTCCACACTCTTCTGTACGAGTGAGGATGTGAGTGTGCACTAAAAACTACCCTTGCCCACGTTGCATCCGGCTGGGTGACCAAAATGTCGGTTATTAACAGATGTTCATTAGAAATGATCCTAAAATATCTGTCGCTTAGCTAGGTGGAGGTATCCAGTTTGATGTAGCTATTAATTTTAGTGAAAACTGGCAGTTGTCCGATGTTTACTTCAAATTTGTCTTGTACGTAGTTGAGATTGTTAGCAAACAATTCGTCAATTACTACTCGCTGGTCACAGTTTTTGGAAATTGCTCTCATTGCTTTTATAGCCACCGAGTTCTCGGATTGATAAGGTCCCTCTTGCGGGATTGTGCCTTCTGAAAGGACGGACCTCTTTCTTGGATCTTGTTCTGGATGGTTCAGTGTCGAACAGACAGTCTGATAAGCCATCACCTACTTCCGGGCTTGGATATATGGCTGAAGAAGGTACAAACATATCCCTGAAAGTAAAAGGACATACAAATAAATTGGAAATAATGTTAAATGAGAGAGGGGGAGCGGAACACGTGCAAACTTTCAGAGAGGAGGTCAACTCAGCGTATAAATCATATTCATAGCTATATCTTGATAGGAGAATGTAGTCTCCTAGACACCTTACTTATACATGAAATATTGATCCAGTAACCAAGCAATTTAGATTACGTTTTTGGTCATGAAGAAATGTGCAATATCAAAGATATGGTAATTACCGAGCAACTTGTGTATTCCGGCGCATTATTTGAAGCATCTGGAGGGTGCTCATCTGTCGTGCTACTTCACATACTGCTGAGCACTGGACTCCTCTCCTGTCATAGTGGTTAAGGAGCATATGGACATTTTCTGTATCGATGGACCCAAATGCCCTAGCAGAATAGCCTGAAATATTACTATTTGAATTCATGGATTGATGTAACAGTAATCAATAACCATTCAGAGGACGACGGAAGATGGAAACAGTATCATCATCATGTGAATTGTGTATACCGTACACGTTGTTCAAAAAGAACTCACCGGTTGAAGGGGTCATCAAGTACAGGCAAACTCTGTCTTGAACTCCCGCAAGGATTTCCTCCACCAGGTTGAAATTCATGCCACAGGAGCGCTTGCACTTGGCTGTGTCCTTCCCGCAGTCTTTCGCTCCGCAAGAAATCTTTCCTCCATATAGAGGAAAACGAGGCACCATTACCATAGATCGAAAATAGTCGTACAGGCCCATCATCATCGAGATTCTTTTCTCAGCTGATTAAGTAAACTGTATTAAAAATCGTACATCTATCTTAATTCGGTCAATGAAGTTGGTAATAATAATTTTCAAATGGAATGGTCATGCGACATCATTATGCTGTGATTACATCATTAGTAATCACTAATCAATGAAGTACAGACTGAGATTTATTTCAATGCCCCCCCCACTCACCAATCCCCACCTTTAATAAAGCCTAATCGACATACCTGGTATACCTCTGTCATCATGCGCTTTCATGTATCTGTTTACAGCTAGACAAAAATCGGCTTCTACACGATATCCCAGTTTTCGACATTGCTCAGCGACCTGAATTTGATATTACGCTGAACGGGGGGGGGGGGGGGGGGG
>JAAEPI010001242.1 GCA_024232835.1 Cytophagales bacterium
AAAAGGGTGTTAAAATGTCCACATAGGTTATTATTTTATTCTATTTTTAAACCGGTTATGGTCAAAATTGTCATTTCCGTTTCATTTCATTCTCGTTTCATCAAATCTGTCTGCCCGACTTTGTCAATTAGTCCTTTAGTATCCCATAAACAGGCGACTCGTTTTTTTTGTCAGGTTCATTTTTTATAATGAAATCAGTAACAAATGAATAAAATCACAGTAGCTTATCAGTTTTGTCAGTTTAGCAACATTTCAATTTCTCATACCTTCCTTGTAACATGGTCAATTGACGATGAAATCATACTACAGTGACTCATTTCAATCCCGAGATGTGGCTGCTAATTCCGCATCAGTCAGTTCAATTTGGCAAACACCGCATTCCCTTCGTTCAAAAGCCTGAAGCCAAAGGCAGTTCTGATTGAATCTGAATCCATTTCCGCTTTCGCTTTCTCCTTGTATCGATAATTTCTAACAATAACGTTGCTATCGTTGTAATCGTGCATCGCGCTAACAGCGACTGTTGACTGCGTACTCGTGTCACATCCAAGCCTTCACGCTTTTTGATCAGATTGAAAGGTCGTTCTCCGTTCTTGCGCAGTTCCAGTGCCTTGGCCACTTCCTCACTCCCATGGACAATCGGCTGAAAACGTCCGTTATCCATAGGTATCAATCTGAATTGCGGACAAGTGTGCGACCTCGGACATTCACCGGTGACGGCAGCGCATTTATATTCATGGCCGTCAGCAGTGACACCCATATAATTCATCGGAATCTCACAGAACTCATCCAATGTCACTTCCATTGCGGCCGTACGGACATTTTCCGGTATGCTCACTTTCGCATTCGGAGGCTTTACCAAACATACGCCCGTTTCCGCTAACATCAGGCCATTTTTATCATGATACGCCTCATCTGCCGTTATGACATTGATTTCCAAACCCATCGCTTTTCCGAGTTTCGACAAATATGGCAAGAAGTGGCTGTCATGATGATTGGCAGGCGCTAACATCGATATCAACGGATAACTTTGTCCGGTTTTCGGACAGATTGCCGATAACGTATGCATTCTGTACCCGACAACATACACAGATTTATCGCATTTGTTACGACGCCTGCCACAGTCACAATCAATGTC
>JAAEPI010001243.1 GCA_024232835.1 Cytophagales bacterium
GCGAAGTTTTAAAAGACTGATTGATGAAAAGTTGTACGAGAATGGTTTCGCTCGGATTAAATCAGAAAGATGCGTGTGGATAAAGTACAGAAATGAGGAATCGGATGATCGAATTATTGTGACGACGTACGTAGATGACTTGATTATTATGACAAAACATGAAGATATGAGACAGGATTTTTACGAAATATTAAAAAATGAATTTAAGAAGGTCACGATAGAGGACGACCTTGATTGGATACTGAACATAAAATTGACTCGTGGAACAATGGACGGAAATAACTACGTTCAGCTGAGCCAGGAGTTAGCGATAGATAAGGTTGTGGAATATATGAATGTTGGTAATAAGCCCGGGAAAAATACACCGTGGAAGATAGGAACCGAATTGAGAAAAACTAAGGATGGTGACGAAATGTTCAATGGGGATTGGAAATATCTCAGTGTGTTGGGTAGTGTTCTATACATTGCGAACGTTACTCGGCCAGATATCAGTTATTGCGTGAGTGCTTTGTCAAGATATGGACAAAACCCAAATGCATCACATTATAAGGCATTGGAGAGAGTGGTGCTATATTTAAAAAAAACGAAGGATAAAAAATTGACCTATTGGGGAAATTCCACGCACCCCTTTAGGATTACCGCAGCAGCAGATGCCTCATTCGCAGATTGTAAAGATACCATGAGATCATCTCTCGGTTGGTGCTGTTGGCTTGGAGGTGGGAATGATGACGATCCCAAAGGTTTATTCATGTGGGGATCACGAATTGGAAGAAATGTTGCATTGAGTACGACAGAGAGTGAAGTTCAAGCTTTGCTCGAGATGACAAAGGATTTGGAATGGGCACGAGACTTTATGCAAGAACTGGATTACGAACAAAGATGTAGTACTAAGGTACTTGAGGACAATGCCGGATGTGTATTTCAGTCGAATAATTGCAAAGGAATGAAGAGAGCTCGGCATTATATGGTACCATTGGCTAAGATAAATGAAATGGTGGGCTCTGGTTTTATGCATGTACATCAGACGCCCTCTGAGAAGAATTGTGCAGATTTGTTTACTAAGGGACTCCCTTTCGCTGCTCATTGGAGACATTCAGTTAATGCCCTTGGTTTAACGGAAGGATTAAAGAACAATAAAGAAGAAAAAAGAACTGGGAGAGAACGAGCGAGTAAGAAGATCGCTCCGATTCATTCTATGATATATGATTCGGATGTTGACTCATCAGAATCAAGGAGGACAGTTGAAAATGAATCTCAGGCATATAAAGCTGGGATTGTGGATGGCGGATGGTTGCAACATCAATGCCGCAAAATGATAGAACGAAATATGGATTATGAAAGATCGAAATATTCGGACAAATACGCTGGGGGATCTGGAGCCCCACGTAAGTCTGAGCCAATGAGAAAAGAAGAGGAAAAAGCAAACGTAGTTTGCTTAAGCCAATTACTTGGCTGTTTCCATTATTGAAGTTTTGTTTTTGCCTTCATAA
>JAAEPI010001244.1 GCA_024232835.1 Cytophagales bacterium
GTGCAGTCTTCTGTGAATTGCCAAACGATAGATTTTCGGAATAAAGAGCCAACTTCTTCACGCGAGGCTCCAAATTCACAAGGTAGGATTCAGTATCAAACGTACAAAGGTTGAGATTTGTGCGGAATTCATCACCAACTGTTACTGAAAGTTCGAGCAATTTCTCTAAAATGGTTCTCCGGTGATTGAACTTCAAATTAGAGAATGTTAGATGTAATTTGCCAGAACCACGACGAATTTCAGCCATGGTAAATTTGCTGCAAAACGCTTTATGTCTTTCAACTTCACGGCCGTGTTTTGCGACGATGAGGTCCTTGCATCGTGGACAATGCTTGAATGTCGACGCGAGGTCAAACTCCTTCAAGATACTGTACGTTAATCCCACTCTTGAAATCCGAAGGAAACAAGGCCCCCTTTTAACTATATGTGGCCTGTAGCTCATAATGTGCTTCCATTTCCCTCCTTTCGAACCAGTACTTTCAAAAATATGTAGTTCACACTGACCAATCGTCTCAGCAAACAGCTCGAGTGTGGGCACACATTCGGGTTCGCGGTTTAGCTGATTTAATTTAACCCTCAGCTTCATTGAAATTTCCTTTGCCTTGGCCATCAGCTCAACATCAGATAATTTACTGTAGCGGTGTGACAGTATACATAAACACAAGCTCCAATTTCTCGAAATTCGCCGCCCACCAATTTTTGCAAAGCACTTTTGGCCCTGAAAATTCTCCAGTCATAAGATCGAATCAATATAGAGAAACGATTTAATAACTTCTTAAACCTTAAAATGGCAACTTTTGATTTGCTGACTCGTCTTAACGAGTTTCCAGATGCTGTAATATCTACTCGCGATACAGCTCATTCCAAAAAGGAGCGAAAAATCTATCATTTCCTTACCTTAAATTTCGTATTGCTGACGTCCGCGGGCGCTCGATTTATGGACGACCCAGCAATTTCCTTTCTCCACGCTGGTCCATTTGTGGCTGGTTTTTCTTGCTGGACTGGTTGGCTTACCGCAGGCTCGCCATCGCGTGTTTCGGGCTGAATTGGTTGAATTATTTTCTAAAAAGTTACGTGATTCTATGCGAATTAGCCTATGAAGAAGCAATATTCAATAGTGTCAATCGTCATGGAAATCGAATAATTGAGACTGGACCTGCAGGTTCTCGTTGCGTGAGCCTTGGTTGGTATCCCCTGCCCCCGTCGTCCCATTTCCCGGATCCGAGCCCATGGACTCTCGATCTGTCTGTGTGGTAGAGATGATGTTGTCATGCTTCGCGCGCTTCGCCGCTCCGGACATCGTTTTCTGAATCAAATTGCATGCTGCTTTGCATAGGGCTTATGTACTAGAGAAATATGACAA
>JAAEPI010001245.1 GCA_024232835.1 Cytophagales bacterium
AGGCTGCGATCATCTTCCCAGTAAAAGTTATCAATTAAATTTTTACTTCCCACAAAGAAAGCTGAGACAAATTGCACAGCCGCAGCACAAAACGATTAGACAGAATGAATGAGTCACTAGTTTGTAGGCAACACAATCTTCTAATGCGCATTGCATAGACGCAAGGACGACCACGTGAGTAGTATGGGGGGTCTAACTAGGGACAGGATTCGCCCACAGAGGTCCGAGTACTCGAGGTTGCCAGGGTCTGATCAACCTGACCCGACCTCAGCATGTCAGAATCATGAGGAGTGCCAACCATCAGTAGAGCAATTTTCATTACTAGAGGTTTTTTTTTATTTTGGGTGGGTTGCTGAGAGCAGATTGTGTCATGGAGTTGCAAAGCTGTGATGGTTTCGAGGAGGCAATGGGGAAGCAATCAGAATGCAGAATTGGACATCAAGGACGTGGATGTGGACAGTGAGGATACAGAGTTGGACATCGAGGATGTGGTTATCATTGGAGATGGAGTCGAGAAGCAGGAGGAGTGTGAGCGAGCAAAGGAAACGGAGGAGGAGGAATCTGAGAGGAAGAAGGAGGCCGAGGAGGAGTGTCTGAAGGAGGGACAGTAGGAGAAAGAAGTTCACGAAGAGTGAAATTTTATTAGGAGAGAAAAGGAGAACGTCGTTTGTTTTTTCTATTTCTTCGTTTGTTATTATTCATCGCAAATCATCAGGAAATCATCGTGGTATCACCATATCATCATGGAAATACTATATTGGTAATAATGTTGTACAGTATTGGTGCTACTGTTCATTTTATTTTTTTTTATATCGGGATTTCTTCTCAATGCAAGGATTCGGAGCTCTAGGGCAGCACGATTGACAGGATTGAATCATCTAATTTTACCATCCAATCAAAAAGAAGCTCAGCCATAAGAACTCAAAGCGGATAAGATCTGCAAGAAGAATATTCAGATAACATCTGATGGGAAATGAAAAGCGGATAACATCCGATCAAAAGGGAAACTACCAACAACATCGGTAAAGAAGTACCTTGCGGCTAAGGTGATGGAAAGTAGCGCAGTGGAGGTTGTGGTTATCGTGCCCTTGACAGAGTTAACAGGGTGTTGGGAACACCAGGGAGTGGTACAATCGTACGCTCTATTGCTTTTGCTAGTAGGACTCAGGTCCAAACGCATTAGTCTGTTGATTCTAAAGAATACACCATCTAAAAAAATTGG
>JAAEPI010001246.1 GCA_024232835.1 Cytophagales bacterium
AGTATGTTAGGTTTCAAGAAGAGTTTTCCATAAATGCTTAATTACTTCGGATTTGAAAATGCAGGGTGATTCAGTCTGTCGGATATCAAAAGGTAAGGTGTTCCAGAGTAAATGAGTTCTATAGAAAAACGATTTCGAGAATGGATTGCCAGAAGAGGAATGATCATAGTTATGATTTTGACTAATCCTTGGTATTATAGATGAAACTATAGAGTAACTGTCTAGGTGGCACCGCCGGAGCCTGGAACCTCCTTGATAAAATGAGAGATATTCTGGTAAAGATACAGGAACCAAGTTGTTAAGGACTTTATGGAAGAAAATTAGATCATTCAAATCGAATTTAAGAGATAGTGGAAGGATATCTACCTGTTTGCACTTATTGATATATAATGACTCAGCAGAGTAACTACAATCTTCTTCAGAAAGAATCCATTTTATAGCACGTTTCTGGAGGCTTTCAAGTTTTTCAGACATAGTTTTAGTAGTGGGCCGCCAGATTATGGAACAATTTTCAAATTGACTGCGAACAAGTGTAAGATATAGAGCTCTACGAGATTTAGGATCAGAAACTATATGGCCATTTCTTCTAACAATGCCTAGTTTTTGGCAAGCTTTAGAGTAAATCCTATTGCATTGCAGGTTCCAGTTGAGTTTTGGAGTAATGTAGACACCAAGGTCTTTCTCCTCTTCCGTATATTTGAGGGATAAACCACCCAAGTTATACGTGTAGAGGGTAGGAGTGGGCTGCTTAAGAGAAAAAGCAAGAGCTTTACATTTATCTAAATGAAATCTCATCTTATTTCTTATTGCCCAATCATTCAAATAGTCAATATCATTCTGAAGGATGAAGTGGTCTGATGGTGTCAGGATTTTTCGCCAGATCTTTGTATCATCGGCATATAGCACTAAGTTTGTACCTTCAGATAGGTCATGTGAGATATCATTTATA
>JAAEPI010001247.1 GCA_024232835.1 Cytophagales bacterium
GTAATGGCATAGTTACCTGGGTACTAAGGTATAGTTCCCCACATCGTTACCTATCTGCTAAATGTGGTAGAATTCAGTTCCTAGGTAACATGTTCACCATTTGGACAACTGTACTAAATCTGGTACTACTTGTGATATGCAACACAAGTATACTTAATCCAGGGCCTGCTGTGAATAAATCAACACATCTCACGGTTATGTATCAGAATGTAAGAGGGCTTGTTCCATTCAGTGGCCTTGGTAAATCTAATAACATGCCACTTGATTCGGGTAAACTTATGGAACTTCAATCAAAGATTTATAAGGACAAGCCTCATGTAATAGTTCTGACTGAAACATGGCTCTCTAAGGAGCACCTTGACAATGAAATCTTTCCAGACAGCATTTACAAGGTGTATCGAAGAGACAGGTCCAAACACTCCCATCCCCCGGATCCTGATAACCCAAATAAGTACCGCAGAAAAGGGGGAGGGGTGTTAATTGCAGTAAAAGCTAACATTGATGTTGAAAATGACAAACTCAATGTTAGCTCGAAAGCTGAAATGATATCTATCAGTTTGAAGGCTAATAACACCAGCTACTGTTTATCAGCATGCTATAGGGTTGGCACCCTTGGTGAGCAGAATTTTAAAGAAATAGAGCGGCATTTGAGGAATGTTGCTGGCCGAAAAAAGTTTAAGGCCCATTTTGTCGTCGGTGATTTTAACCTACCTGAAGTCAACTGGGATGAAGGCCAGTCATCGACACAATTGGGCTGTAAATTTATAGATCTTTTTAACGATCTTGGCCTCTTGCAAATGATAAGTCAACCTACTCATGAAAAAGGAAAGATGTTGGATCTACTATTCTCCAATCTGTCTGGTGCAGTGGAGAATATTGAAGTGTTGACAAAAAATGAAATTTGCTCCTCAGACCACTTTGGA
>JAAEPI010001248.1 GCA_024232835.1 Cytophagales bacterium
ATAAAGATGGAGAACCTAGTATTAGTAGTGAATTGAAGGTGGAAGGAGCCTGGCTTGGAGCACAAACAGGAATTGCTTATGTAGTTGTTGAAGCTGATAAAGATGTTGATCTTTATCATGCGTGTTCGCGTTGGACTGAATATGGAACATTAAAAATGATTCCTGTTGTATCGTTATCTGAAATATAAAGGGAGCATTCCCAAAAAGTAGGTCAAATAACACTTGCCGCCTTGAGCGAAAAAACATGCTCTCTCAGCATGTTCCAACGACCGGCTTTGTAGTGTGCTCGTAAATACAACATAGCCTCTGCTGTCTCCTTTAACCAAAACAGCGAAGCACCCTTGAGGCGCAAGTTAACCACTCTGCGTATCGCACTCTCCACCAAACCACTACCGATGGGCAGACCTTCATTTGCAACATCAGCATAAAGCATACGATTCATGTTTCGGACAAAATAATCCCGCTCCGTTTTCAATTTCTTGTTCCGACTCCTGCGGTAAAGCTCTTTGACAGCTTCGACCACTTCATGACTCTTGCCGTTTTTCAACATGGTTCTGTGCTTTGCAAACCATTTCTTTCTTTG
>JAAEPI010001249.1 GCA_024232835.1 Cytophagales bacterium
GGTAATTTTTCAAATTGATGAAAACCGAGGGAATAACGCGATATTGCTTAAAGCAATATCCAGAGTAAGAAACGAAACATCTCTGTCTTGAAGAGAAACCACTTTTGTTTGAACTTCGTCTTGGTCTTTCATTGAATATACAAATTTTTTATTTTGCCGAGAACCGTTTAATTGTCCATAGTCCTACTCCAAGACACTGTCAAGGTAATGACAGAAAAGGAAGAAATGTCTGAACTTAACGCCTTCGGCGGACTTTTACTCTACTCTACACATTCCATGGTGTAATTATTGCAACCGGGGCATCCAACCTTCGGCATATATCCAGCATAATACTCTTTTTTGATTTTTGCCATACCAATACCAACATCAATTATTGCCTCATTTACCAATAGTTTCGTTTTACACACTGAACAACGGTAGTTGTATTCCTTTGGAGGTGGGCCAAACGGCTCCTCCATTTTGATTATCTGGCTGGTTTTTTTCTTCCGACTCATACTTGCCCCGTTCTATCTCCTCTAGTGCATCATAAATAACACCATGCCTGGGATGCCAGACCACACTAACTTCCATCTCAGAACCACAATGTTTACAAACCAGTGGATCTTTACCGGTACTATCCAAATACCGTTCCCTATAGCCTTTACGCTTGATTATCTTTATTGTGCCTTGTGACGCCTTACCTATAAGGCTTAAAGCTTTCTGTATTACTATTCTTAACTTTTTATACGTCTTTGCCGACTGTACTCCGTAGTACCTTATCCTTTTAAAACCCTTGGGTAAAACATGCTGAATCATGCGCCCTATAAACACTTTCACACTCACTATATCAAACTCAATTTTACCCGTCATATGCGATCTATAATGATATTTTACTTTCTCACCATCATATGCATCTATTCGTCTTACTGATATTGGAGGGCTCACAACATATTTCGCTAAATATTTCGCTAAACCCTCATACCTACCTGGTACCTCTCCTTTTTGTACATTCGCTACAAATCCATTCGGATAGCTCTTGTAACAGCTATCAACCAGCTCTTCTATAGCTTCAGTATCTATTTGTTCCCTCAACATCTCCAACAAATGCCACTGCCATTTCTTATGTAGCATCTCATACGGCATATAACTCAAATGAACCCACTTCTCCCCTTCGTCTATACCACCACTTGTCGCAAGTATATGCACATGCGGATTGTACTGACCATTTCTGCCGTGAGTCTGCAAGACTATTATATAGCCACCTTTTACTTTTCTTCTGCATACTTTACTATAATAATCATCCAAACATCTCACTGAACACAACATTAATTCGCCCAGTAATTGCTCACTATTATTATAAAATATACCGCGTAACCTTTTAGGTACGGTCAACACTATATGACGGTAAATTACTCCTTCATGCAACATCTTACTTATTTGACTTACCCAATTATCTACATATACTTTGCTACACCTTAAACAAAAGCTACTCTTACAACTCATTGGAACTAACCGTTTACCATCGCCACAACTAAAACATAAATACTCTATAGCACCCATCTTGTCAGGATCACCACAATCAAGCATTTTACCCACCACTTCATCATAGTACTCAGTAGCATATCTTGAAAACACTTTTTTAAACTCTTCCCAATGATCTGAGAATATCTGTTTAAAGATATTCCATCCTTGTTTTTGGATAACTTCCATAATATTTCTATTATAGACATTGCCGTATCTTCATACAAAGTGCAAACTTACAAGTACCATCAACCGCTAACCCTATTAAAAAAAAAGAAAATTCCTATACTATCAAGTTATTTTGGAGATGGAAATCCAGACCCAAAAGCCCTGGTCGTCCACGGATTAATCACGAAATTAGAAACCTAATTTCTAACATGACAATGGCTAACCCATTATGGGGAGCACCAAGAATTCACGGAGAATTATTAAAACTCGGAATTGAAATATCAGAAAGATCGGTTTCCAGTCTAATGCCAAAACATCCAAGAAAACCCTCCTCTCAAACATGGAGAGCTTTCTTAAAAAACCACATGACTAATACCGTTTCCATTGATTTCTTCACTGTTCCTACCATTACCTTTAGCATATTGTTTGTTATTATTATTCTAAAAAATAATCGTCGTA
>JAAEPI010001250.1 GCA_024232835.1 Cytophagales bacterium
GCGGTTACGGAATGAAGGATATCATTCCTTTTCATGTCTCTGTCCCTAATATTTCCTTCACCGCATCCATTACGGTAGGGAGATCATCCTCAATGATTTTCCACACGATTTCTATTCCATAATGGGGGACGTTGGTACGTTTGGTACTTTACAGGACAATATCTTTCAATTTGAGACAGCTCCGCCCCTTGAACTACATGGCAATTGAGAGAGCTTCTTTATTATTTACAGCAAGTTATATAAAATTGAAATGAGTGTAACCTTTTTCCGTTGCGGACATAAGCTAACGTTAACATATTGATATTATTGCAAATAAAATAATAGTAGACATTTCCCCCGCTATTTTTTAGGATATTGGAGGTTTATTAGGCCAATATCTTAGATAGGAGGGAGAAATGTCACCATATTCAATAGAAGAAATGGTACTTGAAGGTCAGATGGAAGTCAAAGAACTTTTTGAATTTGTTAAGAATAATGCCGAAGCGATGGACGCCTATTCAATGGAGCAGAACATCTTTGACCGTGTAATGGGCATTGGTCTGACGGCCATGAAAGGCTATTTCGCTGAGAAAGGTACCGGAGACATAGGTGATGTTTTAGAATTAGAAGGTGGAACGATCTTGAAGAAAAAGAAAATGCTGTTGTGGAAAAATTACTTTTCAGTGTTTGGCAAATTTGGGGTTCCCCGCACTTGCTATCGGACCAATGGCCTTGACGGTGTTATGCCATTGGATGCACAGGCAAATATTCCGGAGAGGACTTACTCTTATCTTCTTCAAGAATGGATGGATCTTTTAAGTATCCGAGACTCATTTGGAGAAGCAGCAGTTACTTTGAACAAGATATTGGGTGCGGGAGTAAGCGCGAGCC
>JAAEPI010001251.1 GCA_024232835.1 Cytophagales bacterium
ACTCACGACTTGACAAGTAGATCAGTGAGTCAATAATTACATTTTTGAAATCATCCTCAGCCAGCGTATGCTTCCAACTATGGATTGTGGCCGTCCAAAAGTAGATACGATCAAACTCCTTGAATGAATTTCGGGACGCCTCGAAGATATTCATGTTAGTCAGTTACATGGTTTGACTATCTTAGGTTCGTGAGGACACGAACCAAGGCGAGAGTACTAAGTTGAGAAAGGGAACTTCTGCGAAAATATGGGATGAGTCATTTAAATGGGGTAATGGCGGGAGTACTCAATATCAGATTGTTGATTTTGACTGGCAGAAAATGGATGACTGGTTCAAGGAGGTAGGAAATTTAGATTGAAATGGCATATCTAGAAGACTACAATCAGATTAAAACAGATGCTGGATATTTAATTCAGACCCCTGAACGAATTAGGCAATATTTGGAAATTGTAGATTTTATTATTGTCAGAACAGGGGCAAAATCTAGTGATCCTGAGTACAATAAACTACCGGAAAGTAATGTGTTTTGCTACGATCGGTTTGGGAAATTGATTTGGGATTGGGAGGATCGAGAAATAGCCACAATAAAGATCAAAAATGGTAAGTTGGTTTTGTTCAACCCATCAATGTACGGGTATGAATTTTTTGTTGATGTAAAAACAGGACAAAAGCAACACGTTAATATTAGAAAGTAGTTTTATCTATTAACTCACCAATCTTTCCTGGACATCAGCTTTAAAAACAAACGCTTCCAGGAATTCTTCGCCTTGGTTCGTGTCCTCACGAACCATAGTAAAAAAAGCGAGTCATCAAAATTCATCACAGAGATGTTTAAGGAATTCAAAGCGAGCATCCCCTCGATCATAATATGCAGCCGAGGAATAAACATAATCACAAGGATCAACGACCAAATTCCAATTATTGGTCATCGGGTTTAGATGAATGTAATCGAGTTTTTGATAGGCTACATCA
>JAAEPI010001252.1 GCA_024232835.1 Cytophagales bacterium
CGCTGAGGTTGGTCTTTTTCCCATCGATTTCAAATATCCAACTTCTTGTGGGCACACTGATGGGATCAACGCCGATATCTTTGCAGGCCTCAAAAAAAGTGGTCTCACAAAAAGCATTATCAACGCTCGTGAACAGGTTAGGGAAACGTATGCTGTCTTGTTCTTTGAGTGTCTTCAATTTCTTGCCAACCCGTTTGATCAACGTTTTGGCGACGTCCACTTCCTTATACTTTTTGGAGGAAACGTAGAAATTGATGGGGTAAAAAACCTGATCGATAACAACCCCGATCAAGAGTGCCCGAAACCCGTAAACAGCGCTGTGATACTGACCACTAAAGAATTTGTCGCGTACTTCAGCAGTTTCGGCATCGGGGTTGGAGATGAAATGCTTGTATATACTGCTGTCCACAACAAGCGTCACTTGGCTTCGGGACCAGGTGGAGTCACTCTTTTCACACAACTCAATCATACGGTGACGAAAGGAGACCCCAAATATCTCATTGACCAGGTCTATGATTTGCTGATGACTGAATTTCCGAAGGCGTCGATAGAGGTTCCTGTTGGAAATGCCAAAGAACTCGCCGATCTGACGCGGAGTATGGAGCTCGAAAAGTTCGGCAATAATCAGCACATTGAGCGCCCGATGCAAATTCCGCTGCTGCTTGTCGGACAATTCCAATGTTTCAAGAGAATTCAGCAAAGTCCAGCTTTCATCAAAATGACCTTTTGATAACTTTTTCACCGCCTTATGCAATACTTTATGAATCAATTTTACCTTCATGCTTTTCATCAGAGAACCTTCCGTAATTTTATGAAAAATTTATGGACGTTTCTAAGATACATTTTGCACGAGACATAATCTATAATTTATTTGCTTGTTTTACGTTATGTAGATTTGTCTGACGTCAATTTAAATGGAATTTGGCTGATGAATTGAATACGGATTATTTACCCAACGCCCGAATCTGGCGATCCACCGAAGATACCGATTTGGGGCTGACACCCCCGGTCAGTTGGAGCGTGATCACCAATCCGGAAGATTTATCAG
>JAAEPI010001253.1 GCA_024232835.1 Cytophagales bacterium
GAAGCAGCAAGAGCAGGAGATCAGGGCCGTGGTTTTGCCGTCGTAGCTGATGAAGTAAGGACACTAGCAAAACGTACCCATGACTCTACGCACGAAATACAAACAATGATAGAACGCTTACAAAAAGGCGCATCGACAGCAGTGACATTAATGGACCGCAGTACCACGGATGCTTCAGAAGGTGTTGAAGTAATTTCAAAAGCGGGCAGTAGCTTAGATTCCATAACTCAAGCTATGTCAGAAATGAATGAAAAATCCATGCAAATTAAAGAAGCTGCTGATGCACAGTTACAGGCTGTAGATGATATCCATAAAAATATAAAGAATGTCAGCTATTTGACAGCAAATAGCCAAAAAGGGTCACTTGAATCTTCGAATGAAAGCGAAAAACTGAGATCTTTAACGACAAGCCTTGTTCAAATATTTAGTGAGTTCAATATTGATTCTACAAAAACTAATACTACAAATGAGGGGCCTGTTATTGCACAAGTTGAAACTACCCATCAAAAGCCATCTCCAAAACCAC
>JAAEPI010001254.1 GCA_024232835.1 Cytophagales bacterium
AGACTGAAGTTCTTGAACAGGCTCAGCACGTTTTCCCCGCAAAGAGTAGTTCAGGATTGAACAAGCGAACCATTACAAAAATGCTCTCCTTTTCAAAAGAGGGTAACAATAGACTCGAAATGGCAATTGACCGGTTCAGCAATGAAGTGAACACTATTGTTTCTGAAGATAAAAATGAATCCGATCGCATCTATCAAATGCTTATATCACTATTTCCATATTCAAAAGGTACAAAATGATGAAAAAATTGGGCACTGCACTTATACTAATTATCTTTGGCATTCTATTCAGTTGCGGACCAGTAAATGTGGCTGGAACGGTGGATGAAACAGATACCTCCATTGCGGGATTTGTATCGATTGCAGGTGAACCAGTTCAGGGTGCGACAGTGAAAATTTATATCTACCACGACTCCACAGGTGTTCCGCTTGATTCACTGGTCACTGACGAAGATGGTGAATACGATATTTCTCAGCTACCGGATGGCGTCTACTCAATTTGGGCAGAAACGGATACATCGGTATTTTTCAATGATAGTGTTGTAATTTCAGAAAGTTTTGAATC
>JAAEPI010001255.1 GCA_024232835.1 Cytophagales bacterium
GAAGCAGATTCGCGTATGTACATAAGCGAATTCACGATTATTCATATTTGTGCTTAGGCTTAGGCTTCAATTATTCAAAATATTACGGTACGCCTAACTTGATTAGGACAAAAGCGTGTGGCTTAGGCTTCAACTATTTCGATTATCATGGTACTTAGACTTCGACTGTTAAAATATTATGGTACTTACAACAGATGATTAAAAACTTACCACTGCAGATATTACAGGAAAATTACGTGAAAGATTATATTCGTATTGAAAGGCTCGGCCAGTTTGCTAAAATTTCGCATTAGCACTAGCTAATTTGGTCAATTGATTGAGCCTTGCAGTGTCGAATGTGTGACCAAAATATGAATCACCATAAATTCTTCCCATCTTCGCATGCAACAAGAGCAATGGCCATTCCACTGCGATCACTGTCCTGTAAATGAGATGACATCCATCAATGAAAATGAGAGCTCTGACTAGTGATGGAGAATTCAGCCTGCCGCAATGGCGCGCTGCTATTCGCGATGTGCGATTGAACAAAACCAGTTCAGTCTAGGGGAAGCCTATTTGTTCCGCATTTCGGGACCAATGGCGGGGCTTTTCAAAATAGCCAGCATGTCCCTGGGGGGATTGCCATATCTCGGATAGATTACACTCAAGCCGTGTAGTTCGACAAGCTTGTCCGCGTCGAAGTTACTGTAACCTGCCCGCGTCCAAATTTTTCAGTCAGTATTGCCAGGCAGCCAGTACTGCTATTGGAGCAAACTGCGTAACTTTCTCAAATGACTGTGCTACCATAATCCGAGCCGCGTCCAAATTAGCAATTTTGACTGCTTCACATTCGTGCTTCACGTGATTATGCTGAGGGAGAATGCCTCAGACCATCTTTTAGATGGAGCCGCTTTCCAATTTCTCAGAACACTGAAACCTCTCTCGCGGCACAA
>JAAEPI010001256.1 GCA_024232835.1 Cytophagales bacterium
GCTCCCATATCCGGTATGACTCGAAAAGTAACTCCCTCAATATCGAGTTTCATCTCTGGCACATCCACACATTGAATAGGCAAAGATTCTTCTTCTGGGGTGGGTGACCATGTTTCCGTTACTTGATTCAACTCGGTTCTCTTTGCCATAAAAATGTTCAATGCCAGCGTTTCACTCTGAAATCGATCGATCGTTTTATCTTCTTCTAACAAAATTGAGTCCTGGCCTTGATTTGCTTGCCTCCATTGGTTTTCTTCCAGTGCCTCGATTTCCTTCATGACAATATGCCCAGCTTTATTATTCCCTCTTTTCTTAACTTTAGTCCAAGCCAAATTTACTTCTTCTTCCAGAAATTGGTAAGGTGATTGCCTAATTCGTTCTGCGTTCATTTCCCTCATCCACTCATCATGACTAGTCAATAACGACTGGGTTTGCACCTCTTTCAAAGGAAAATGTTTAGCATTTTGCTGTTCGCAGCAAGCAGACACCTTTTCGGGCATGTTATCTTTTGGTTGGGTCTCTCGAAAATCGAAGTTCTTTGGCTGCAGATCTAAGCTAACATCTGGCTTATTGGAATTGGCTGCATCCTCGCAAAAATCCCGGTTCTCTTGTTGTCTACTAGGGTCTTGCATCAAAACAGTCTTCCTAGGCCCATTAGAGTTGACTGGATTTATACTCGCACTCTGCTGTTTGTCCTTCTCAAGGAGTGTTTTATTTATCCTCTCTAGTTCTTCATTTCTCTGCAAAATTTGTTTGACTTTCTCC
>JAAEPI010001257.1 GCA_024232835.1 Cytophagales bacterium
CTTAATTATAACCATAGTAATTACATTTTTCTCATTTTGGTTAACATTCGACAATAATGCAATGGGTATGCGACAAGATGCCGATGCAAGATTACAATTGGATACAATCTTAAAAGACCTAAGTACCTATTCAATGATGAAACCTGAAGATGCAAGAGGATACTATGAAGATGCGCTTAGTGAACTTAATGTGTTGGTAGAAATGTTTTCCGGGACAGAAGAGGCACTGGAAGCAATGTTTTGTATCGGAAATGTCAACAACCAAATGGGAAATTACGCTGAAGCCATCAATTCCTTTGACAATGTGTTAAGCCATGAAGAGGCGACTAATAACACTCTTTTTAAGTCAAAGCTACTGTTTTTTAAGGCAAAAGCCCTTCTTGGATATGGAAGTATATCAGAGGCAAAAGAGGTGATAATGGAATTAAGGCTGATAGACCCAAGAGCGGCCAACGCCTTCGGCAAGGAATTAGGTGGCACTATGAGGATTGGAATGTTGGCGCCGGATTTTCATACCAAGGATTATAAGGGAAACAAAATCAGCCTGTCAGAATATGAGGGAAAAATCATCGTCATGCATTTTTGGGCAACATGGAACGACCGATGCCATAAGGAATTCCCCGAGATAAAGAAATTGTACCGAAAATTGAAGGGACCCGATGTCCAGTTTTTAGGAATAAGCCGTGATGATCAAATTGACGATTTAACGGGTTTTGTTCTGCAGCAAAATATTGATTGGCCTCAAATATTCGAAGGAATGCGTCATAAAGGTATGATGTCCAAGTTGTATGATGTACATAAAATACCCATAATATTTGTGCTTGATCAAAGCGGAAGAGTTCAGTATATCGGAAACAGCAATGAAAAAGTTACCCAAGTTGTTACGACACTGATTATCAAAGGAGAAAAGAAATCCGACTATTAATCAAATTACC
>JAAEPI010001258.1 GCA_024232835.1 Cytophagales bacterium
AGTGGGATATCAAAAGAAAAAGTAAAGTGTGCTTGTCAGGATACTAGGGTCAGGATAGAGACCGAGCCGGATTTGATGCCATTAGAAAGTGGGGGAATCGATCTGTTACGTTGCGTTGGAACCATATTTTTAATCCCAAAGTTTTTTCCAATTTCACGGGTGTTATCTCCAATTACTCCTATCAAATAGCTGATCCTCAAGAAGTAGGTTCATTTACTGGGAAATCGAATATTGTAAACTTTGCACTAAAAGCAGATTTCGGTTGGGCGATTGCTCCAATCAATACAATCAATTTCGGAATACATAGTATTTTACACAAGTTAAAGCCTGGTGAAAGAACCCCTTTTGATGAAAATGCGTCAACAATCGAAACTATTCTTGACAATGAACACGCCTTAGAATCTACGGTTTACGTGTCACATATGGCCAAACTCTCAGATCAGCTCAGTTTACAATATGGTATTCGATTATCATCTTTACTTAATTTGGGTTCTGAAGAAGCCTATACCTATGCACGCAATCAGCCAAAATCTGATTTTAGCATAATTGATACCGTCAGTTATTCGAAAAGAGAAGTATTTCAAAGACGTTCGGGATGGGAGCCACGTCTATCTATCAACTACCAGTTTAATGGGAGCAATGCTATAAAGGGATCCTACACCAAAACGTATCAGTACATTCATCTGATTTCTAACACTGTAGCTCCCTCACCAACGGATATTTGGAAGTTAAGTGATACTCACATTAACCCAACAATTTCTAATCATTATTCCTTAGGATTCTACAAGAATTTCAGAGAGAGTAGGTGGGAATCAAGTATTGAAGTATACTATAAAGAGCTTCAAAATATAGTCGATTTTAAACCAGGTGCTGATCTGCTTTTTAACGAAAACTTAGAAACCGAATTAATAAATGGAAAAGGACAATCATACGGAATGGAATTTTTTCTCAAGCGGAAAGTTGGAAAAATAAGGGGCTGGCTTAGCTATACACTTTCCAAATCGGAGCAAAAATTCAAAGACCAATTCGAAGAATTGACAATCAATAATGGTCAATTCTTTCCAACTGAGTCTGACAAAACAAATGACATCACCCTTGTAACCGTCATGTCATTGTCTGACAGGGTCAGTATTTCCTCGAGCTTCAATTACAGTACTGGGAGACCAATAACACTCCCAGTGGGCAAGTTCATACTTGATGCTAAAATTGTACCTCACTTTGTTGATCGAAATCAAAGCCGATTAACGGACTACAACCGACTAGATCTATCACTTAAATTACAAGGAAAAAGGAATAAAAAGTCTGGAATAAGTAGAAAAGCAGAGGATTATTGGCTCTTTAGTCTATATAACGTGTATGCGCAAAAAAACATTTATTCGTATTTTTTTAGAGAATCAGAAACCAAACCAGGTATCACAGAAGCTATTCCCTACTCCATTTTCAGAACTATTATTCCTGCTGTCACCTATAATTTTAAATTTTGAAGCGCTTGAAGATTATATCGATTCTGATCATTGCCTCCTGCAGTGGTGCTGAAATAGAGCTACCAGATGGCCAGGAATCGCTTGTCATAGAAGGCTGGATTACCAATCAAGACAAACAACACCAAGTCAAAATTTCCAAAACCGTTCCATTTGATGCTAGCCAATCTGAAGTCCCAGTGGAAGATGCAATAGTGATTATTGAGGATAATGTTTCATCCTTTCCGCTAACACATTCCGCCAATGGAGTATACTTGACAGCTGCGTTTCAAGGGATTATTGCTCGTAGCTATAGAGTGATCGTTGAACTTTCGAATGGAGAAACCATACAGTCTAATTGGGACAGGCTGAATCCCTTAATGCCAATTGATACTATACAATATGGCTTTTTCGATGATCAGGATCCTATTACAGGTGAAGATATTGACGTCTATTTTCCTATCGTTATATCTAGTGATCCTATCAACGAAACGAATTTCTATCGGTATAAGGGCTTCAGAAATGGAGAACTCCTTAGTGAACCTAATGAGTTGATTCTTCTTAGTGACCAATTCGTTAACGGGGCAGCAACATTACCAAATTTTATTCCCGAATTTAGATATGCTTTTGAAGATACAATCCAAGTAGAATTACACTCCTTAACTAGGGCTGGTTTTGAATTTCTTGAACTTCTGAAATCACAAACTACTTCTCTTGGTAGTTCGTCAGGAACTTTTCCCGCGACCCTGACTGGAAATCTTGGATACTTGGACAACAAGGAGCTCGTTTTGGGCTTTTTTGGAGCATCTTTTGTGAGTGCAGACTCTACAATAATAAATCAGTAACTTTTTATTCAAAATTTTAGGGGGTGTAGTACCATCAATTGCCTAATGGCTGTTATGAATAGAAAATTACTTTTTTTGATTGTTTCTGCTATTGTAGCGATCGTTGGAATTAAACTTACAAAAAAGCTAAAGTCCAGAAATTTTTTAAGTAGTTCTCGTTCATAATCTATCCAAAATATACCTGTATGCTAAGTGATGAGAATAAAATTTCAAGAGGTTTGTCAAGGTTACTTTCCAGCGACCGAGCGATTAGACACTTCAAGACTTCCCCTGAGATATTCATAGAAAACCCTGGAGTTGTAAGCAACTACTTCGACCTTTTCAGTGATGCTCAGCTGAATGAGTTTGCCAACCACTAGCTAGTGTGTAGATTCTAAAAAGAGCGAACTAATTGAAGTTTATTTGCTATCTTTGATAGATGGCACGAAAGGGAACACCACTTATTATTTCAATGGAGGATTTGGAAGGATTAGTTTCAATGTC
>JAAEPI010001259.1 GCA_024232835.1 Cytophagales bacterium
CAAGATTAGAGCTGGCCTGTGATAATAGCATGACGTAATGCGGACCCCATGTAAGATTGGGGTTTATAACGACACCAAGGTCCTTCTGGGATTTTTCATAGTCTATTAATGTGCCATTACTCTCATAGATGAATATATTGAAAGGCAGATTATCAAGAACATTCCGCTGCAGAGTAATGGATACTGCCTTGCATTTCTTTGGGTGGAACACCATTTTGTTTCTAACAGACCAATCATATAGATTGTTTATATCATTCTGCAGTATAAAATGGTCTGAAAACATGGTGATCCTACGCCAAATCTTTGTGTCATCAGCATACAAAGTGATGTTTGTTTCTGATGATACACAGGAGAACATGTCATTTATAAATAAAACAAAGAGTAGGGGACCTAAAATAGATCCCTGGGGGACACCTGACTTCACTGGAAGTACTGAAGACGTGTGACCCCCAACAACTACCTGCTGCATTCGACCCTCAAGATAATTTTTGATAAACTGCAGCATGAGTCCTCCAATTTTGAAATTTTCTTTAAGCTTTTTTAGTATAAGGTCATGAGAAACACTGTCAAATGCTTTAGAAAAATCAAAATAAATGATGTCGGACCTAGATTTTTCATCCAAGGTTAAAGCTAGGTCATGGACAAATGGGATCATTTGGGTGACACACGATCTATTATTCAAAAAACCGTGTTGCCGGGGGTCTAAGACCTCCTCGCAAACGGAAAATAGGGCCGTTTTGACACATCTCTCAAACACTTTCATAACAAGTGATGTTAAAGAGATGGGCCTATAATTTTCAACTGAGTTCTTATCGTCCTTTTTGAAAACTGGAACCACTGATGCCAGCTTCCAATCAGGAGGAATGCACCCCGTTACAAATGATAAGTTAAATAAAATACTGAGAGGGTAAGCAAGGCTGCCAGCACAACTCTTTAATACTTTACCATGGATCCCGTCTGGTCCAGCAGCCTTGCTTGCATTCAGTTTCTTTAATATAAAGTAAACATCATCACTACTAAATTTAAGGTCAAAGAAATTGTGATTTGATGGACCAATATCAACATTGTAATCGCTTGCTTCAGAAAATTGGTCGTAAAAGTATTCATTAAACAAGTTAGCTTGATCTTTAGGATCATTTCTGAAGCGACTACCATATCGTATTGATTCGGGAATTCTAGTTGACTTAGATTTCGACTTGACGTGAGACCAGAAACGTTTGGAGATTAAAGCGGGGTCAGAATCATCAACAAAATTAAGCCTCATCTTTTCATTCATGGTTTTTTTGAATAACTTTCGCAAAGATCTGAACTTTTCGTGGTCAGACTCACTATCTGAATCCTAAGCTTTTAATCTCCACTTCTCCTTCTTACGCCTAATTCTATCACAGTCAGTGTCGTACCATGGGGGTTGGAATTGTGAACGGATGGTCTTTTTAGGGATTCTCCTTTCACAAGCATCCCCAACTAAACGTTTAAACCTATCCCAAGCAAGGCATGGATCATTGCAGCTAAAAACTCTATCCCAGTTTATGTCTCGTAAATCCTGGTTCAAAGCTCTATAGTCGCCCTTATCATAATTAAAAACTTTTCGCTTGGGAGAGGTTTTATGTTTCACATCTATTTCTATATCAAAGGATATTCCACAATGGTCTGATAGCAAAACTCATTACGGTCAAGAACTTTAAGGTTCTTAATTAAGTTAGGTATATTAGTAAAAAGAAGGTCTAACGTATTTCCAGACTTGTGAGTTGGTTCGCTAATAAGTTGATTGTGGCCAAGGTCACTAGTCAGGAAATGTATAAACTTCTCATGCAACTCACAGGTAGTGGAAGCATCCGGCCATACGATTTCTGGAAAATTAAAGTCACCGATCAAAATGTGCTTGC
>JAAEPI010001260.1 GCA_024232835.1 Cytophagales bacterium
CTCGGCATGAGAAAGACGTCACTTTGCTCAGAGAAAGTCAAGAGAAAGATTCAGATTTAAAGGCGATAATTGACTTGCTAAAATACCAGCCATACAAGATGGGAACCGATTCGATGATTGGATATTTTCTACGAGGACAAGTATTATATAATGGATGAAGAAGGGTTGGAGGTGTTAGTGGTACCAAAACACGAACGGTCAGTGCTAATGTGGGAGTTCCACAATGCGCCGACTGGTGGTCATTTTGGGTGGAAGAAAATGGCGTCGGCCATTCGGAGAGAATATTTTTGGCCATTTATGATGCGAGAAATCAAGATGCACTGTCAGATGTGTAAGGTGTGCGCTGCAAGAAGCGGACACGGACGAAGACCCCACCCTATATTGAGACTGGTACCAATAACTGACGAGCCAATGGAATGAGTGGGCATGGATGTGTTGAAATTACCGCCTAGTAGGAATGGGAATGGTTTTGTTTTGGTGTTGCAAGACTATTTGATGAAATTTCTTTTTGCCTATCCGATTCCCAGAGAAACTGCGCAAGTTATCAGAAGAACGCTGGTGGA
>JAAEPI010001261.1 GCA_024232835.1 Cytophagales bacterium
AGTCTATGGTACTCCAAATACTTTCTCCAACACATTTTGATATGGCTAAGCTTGGTGAGATGTCTTGGTATTCCAAAACAAGCTTTTTGGTACTGGAAATTTTGCATCAAACTTCTTATTGATATGGGAAAAGCAGATCTCTATTAGGTGCTTCCTTGGTAAGGGGAGGATGCAATAGCCTTTATCTCTAAAGACGTTTAGTAACAACTGCCAGAGCACTCCCATTAAGAAATGATATCCTATAAAGTGGGTCAGGGAGGATATAATGGACAGCCCCAACAAAGTCCCCATTGGACTACTCAGCAACTAGGGCTCGACCAAATGAGCAACAAACCTATGCAGCATGTCGCAAAGTGCTGTGCACATCCATTTAGCCACTTTATGGATGATCTGAGATGAAACCATGTACCTATACCACATGAAAGACCAGTCAAAATGACATGCGGAAACATCATTCTATAGTCAGAATGTGGTTAGCTTGTGGTGCAGATAACAGGAAAAAAGACTCCATATTGATGTTTTGCAGTTGCGCATTCAGTGTCAGTCTGACTCTCTTGAGTTCATCAAGAATGCTCCTGTGCCTTCTTGCATCAAATAGTAGTACTATGCTTGCATTCTGGTTCATTCTAGCCTCTGCCCTATCCTGACCACCTCACCCATGTTCTCTGTTTAGGTTGAAGCTGAAATTCTAGTTGTCCATCTGTTATTGTCCAAAAAATCAATTCCATTGTCATGCAAAAGATGTTTCATTGCATTTTCACTTATCCATGGTGCTCTATCATGGATATCCATGGTGAATATTGCTTCTCCAACTAATGGCACCTTTTCTGGGTTGTTCCAGAATGGAATGAATTCGTGGTGATGAACTTCTCATGTAAAATGTTGCATTAGCTTCCTTTGCAATTTGGAAAGGAGCAGCCCATGCCTAGTCTTTCAATTGAACTTTGCCATTATCTCCCACATTCGCTATTTGAGAGAAATTAAAAATAATATTATTTGCCTTTCCAAATTGACCACTCCTTCAAATGATGCAAAGGGAGAAC
>JAAEPI010001262.1 GCA_024232835.1 Cytophagales bacterium
ATGATAAAGGAAGATATGATGAAAAAAAGAGAAATTGGTTCCACAGGAGTATGCGTGTCTGAGATTAGTTTGGGGTGTTGGACATTAGGGGGAGAAAATTGGAGTCCTTCTACGGGTAAACCTATTGGGTGGAAAAATGTGAATAATGAGGAAGCCATTGAAGCGATTCAGTATGCCTTGGCTCAAGGTGTTAATCATTTTGATAATGCGGATGTTTATGGGAATGGACGTGCTGAACGGTTATTAGCACAAGCGTTAGGACGTGCCGTGAATGATGTGGTGATTGCGACGAAGGTCGGACATTTTTGTGGTACAGCGGTTCATGCTTATGAACCTATGCATATCCGTCATCAATGTGAACAATCCTTATTGAATCTAAATCGAGACTATATTGATATTTATTATTTTCATCATGGTGATTTTGGTGAGAATGATCAGTGGCTTGATGGGGCAATAGAGATGATGTCTCGTTTGAAAGAAGAAGGAAAAATACGTCTCATTGGTTTATCGGCTTATTCAACAAAAGATTTTAAACGTTTAGTTCCTAACATTCGTCCTCAGGTTTTACAAAGTTGGGCGAATGCGTTGGATGATAACTTTATTTGTGATGGATCTGAGGTGCGTACGTTATTAGATGATTATGA
>JAAEPI010001263.1 GCA_024232835.1 Cytophagales bacterium
ATAATTAGACTAGTAAGGGAAATCGGTCTGTAATTTTCAACAGATCCCTTATCATCCTTCTTGTGGACTGGTACTACAGTGGCTAATTTCCACTCACTAGGTATACAGCCAGTGACATAAGCAGTATTAAACATGATGGTTAGAGGCTTCGCCAAACTGCTTGCACAATGCTTCAAAACCATTCCATGGACTCCATCTGGACCGGCAGCTTTGCTTGTATTTGTACTTTTCAAGATGTTATAGACATCAAACACATGAAATCGTACATCATTAAATCTACAATCTGTATTCATATTAATTCCAATGTTGTAAGAACTGGGGTCAGAGAACTGGTCAGAAAAGTACTCATTGTACAATTCGGCTTGATCCTTACAATCAGTCCTAAAACGTTGTCCATAGTGAACGGTCCCAGGGATTCGAGTAGATTTTGATTTCGATTTCACATGTGACCAAAATTTCTTGGATATTAAAGCAGGGTCTGAGTCATCTTCGACATTGAGTCTCATCTTTCGATCCATGGTTTTCTTTAACTCTTTACGAAGCTTACGGGATTTATCCAGATCAGACTCGGTGCCAGACTCAGACCCAGCTTTTTTCCTATACCTCTCTCTTTTCAAATATAAATTCTATCACATTCCGAATCATACCACGGGGGTTGGAATCATAACGAAGTGGAAAATTAATTTGAAAAATCTTCATTCATACAGTATCAAGTTTGA
>JAAEPI010001264.1 GCA_024232835.1 Cytophagales bacterium
CATTTCAGTGCCCTTTTCTGCAGACTTTCCAGCTTATTAATTACAGATTGAGACCCCGGACGCCAAATAACTGGACAATGCTCAAACAAGGATCTTACAAGGCTCAAGTAGAGAGCTTTCCTACGATTTATATCCATGACGAAGTAGCAGTTCCTTTTGAGCATCCCAAACTTCTGATTAGCTTTACCATAAAGGAAATTGGCTTGATCATTGAAATTCAATACCGAATTCATGAAAATGCCAAGATCCTTTTCAGTTTCAGTATAATCCAAAATTTGATCTCCCATGTTATAGAAACACTGCACAAATGGGAGGATCCCCAAGAAAGGTGACTGCGATTTCGTCACGGACAAAACTTTGCACTTTGTCGGGTGAAATTTCATATTATTTATGAGAGCCCAGTCCATCAAATAATCTATGTCTCTTTGAAGGATGCTATAATCCTCCTCAGAGACCATTTCTCTCCAGATTTTGGTATCATCAGCGTACAGCATGATGTTTGTACCGTGACTAAGACCCTTGGAAATGTCGTTAATGAATAATACAAATAAACTAGGACCTAATATTGATCCTTGAGGTACACCAGATAATACCTGAAGTTGCACTGAAGTTGATCCATTTATTACAACTGCCTGCCAACGGTCCATGAGATAGTTCTTAATGAATGCCACTAACTTACCATCAATTCCAAACGACAATTTTAGCTTGTTAAGCCTAAGGATAAG
>JAAEPI010001265.1 GCA_024232835.1 Cytophagales bacterium
CAGAAACACCTCAACCTACAGAAACGCAAGGATATAATATGTTGCTTATTGGCAATAGTTTCTTTAGACCTTATGCAGAAAATCTGGATGACATGGCTGTTAATGCTGGTTTTATAAATCACACCAGTACTAGGATAACCAGAGGTGGTGATAATGGTCGTCCAATCAATTTTTGGAATGATTCACTGACACAAGAACATTTGAATATCAAGGCTGCATTAGATCAAGGAGATATAGATATTTTTGGGATGACTGCTGGACATGATTTCGATAACCCTAGTGATCGTATTGAAGGGCATCGAGCATGGATAAACTATGCCTTACAGAACAATCCGAACATTACCATTTTTATAGCAATACCACAAATTGATTTTCCAGCAACATGGGATTCATTGGCTCAAGTTAATGGATACAACACAATTCAGGAATTATATAGTCATTTTGTAAATGATATCGTGCACAATGAGATGGTAGAGCCACTGCGTTCAGAATTTCCAAATAC
>JAAEPI010001266.1 GCA_024232835.1 Cytophagales bacterium
CAGAAAAAGTTCAAGGCCCATTTTGTAATTGGGGATTTCAACCTTCCTGAAGTAAACTGGTCTGAAAGCCAGTCTGCAACAGAATTGGGCCAAGGTTTCTTAGATCTTTTTAATGATCTTGGTCTAACACAAATTATTCAGCAGGCAACCCATGAAAAGGGGAAAATTCTTGATCTCTTATTCTCAAACTTGGTTGCTGCTCTGGGCGATGTCGTGGTAATGGAGAAAAATGAAATTTGTTCCTCGGATCATTTTGGAATAACATTTTCTATTAAAATGAATTTCAGGAAAAAAGTTAAAAAGCGCAAAATTTTTAACTATAAAAAAGCAAACTGGAACGGGCTGATCAATGATCTAAAATCGGTGAGATGGGATAATGTCCTCCAATGTGATGCAGAAACTGGGTGGTTTCGATTTAAGAACATCCTGTTCCATCACATGAACCTCTGGATTCCCACCATTACAATAACAGATAGGGATCAGCCACCCTGGTTTGACTGTGAGACCTACCAACTGTGTCTCAAAAAAGAACGACTTCGGGCAAAATTTAGTGAAACTGGTCTTAAGGAGGACTATAAAAAGTTCTCAGACTGTAGAAAGGATTTTAAGGAATTGTCGGATCAAAAGATGATATCAAATTTCGATGCTGAAGATGATCCAGCTTTAATCTCCAAAAAATTTTGGTCACATGTTAAAGCAATGTCAAAATCAACTCGTATCCCGGATACAATCAACTATCATGGACGCTTTCGAAATAACTCCTTAGATCAAGCAAATCTTTTTAACGAATTTTTTGAAGAACAGTTCACTGCTGCTAGTAAATATGATGTTGATATTGACTATGCTAGAGACCATCATAATGATATAGATTTCAGTACCAGCAGGATTCGTATAATCCTCAAAGACATTAACGTAAACAAAGCTGCGGGTCCTGATGGGATTCATGGTAAAGTCTTAAAGAACTGCCGAGAAGGTATTGTATACCCTCTATCCTGCCTTTTTAAAATATCGTATAACATGGGCCAGATACCTGCAGAATGGAAACTGGCTCATGTTGTGCCCATACATAAGAAGGGCTCTAAAACATCGGTAGAAAACTACAGGCCAATCTCTCTCACTAGCTTAGTAATGAAAGTCTTTGAAAAAGTTGTGAGAGATGAGTTGCTGTCCAAATGTCACAGCAAACTAAACAACAATCAGCATGGTTTCCTGCCCCAGAAGTCTTGTACCACACAGATGGTTGAGTATATTGATAGTCTGACAGTGTCTATTAATGATAATGTCAGGACTGATGTGATATATTTTGACTTTGCCAAGGCTTTTGATTCAGTTAATCATGATGTAATGCTAATGAAATTGAAACACCAGTATAATATTGATGGTACGTTGCTCAAATTTATAATAAATTATCTTAAGGATAGAAAGCAATGTGTCGTCATTGGTGGTGTAAAGTCAGGTTTAAAGGATGTAAAATCTGGAGTCCCGCAGGGTTCCATTCTGGGA
>JAAEPI010001267.1 GCA_024232835.1 Cytophagales bacterium
ATGATAAAGAAAAGGGAAATAAAGAGCTTCAAAAGCAAATTGAAGCTTATATCGATGAGAAAAAGGCTAAAATTCTCAAACTGCCAAATAATTCATATAGCCTTCTAAAAAGGGAAAGACAGACAATCCAGGATCGACTTGAAATCATGCATCCTGGTTAATTTTTGTATCAATTCGGCGTCATAATAAATTTACAAAAGTTTGTCCAAAGTCCAAATGTATATCTTACAAAAATTTGTCCAAAGTCCAATTAGCAATGTACTCGTAAATTGCGTCCAGGTCTTTGAACGCTTCGCTTGATCAAATCAGTTTCATGGCTTTTTTGAAAAATGTTGTTTCACTTGTTCCGGTGTAAAGACCTTCCCATTTTGACAATCTGCCAACCCGCGTTCGATTTTTTGGCGAACATAAATCCGATACATCACGTCATCCCATGATGTCTCTTCTGGAAGTTCATCGAGTAACATGGCTGTTTCTTGAATCAATACTTGCTTGTTCATACCTGTCCTTCTCAACATCATTCGGAAATGTGCCCTGGCACATTTCCGAATCAATAACATCACATCACGTGTTCACATTCACTTTTCCTATCACATATAATCAATAGCCATCTCTCCGTCAAGACAAAACAGGGAAGAAACAAATTTTTTCCCTGTTGCGCGTTATGACTCGTCATTGTTGTTTCGGGAATACCACTATGCTTATTCTCGAAACAACAACATGTTGCGGTCAACCGTCTATCCTGCGTTGCGTTTGATGGCTCTATTGACTTCATCAAGAAATTGTTCGCCAAGTTACGCCGATTGTTGCTGATACCATTCAACCGCGCCATCAAATTCCTGTTGGGCAATGGATAAGAAACGGATCGTCATAGGGCGCGATATTTTGACATGACTTCTTGATAAGAAACCGTGTCTAATTTCCCTTCTCGGTAGGCTTGTCATCGTGTTTTCGCTTCATCGGCCCACCACCGATCAATTTCTGGATCAGGGCGATCAAGTTGGATCAAAATCAGATCAACCAACTGGAGCTTTTCAATATCTGGTAATACGTCAATTTGGGTGAAACCTGTTCAGCCGTAGCCTTACTACCAGTCTTTCTTTAGCATCAGCTCCTCTATCCTGTACGCGTGAAGCATCTCGTGCAATAGCAGGTCCCTGAACATTATGAATACGGAGTAGTGGCTG
>JAAEPI010001268.1 GCA_024232835.1 Cytophagales bacterium
CACAAAGACTTCAACCTTCATGATATAACGATTACCGCTGCGGAAGCGTTTATTTAATTTCAAATTGGCATAACCAGGACACAGCGGAGACATCGTGAGCATGGTATAGGTGCCTGTAGAAATAATACGTCTTCGGTGATTTTTGAAAGTAGCATCAATGCTGACATCTTCCATCTCTTTGTAAGGTAAAAAATTAAGCAGTCCTTTGAAGTACTTGCTTTTGGATGAAAGTGGAGAAATCTGGCAGGACATCAGGCCGTTTTTAAGAACTGCGTCGACTCTGTCCAAGCCACGTCCAAACAGGTATTTCCATTGCCATTCAAGGCGTTTGACGGGAGCTACTTTAATATTCACCATTGGAGAAATGGAAAAGAAATGTGGAGTTTTCCAGAATATAACTTTATTCAATGGCCTATTGGCTTTGAATACCATAAGTTCTTTATCCTGAAGACCGCCAGCGGCTATCCAGCGTTTAGCTTTTGAGAGTCTTTCTGAGTAGAATTCATAATAATCATGCATTCTGTCAACACTTAGAGGGCTGGTATCAATATACTGCCAGCGCTTTTTCTTTACCAGTTTTGAGCGTACATGAGGGATACTTATCCATTCTGTTTTTTCAAGCCCGCGCTTGAAGATTGGAAGTGGACAAATTCCTCCTCTAATTTCACTTTTACCG
>JAAEPI010001269.1 GCA_024232835.1 Cytophagales bacterium
GTAGGAGACATTTAATTTCAAAACTAATATTACGGCATGAAGGAATTCATCAAATTCCTGAAGAGTCAAATTGTCATCATTTATGTGGAGCACCAGATCTTCGCACACATCAAGAATATTATCCATTGATTGACTTATTGCATCTTCAATTTCAACATCTGTCATTATAAAACGGATTTTTCTTGCCAGAAAAATTATAGCATTCAGTATTTCACTTGCACTGACTGATTTATACCTCTAGCAATGCTATTTTCAATGCAACTTCAATTGACCTTGGCCTCAATCGTGTCGTGCGACAATGAAAGAACTGCAAAGCACATGCAAGGAACCTCAAAGGAAATACAATACCATCAGTATGGAAACGGTAACGTTGACACTCACTCACACACACACAGAAAATTCTTATGAAAACACAATATCCGACAGATACTGACCACGCCAGCTATTAACTTTGGTATCCGACCAAGGTCGGAGACAGAAAATTTTTATGAAAACTTAATATCTGACGGATACTGAGTTTTTCAGATATCATCACACCCTCGGCTATCAACTTTTCGATCAGCATCCGACCATAGTTGTATCTGTCTCCTTGGATATCAACTAAAAGCTCATGATATCCGACCCCAATTCAGTAGTATCCGACGAAATGTGGAAAAGTTGATATCCGGCACCTAAGATTTCAAAGAGGCTCGGA
>JAAEPI010001270.1 GCA_024232835.1 Cytophagales bacterium
ACTAATGAATTCCCCGTTATAGAACCTCTAAAAATACGCGTCCCTCCTTCCAATAAACGCCCCTACCCCAATAAATTACATGTAAAAATTCCCTAATGGGAAGAAAAATGCCAATATCGAGGGCGCTACGCCCAAATGTATTATGTCCACTTTTGCCGAATTTGAGTTAGTAACACCATTATGTCCGCCTAGGAAAAAACTACGTTTTTTCAAAAGAAACTATGTCCATCGGAGGAGTATTAAGCAAGTTATGACACATAGTTTATTCGGGCCCGCTGAACAGTTGTTGCGCCCAAATGTTCTATGTCCAGTCCCAAACATCATATGTCCACCAGACTGGACATAGCGTCTGGTCCTATTGTGTTATGTCCATTAGATTGGACATAATGCAAATTCAATTTTATTTTCTTGACAATGTAATGATGGTTTTTTCTAGGTTTAGGCGAATGATACAGGCAGATAATGGGACGCATAGTCAGCCAGATAGTACTTCATAATGTACCAATGCTTTAGAATGGTGTACCTTGGTCATCCACTTCAAAAACTGGTCGACCACGATTATCCTCTGCAATTTCTCAGAATATTATTAGTAATTGTTTCTTACAGTTCAAGGAAGAGGGGCTGGGCCATTGTATTTTTGTGCAGGGTCTCTGGTTTATACTGTGCCATGGTTGGAAAAGTACTAATCGAATGGCTGGAGCCTGAAGATTGGCTCGGAAAGAGGCAAAAATATCCACAGCGTATGATTCACGGAGAAATAAAGATTGGTGCTGACGTGTTGGTCACCTACCGAAAAAGAAAGTGGAGAGTGTGGATTGTCAATGACGGCCGAATGTCGGGCCAACCACCATCTTCTGCAAAAGCCGCTGCATCCTCAAGCGTCCACAAGGAGTTGACGTTATGGGAAGAACTGCGTCAGGATCGAAAAATTGTCAAGAAGGTGAATGATCGGCTGGAAGAATTGGATAGCAGTTATGAGCCGGATTCAGAGGAAGAGGAGGAAGAAGGGGGTGGCAAAAAGGAGGAAGGAGGCGGTGAAGGTGGAACTGAGGAGGGAGGTGGTGAAGAGGAGGAAGAAGGAGGTGGTGAAGGTGGAAACGAGTGTGAAATGGATGATGGAATGGTTGCAGAGTCAAGCCATGGCAGTGGAACTCGATGGAGAAAACGGAGAGAGAAAGAGGCAGAAGGTCAAAAGAGCGCGCATGTCGGGCAAAGAATACACCAGCCGCCATTCTGGTGCGACTATGGCCGCCAAACGGGTGCAGCCGTTGCCTGAGATCTGCTGCAAACGACTGAAGTGTTCCGAACAGTTTACAGAAGACGACCGCAAAAAGATCTTTGACCAATATTACTCTCTCGATTCCTGAAACCACTAACAGCTTCATGAAAATACACCCTGTAGAAATGATCAAAAGAATCAAGGAACACATTGAAAGCTTCCCAGTGATGGAATCGGCAGCCGAGCAGCCGGTTTCACTTAGCACTTACAAGAAGATTTTTGGAATGGACTACAACCTTGGATTCTATCATCCACGAAAAGACCAGTGCCAGTCATGCAGTAAGTACAACAT
>JAAEPI010001271.1 GCA_024232835.1 Cytophagales bacterium
ATACTAGCTAGTCACTAATTTATTTGCAACATTTGCACTATCTCCCAACCTCTCCACCGCGCAATCCTCGGTATCTTATATGGAAATCCTTCCATGAACCCAAGAGGAAACTCAAAATGAATATACTCAAGAACTCAGAATGTGTACTGTTTTAGTCTAATTTCAATTAATGAATGACTCCTGATCGAACAATGACTCTTCTCCAATTTGATATGGTAATTAAGATTGAATTTTACTCTCATCAACCCAGCGTATAATCTTTACCTCAAGCAGTGCTAATGGAATAGAACCGGATTCAAGAACCTTGTTGTGAAAGACTCTGATATCAAATTTATCAGCCAGTTCTTTTTCAGCATATTTTCTCAGCTCTCGAATTTTCAATTGACCGATTTTATAAGATAGAGCTTGGCCTGGACCTGCCATGTAGCGTTCAATTTCAGAAATAATACTCGCTTCTGACTCAGCTTCATTTTCCAGTGAATATTGAATCGCTCTTTCTCTTGTCCAGCCTTTAGAGTGAATGCCAGTATCGACAACCAGTCTGATCGCCCTGTGCATTTCAGCCGACAACATACCAAAGTACTGATAAGGATCATCATATAATCCTAATTCCTTACCGAGTGATTCAGTATAAAGTGCCCAACCCTCACCATAAGCGCTGTACCAGAGAGTTTTTCTGAATGAGGGTAAATTTTCATTTTCCTGTGCCAGCGAACTTTGGTAGTGATGACCAGGTATTGCTTC
>JAAEPI010001272.1 GCA_024232835.1 Cytophagales bacterium
ACTGTTCATTGACAACATCCCTATTAAAAATCCAAAGACCGCAAAATTTCTTGGTGTGGTCATTGATGAACAACTATCCTGGGAATATCACATATTGGCACTCAGACGGAAACTTAATTATGCTTCAGCAACACTTTATAGAATAAGGGATTCCATACCTAAGGACCTCCATGTCGAACTATATCACACTCTGTTTGAATCACACCTTACATATTGTATCTCCGTATGGGGTAGTGCAAATCTTAGCTACACTGAAAAAATCTGGTTGGCCCAAAAACATTGTGTTAGGGTCCTCTTTGGGGACAAGCAGGCCTACCTTAATAAGTTCATGACATGTGCTAAAGCAAGACCCTACCCTAACCAAGCCCTCGGTAGTGAATTCTACCAACAAGAGCACTGTAAACCACTCTTCAAAAAGCACAAAATCCTTGCAATGAAAAATCTTTACACCTACCACACTTTCATGGAGATATTTAAAATACTTAAGTTTAGATTCCCTATTTCACTTTATGAACAGTTCCAGATCTCATCCAGAAAAGAAACAACCCTCACCACTTCTTTCCCATCTGCTGATTTCATATCAAGGTCAACACGAATATGGAACATAATTACACCTAAGTTTAAGCTGCCAGATTACTCTTGTAAAATTAGTGCCACAAAATCGGGCCTTAAGAAAGCTCTCTTTAAGATCCAACATGCTGAAAATGAAATTTCTTGGACTGAAAATGACTTTAATTTCAATAAAATAGTATTTGAATAGGAAATGATTAGTGTCTCGACAATTGTTGTAAATACCATCTCGGCGCCTGGTTCACAGCCTCTTCATCTCTGCTAAGGTAAATTGTGTTGACTCCTGTTTAAGTATTACATCCTAATA
>JAAEPI010001273.1 GCA_024232835.1 Cytophagales bacterium
ATTGTCACAGGCACGTATGCAAAAACTTTGAAAAGAAAAGCAAAACCTGGAGCTTATTCAAAGTTAACCAAAAAAGAAATCTTGGCCTTCATCTATGGGACCATATGTGTGATATATACATACTTGATATGCATATTAATGGCGGGGGCCGTTATAACATCATGTGATATCAAGGAACACAAGTTCCATCGTTCATATGATATCGGACTATATGTGGCCAATGATTGGAACAGTTTCCTTAACAGTGCCACAATATTAGTTCTTACTATCATTTTCTCTAAGCGGAAAAGAACATTTGCTTGGATATGTAGGTATGGTTCCCCGTTTCGTTATTCCTCTGCTAAATGTAGTGGGTATAAGTTTACCAGTAACTTGACCTCGATTTGGGTAACCATACTTAATCTAGTACTGCTTGTGATCTGCAACACAAGCATGTTAAACCCTGGACCTAAGGTAAATGAACTTTCAAATCTAACGGTCATGTATCAAAATTTGCGTGGGTTAATTCTTTTTAGTGGTCTTGCTAAAACAAACATGCCCTTGGATGCTGGAAAGCTCCTGGAGCTGCAGTCCAAAATTTACAAGGATAAACCCCATGTTGTAATTCTAACAGAAACATGGCTTTCCAAAGAACACCTTGATAATGAGATTTTGCCGGATGGATTTTACAAGGTCTATAGAAGGGACAGGTCAAAAAGGTCTCATCCTCCTGATCCTGACAATCCGAGTAAGTTCAGGCGAAAGGGAGGTGGAGTCCTAGTTGCAGTAAGAACTGACATTGAGATTGAAAATAGCAAAGTCGATGTCAGTTCCAAGGCCGAAATGATATCTGTTAGCCTAAAAGCCGGCAATACCAACTATTGTGTATCAGCTTGCTATAGGGTAGGTACACTAGGCAAGCAGAACTTAGCTGAAATAGATCGGCACCTTAGGAATGTTGTTAGCCAGAAAAAATTCAAGGCCCATTTTGTAATAGGTGATTTCAATTTTCCTGAAATAAACTGGTCTGAAAGCCAGTCTACAACAGAATTGGGCCGCAATTTCATAGATCTGTTCAATGATCTTGGGCTGACACAATTGATTCAGCAAGCAACCCATGAAAAGGGAAAGACGCTTGATCTTCTTTTTTCAAACTCGGTTGCTGCTGTTAGCGATATAGTGGTACTGGAGAAAAATGAAATTTGTTCTTCGGATTATTTTGGAATAAAATTCTCGCTTAAAATGAAGTTAAGAAAAAAAAGTTAAAAAGCGTAAAATTTTTAACTATAAAAAGGCAAACTGGGAGGAGCTGATCAAAGATCTAAAGTTAGTAAGATGGGATAATATTCTCCGCTGTGATGCTGAGACTGGTTGGTTCAGATTCAAGAACATCCTGTTTCATCTTGCGAACCTTCATATCCCAACTATCACTATAAAGGATAAAGATCAGCCACCTTGGTTTGATAGTGAGACCTACCAGCTATGTCTCAAAAAAGAGCGGCTTCGTGCAAAATTCAATGAAACTGGTCTTGCAGAGGACTATAAAAAGTTCTCAGACTGTAGAAGAGATTTCAAGGAGTTGTCCGATCAAAAATTGATTTCAAACTTTCATGCAGAAGATGACCCAGCGCTCATCACAAAGAAATTTTGGGCACATGTTAAGTCAATGTCCAAATCCACTCGTATCCCAGATACAATCAACTATCGTGGAAGATTCCGTAATAACACGCTAGATCAAGCAACTCTTTTTAATGAGTTTTTTGATGAGCAGTTTACGGAAGCTAGCAAATACGATATTGATATTGACTATGCAAATGACTCTG
>JAAEPI010001274.1 GCA_024232835.1 Cytophagales bacterium
AATGTAGTAATTTTGTATCTAGAGTTGGAAGAATATCGCTAAACCCTCCCAAACTATCAGGCAGTAATTTCTTAATTACAGCTTGATCATCTGAGTTCGTTAGCCTCATTGATACAAAATTACTACATTGACTCAAAATTGTTTTATTAACTTCTGATGGCCTTTGACTGATGACAACCAAACTAACCCCGTATTTCCTTCCTTCTTTAGCTATCCTCTCAAATATCTGAATTGAAATATCATCTGCTGCACCAGCCAAGTTTCTATTCGGTATGTATAAATGAGCTTCATCACACATTAGGGCGATAGGATGTCTAAGTTCCTGCTTTGTCCATTGCTGAATTGAGAATGCCAATCGCGCCACGAGAGAGACAATTAGTGGCAATACATCTGAAGGAACTTCTGAGAAATCTACAACTTTAACGCCTCCGCTACCTTTTTCACCTGTGCTTCCTAGAAGAGCATCAGCAAGCCGACCCAGCCAATCAAACTCAAGAACATCGCTACCACCTTGAAAAAGAAAGCCTAATCGCCTGTCAGATACCTTATTCTCCAATCGAGAAATCATACGGCTCAATTTTCCGTTAAATTCTCCTGCCTTTGTACTACCAGCCCTTGCCCCAGGTACCTGTTCAATATTAATTTCATTGAGCTTTTGCAATAAATCACTTAGCTTAAACGGAACTGGACTATCTACGGTAAAGTTACTCAGGACATCATCATGGCCACCTTCTTTGAGGTATTCCAATTTTACCGAATTAACTTCTCTCGCCATGATCATTGCTTGATTTGGGGCATTTTGATCGCTTCGATCGACAAATAATGAAACTAAGGCTTCATATGACAACAACCAATAAGGTAAAAATATTACCCCATCAGACAAAGTCTTTTTCGATTCAATATCTCCTGGCCCAGCAACTTTGAAATGACTAATTCCATCACCATTTAATGGCGAGTACTCACCATGTAAATCGAAAACTATAGCATTGGCATTCTTAAGATCTGAGACTTGCTCTATTATTTTTGCTGTTGTCCAGGATTTACCAGCACCAGTACTACCACCAATAAATGCGTGTCGCTGAAAAAACTTATTTCCATTCAGGTATGCGATAGCATGATCATCTAACGTATATTTTCCTAGCGTCAGCGAATTACCTTCAC
>JAAEPI010001275.1 GCA_024232835.1 Cytophagales bacterium
AAGAGGTTGATCCGTACTCAATCAAAATGTTCAAGGTCTTATACCCTGGAGTCAATTAGGTTCCGACCACCCGCTACTTGATCCACACAAGATTTCTGAGCTTCAAGCTCATATCACACAAGCTAGGCCTGACATCATTGCACTTAATGAAACGTGGCTTAAGAAGTCTATCTCAAATAATGAAATCATTCCAGACTCACAGTATGAAGTATTTCGTAATGATCGCTCTAAGAAGACACATCCACCAGACCCAGATAACCCTACCAAATTCAGGGTTAACGGTGGAGGTGTTTTGTTGGCAATTCGTTCTGACCTTAATGTTACAACTAAGCGCCTCCCTGTTCGTTTAGGAATTGAAATGCTTGCCATTCAAATTACCTTTCCAAACAATGAGAGTATTGTTGTATGCACTTTGTACCGTGTTGGAACTCTTGGTTACCCAAACCATGATAACATTATGGAGTATTTACGGTCATTAATAGCCAAAAGAAAGCCTCCAAAATTTTACATTATTGGTGATTTTAATCTTCCCCATGCAGATTGGCCAGCTTCTTCAAGTCCTGTTCCTATTGAACAAAGCTTTATTGATTCATTTAATGATATTGGTTTATCCCAACTTATAACATCCTCAACTCATAAGGGAGGTAAAACTTTAGATATTCTTCTTAGTAATTATGATAATACTGTAGAAAATATTAAGGTTTGTGATAGTAATTCATTCTGCAAATTATCAGACCATTTTCCTGTGTCATTTTCGTTGAATTTCAATGCTTCACGAAAGAAAACTCCT
>JAAEPI010001276.1 GCA_024232835.1 Cytophagales bacterium
AAACGACAAATACAATAGCCAGCATCTGTAACAACAAAACTCAACCTCATCTTAAGGATTTAAAATCTATTGCTAAAATTCTTGATGTAGATATTAGAGAGTTGCTTGTTTCAACAAAGCCATAAAAACAAAATCCCAACCTTTTCAGATTGAGATTCATTTCTGTTCTTTCAGTCCGAGCTGCAAGCTCGAACTAGCGATACGGATATGCTCGCGCCAACATGAGAATCTGACCTTTTCTTATGCTAAGTGGAATATCTACAGCCGCACTGACAAGCCCCAAAACAGCTGGGCCTCCATCTGCCCCAGCAACCTTGTTGACATTTTGCATGTTTTTTTGATGTTTAGCTTTTTGAAGAAGTCGTGATGCCCTTTCCTTAGTCGAAGGATAGAATTGTTTATTCGTAACAGCAAAATTTAATCTTTTAGAACTACTGTTATATGACTTCAAAATAGGAATAACATTAGGAGGACGTTGATCCGCTGGTGATTCACCATTAACTTCTATGAACCTAACAGGATTATTTGCAGCATATACGTAAGGTGACTGAGATGAGAACTTTTCAGCTAGTGGATCAATGGTTGTAAATCGAGCAATATCAGGCATATGCATTCTAGCTCCAAAGTCTATCCAATTAGTTTCTTCCTGCTGTTCCTTCCCATTATACTTATACCTCTGCGGTTCACTATAACTCCTAGTAAACGAGTTAAAGGTTAGACCAAAGGGATAGTAATCGTCTGCCTGAATTACAGCAAGGGGTTCTCTGTGCGTAATAGATAAGTTATCAAACTCGATAACATTGGCTGCATTTGTTTCATTGGAAACATATATCAACACATATCCGTCAGAACCAATAACCACTGGATTGGGGAATTCAATAGTTTCCCATTGTGTACCGGCAGTGCTAGAAATCTGCACAAAACCAGAGGTGTTGAACGACA
>JAAEPI010001277.1 GCA_024232835.1 Cytophagales bacterium
AAGAGGTTAGCTCTTGGATAAGACTCCAGGACTACAGATCCCTGCACCATCCCTGGGGAAAAGAAGAAGAGTCGGCCTTGCCAGACTTGTCAGATTGTTAGTAGAGACTCCATAGTTAAGAACAACGCACATTCAGTGTCCACACAAGGGGGTAACTGTAAATCACGCAATATTGTCTATGCTGCCACATGCAAACTGTGCACAAAGAACAATGTATACGTGGGTAAAACAGTTACTTGCCTCAGAGACCGTGTGAATAAACATCGGAGCAGTTACTATGACATTCTGAAGTCTGCTAAGAATGACACGACATTCTCTCTTGGATTAGAAGATATTGATGACTTGAATGCTTTAGGAGCCCATATTTTCAGTGTCCACAAGAAGAGCGAAAGAACAGATTTTAACAGCTGTTTTGTTTTCGACATTCTGTGTTCGACATCACCTGACGATATCAGAAAGTGTGAACAGTCTTATATTGACAGGTTAAAATCAAAGTATCCCTTTGGTTTGAACAATGCGAATTCAGTTTCAGGAATCTAATTGTAATATTTTTGATTTTTTGATTGCTAATTTTGATAATTTAGTCCCGCGTTTATTTATATTCCCTTCAGTTTTTGTGATATATTTATTCTTACAGTATTGCGATTTCATTCGCGTATATTTATTTTCTGTATTTTATATAACATTCTGAATTGTAGTAGGTTCCGGAACTTCTTCAGAATATAACATTTAACTAGGTGAGTTAGAAAGTA
>JAAEPI010001278.1 GCA_024232835.1 Cytophagales bacterium
AGAGAGGATGAGAATGATGGACAGAATAATAGGCCCAACCCTAACCCAAACCCACCACCCTACCCTAGGGGTTACGGTAACGGTTATGGTAATGGCAGTGGCAATAATCAGATGGGATCTGATGATAGCGGAAATGATCGCTATTCATCAGATAACTCTGATCAAGGCCAGAACCAGAATAATAATAATAACAATCGACAAAATAACGGCCAAAATAATGACAGGAATGAGAATCAATTTTGAAATAGACCGCCAAATCAATTGTGTTGTCGCTACGGTTCGCGAGACGAATGCAGCTTTGACACTTTTGAATTCGATTTTCAATTGGTGTGCAAGATGCATAAGATTCCAGCCGCAGAGAAAGTTGATTGGCTGCTGATGCATCTTGAAGGTTCTATAAAGGAGCACGCAATGTCTTGGATGAAAGATCGAGGATTGAATAATCAGCCAACCTATGACGAGATTATTGGAGAATTGAGGCCCAGCTTCCAGCAGAAAATGTCAATGGAGATAGCTGAGTGGAAGTTAGTGGGGCATAAGTGGAATATTTTTATGCCAATCGATGCATTTTTACATGAAACTCATGAGCTCATCCAGTGCGCTCTTCCAGGCCTAACAAGGCAATGGCCGGATCGAATTCGTTCGTGTTTAATGCAAGCTTTGCCTTCCGCGTGGGACCAAATGCTATCTACAACAAACAAAGGATATACTGAAATGGTTGAATGGCTCAGAGCGCAGTCTGCAAAAATTCAAAACACCCCCCAGGACGAATGGGACGAATGGTTGAAGGTTGCGCACAAACAAAAT
>JAAEPI010001279.1 GCA_024232835.1 Cytophagales bacterium
TCAAACTGCACTCACGATATGAAGAGATTGAAAATCTTCAAGACAATTGGATGCAAGCTTTGGACGATAACTATTTTCCATTTGTTATGCTTAATTTTGACTATTCCACTTGGGAAACCGCTAATCCGGAATTTCACAAGGAACTGCTCATTAAGAATTTCTTTAGTTTTTCAATCAATGATTTAAATACACATGTGGCCTATTACAAGCACGTGAAAAAATCTGCTGTGAAGTTGGATTCATTGATAGGGGAGAAACTGAAGTAATAAATTCGAGTTAAATTGAGCCTACTAATTCACAATTTGCTAACCTCTAAATTATTTATCAACGGATGAGCGAAAAGCTACTCCAAGCCATTGTCAAACTTTTTGCAGTATTAGCCAAGGAGCGAATAACCGCTGCTGAAAGAGCCAATATTCAGGAATTTCTGTCTCTACATCTCAATCAAGAGACCACTGGGAAATACCTTAAATTATTCGATACTTTCTGTACAGAACAAATGCAGACAGCTGAGCAATTGGATGGTGTATCTACTGATGATGAAACCCTCGAGTTTGTTGGAGAGTGGGCGTTGATTCATGAGATCACTGGACAAATCAATTTAGCCCTGACTCGGCAGCAAAAAGTTGTTTTGATTGAGAAAATTATTGAACTATTTCTTCGGGATGCTAAATTCTCCGAGCGACAGAGCAACCTAATGTATCATTTGGCTGAGTTGATCAAGATAGACCAAAAGGTAATCACCGAACTTTCAACCTTCATTCAGATGTCAAAGTCGTCTGATTTTGAATCTACAAATGTGCTGATAATTGATTCTCAACAATTAGGAAATGCAGGTAAGCATTTGTACAATGAACAATTGGACGGGTTTGTCGCAATTCTAAGAATCCCAGGTGATGAGGTTTACTTCGTAAAATACCTTGGTGAAAATAAATTGTTTCTTAACGGGGTACCCTTCGCCTCAGGGCCAGTAGGGATTTTACCAACAGGGGGATCGATTAAGGGAGATGGTATTTCTCCAATCTACTATAGTGATGTGGTGAATCAGTTTATTCAGAGTTCGAGTACTGTCAAACTGAGTTTTCAAGCAGAGAATATTGAGTACAAATTCAAGTCAGGCCACATTGGTTTAAGAGATGTCTCTATCAATGAGGAGGGGGGGAAATTGATTGGTATTATGGGATCAAGTGGATCAGGGAAAACCACCCTGCTCAACATCCTCAATGGTTCTGAAAACCCAACTCGTGGACGAATTTTAATCAATGGAATCGATCTACATACCGAGAGGAAGCGTACTCGGGGAATCGTGGGATATGTGCCTCAGGATGATTTCTTAATTGAAGAACTTACCGTTTATGAAAACCTGAAATATGCGGCTCAACTTTGTTTCAAGAATATGGGCACGGCTGAAATAGAGATACTGATTAAGAAGATTATGAAGAATCTTGGGCTTGGCGAAATCAGAGATTTGCGTGTTGGATCGCCACTTGATAAGACGATTAGTGGAGGCCAGCGCAAGCGGGTGAATATAGGATTGGAACTCCTTCGTGAACCCACGGTTCTTTTTGTTGATGAACCAACGTCGGGACTTTCATCGAGAGATTCGGAGAATATCATGGATTTGCTAAAAGAGCTTTCTCTAAGAGGAAAGATGATTTTCGTGGTGATTCATCAGCCATCCTCAGACATCTTTAAGATGTTCGACACACTCCTAATTATGGATGTTGGCGGTTATCCAATTTATTATGGAAATCCTGTAGAAGCCGTTATTCATTTTGGAGATACAGTAGATATGGTAAGAACCAATCACGGTTCGTGCCCGGAATGTGGCAATATTAATCCGGAGCAAATTTTCAGCATAATTGAATCCAAGGTGGTAAATGAATTCGGCAGATTCACAGATCAAAGAAAAGTATCTCCTGTTCAATGGAATAAAATTTTTGTTGAGAAGTCAAATAAGAAAAAAGTAGAGGCTTCCAAAGATGCGTTGAAAGAATCTAATGAGATACCTGGTTGGTTTAGGCAATTTCAAATATTTCTGAAGCGGGATTTTTTCGCTAAGCTCAACAATACGCAATATGTTGTAATCAATATTCTTGAAGCACCGGTATTGGCGCTTTTTCTGGCGCTTCTGATGCGCTTTCATCAAGGGGATAACTACACGTATTATTCAAATAATAACATTCCTGTTTTCTTTTTCGTCGCTGTGATCGTTGCGCTTTTCATGGGCCTAACTGCAAGTGCGAAAGAAATAATTAAGGACGGGAAAATTCTTAAAAGAGAACAATTTTTGAATTTAAGCAGGAGCAGTTACCTCGTTTCTAAGGTGGCTGTACTATTTGGAATTTCTGCTATTCAAACAGCGCTGTTCGTTTTAATAGCCTGCTGGATACTTGAGATTCAGAACTTATGGTTGCCATTTTGGTTGGTCATGTTTAGTGTAGCAGGAGTTTCAAGCATGATGGGATTGAATGTGTCCTCGGCGTTTAAATCTGCCGCTACCGTTTATATTCTTATTCCGCTCTTATTAATCCCACAACTTATTCTCAGTGGCGTGGTGGTGCCATTTGATAGGTTTAGTCCGACATACGCCAATAGAGAAAAGGTCCCGTTACTTGGCGATTGGATAGCTTCTCGGTGGGCCTTTGAAGCATTAATGGTGGAATTTTATGTTAATAATAAATACGAACGAAAATTTTTCGAACAAGAGAAAGATGAATCTACTTCGCGATATTATAATTTATTCTACCTGGAGTCAATGCGCACGAAGCTCGATAATCTGGCACAGGCGCTTGCAGATGATTCGATGAATTCTGCCAGCTCGATTCGAGATTTGTTAATTGTAAAAAATGAGATAAGAGACAAGTTGGAAATATTCGGTTATGATAGGCTTCCAGAGTATGAACAATTGGAACCCGACCAGTTCGATTCGTCAACCTATAAAGCGACGAACGATTTTCTTCTGGCTCTGCAGAAGGTGCTGGCAAATCGAAGGGACTCAGGTGATAGAGTCAGAGATTCGGTATCCGCTTTGCTTTTAGAAAACAATGAATTGGATAATTTGAGAGAGAGGAACCACAATGAGGAGCTTTCTGCTTTGGTACGTAATACGTATACTTCTGTTAAAATTCTTGAGGGAAAGAATTGCCTTATTAGAAAATTTGAACCCATTTATTACAGTCCTGTTCCACGACATTTTTTGGATTATCGGACTCCATTTTATGCTCCAACAAAACACTTGGCGGGTTCATATTATCGTACCATTTATTTTAACATTGCAATTCTCTGGCTCATGGTAATAGTTCTATATGGCACCTTGTACTTCAACATTCCTGAGAAGGTCATCAAAACAACCGAGCGGCTTATTAAGTGGTGATTAAGTGACAGATATCCAGATAGCATACCAATGACTAACACTTCCTCCAAGTACAAAAAGGTGCCAAATGGCATGGTGATAGGCCAATTTTTTCCATAAATAGAATGCGGTACCAAGGCTATAAAATGCGCCTCCAATGCCTATCCAAATCAAGACAGATGTTGGCATCATTTCCATAAAATCATACAATACAAAAATGGCTGCCCAACCCATTCCTAGATATATTAGCGTAGATATGAGTTTGAATTTTCCAGCAAAAAATACTTTGAAAATAGTTCCTATTAGCACAAAGCTCCAAAGTAGTTGAAGAATGAATTGCCCTTTTTGAGGTTCGAGGTACATCATTACGAATGGTGTATATGTGCCGGCTATGAGGAAATAAATACTAATATGATCTACCACCTGCCATCTTCTTTTTGAAATATCAGACGTCTTCAAATGATACACTGTGGAGGCCGTGAACATAAAAAGAAAACTGAAAGAGAATATATAGATTCCGCCAGATCCATTTGTTGAATTCACAATCAGTATTGGAAGAGCAACAAGACCGAAGATTAAACCTGAAGCATGCGATAGGGCATTGGCTTTTTCTGTAGCAGGGAGTGCTGTCATTAGGCTAATGTACACCAATCAAAAAAATGAACGGTTTTGGTGGAGCCGAAAATGTTGTCATAAAAATCAATATGACCTCTTGAAACACCAAGATGAAGCATCCATGTCGGATGGCATTTCATAATCGGACAAGGTTACCTAAAATGACTCAATAGAAGATTTGAAACTATTTATTGAAAACTAGCGTAAATACCGATCCTTTCCCCTCTTCTGAAGATACGCTTATTGTCCCATTCATTTTCTTCATTGCGTTCTTTACTATGAATAAACCTAAACCAGTACCTTCTGCGGTAACCGATGCACGGAAGAACATATTGAAAATCTCAGGGAGTTTGTCCTTGTCAATGCCTAAACCATTGTCAGATACTTTAATAATGGTTCTGTCAGATTCATTTTCAGCCGTCACCACGATTTCAGGTTCAGGTTGATCGTAGTTGTGATATTTTATGGCATTATTTATCAAATTGCTAAGTACAATTTTGACACGGTCTGGATCATTATTGAAAGTGAAGTCATCCTCCAAATCACATCGAATATTAATAGATTGTGCGCCTTGATAATAGGTCAATTCTTTAATTATTTCAGAACAAACATCTTTGACGACTATGTCTGCATATTTAATATCCTGGTTGTAGTTTACAGAATGTTCGAGTATGCCTTTGATAAAATCCTCTTGTTTATCAATGCTCGACTCCATCAAATCAAAACATTCATCACGACCTTTTTTTGTTTTTTCTAACCTAATAATATTCACAAGTCCTTTGATAGACCTTAGAGGGGCAATCAGGTCGTGTGATACGCGAAGTACGAAATTGTCCAGCTCTGTATTTTTTTCTCTCAGGGCATCATTCTTGTCACGAATCTCTTTGGTCCTTTCTCGCACAAGTTCTTCTAATACTTTGTTGTGAGTCTTGTGGCGAGTAGTTCTGTACCTGAATGCGGCCACAACAAAAAGACAAACAGTAAAACTTCCACCTGCAAAGGCCCAGCCTGTACGATACCATAACGTTGGTATAATCAATTCCAGGCTAGCCGGTTTTGCTTCCTTTCCATTTACTATTCGCGCCTTTACACGAAACGTATATGTGCCACCATCTAAATTTGTATAACTCTTGTTAATGTTGTCGGTCCACCCAGACCAATCTTGATTCAGACCTTCCAACTTATAGGAATACTGTAGGTCCGTTTTATCAAAACCTGGGCTGGAAAAATTGAAAGAGATTGAAGTTAATGGAGCATATAATTCTGACTTGAAGAAGCCTTGATTACTGTTAATGGAGATTACCGAGTCCGCGATTGTAATCGAACGAATGAGTATGCTGAATTCATCCAATTTCTGTTTTTCGGGCCAAATAATGTGATAGATTCCCTCAGCTGGTAGCCAGACATTACCTCTGGAGTCTCGATGTGCATTTCCATATGCTAAAGCATCTAAGCCATCTTTCTTCGACAATGTCTTAACTATCTCACCTTTATCATTCATCCATATTAGACCATTCCGGATTGTAGTAAGAAGATAAAGACTGTCATTCCACTGCATAACATCATACAAGCCGTCTTTTACTATTTGGTCATGCGCAGGAATGTTCCATTTTCTGGATTTGAAGGTCACTGTATCCAACAAGTATACACCACTGTACTCTGTGAAGAGTAACTTCTCGGAACCAAATCCCTTGAGTGTTTTGAATGCATTTTGTTCATTGTCTGTATCATTAAAAATCAAATCAGTATTTACTAGGATTGAAGTATCATCTTCAAGTCTCGACAAACCTTTATCCCATGAATGAATATACATCTCGTCACCTATTGGTAAAAACCAAGAACATTCCATCGGAAGGAACGAGGTAGTTTCTCCATTGTATCTTGTTAGTCCTTCATAGCTTTGAAACAATACGTCCCCTTCATAAAAAACGATTTGCCAAATTTCATTCAACTCTTTCTCCGTCTCAATTAACCCTCTCAGGGAAGTGTATTTCAGTTTGCCAATCTCATCTCTGTTTAAATAACCAAATTCATTAAACCCACCTATATAAATTCTCCCATCAGGCCCGGCTTCAATGGATACGACATATGAAAAATCTGGTGATGAGTACAATTTCCAGATGCTCCCGTCATATTCAAGAATACCATTTTCATTGGCAAAATACATAATGCCATTATCATCTTCCGTTACCGAATAATTGATAAGGGAGGCGCGATAATCTGCCGTACCAAATGTTCGAATAAAAAGAGAATCATTTTGGATATCTTGCCCTGAAACTTGGAGGGTGAACAGAATACCAAGCAATATGTTTATAACAGATTTGATTTTTCTTGAAAGATAGGTTTTCAAGTTACAAATAATTCTGGTTTGTAAGGAAAACCCCCTATTTAAATTTGTAAGCCGTCTAGCGCAAAAAGACTGAGATAATTCAAAAAATGAGCGAGATTTTCAAGTATTTTCTCACTCGATTATTTATGATTTGCCAACATGAAAAACATTTCAAAGTCCAAGAAAACCGAACAATTAAGTTTGAAATGCATGCACTTTAAAGCTTGAATTCAATTGTCTTATTCTTTGAGAATCAATTTTTTTATGTGTACTTCAGCAGACCCTATTTATCAAATAGGAATTGGTGTGTAGAAGAATTGTTCCTTTATTATCTTACCACCCTGGACATGGTAAACGCATATTTCATCCAAATTGGTAGGCTCAGGCGCTCCTTTCTATATTGCTCTCATTTTCATTGTCAGAGTGAAAAAGTTTTCTGCAACTATTGGATCCGAAATTTCACTTGAATGAATTTCTTGAATCATTTCTTGAAACTGTTCTCCTCTTTTGGCTAAGTCTTTCAGGCCGTTAGTCGCAGAGAAAGGTGAACCTTCTGGCTCGATGCTAATAATATTGGGCGAAAACAATTCACCATATATAGTATCGTAATCTGTAATTCGCAATAATTCAACTAGCCGGTTTGCTACTTCTTGTGTTGTCATAATTTCTTTTGATTGTTCCAACAAAGAAACTGGTATAGTGACAGCTCTATGTCACTCTTAATCGGCATATTGATTTTTTTTTTTCGCTAATGGATATGCATATACACAATCTGGAATTTTAATTATTTATTTGCATCGCTGACTTCATAAAATATATCTTCGCGTGCAATTAAATCAGACCCAAAATCAAATGAGCAAAGCAAAAGCAAACGATAAGGTTAAAGTACATTATACTGGCAAATTAAAGAGCGGACAAATCTTTGATTCTTCTTTAGAGCGAGACCCATTAGCATTCACGGTCGGTGGAGGCCAAATGATTCCAGGGTTTGATGCAGCTGTTAATGGCATGGGAGTGAGCGAAAAAACCAATGTGACCATCCCTTGTGCTGAAGCGTACGGAGATCGTAGAGATGACATGTTGCAGCAAATTTCAAGAACCCAATTACCCGCTGACATGAAACCAGAGGTTGGACAGACCCTTGTAGCTTCTCAGGAAGGAGGAGGAGAGCAGCACGTAATCATTAAAGATGTAAATGATCAAATGATTACCGTCGATGCTAATCATCCGCTTGCTGGTGAGGATTTGTTTTTTGAAATAGAATTGTTGTCAATCGATTGACAACAATTCTTATTTAATTCCCTGTAATAAGCGATTCCAACGGATCTTATTGAATCCACTCGCATTAGTTTCAAACGACATCCAGATGAAGGATGCTTCACCTACGATATAATCCTCAGGAACAAATCCCCAATATCTTGAGTCTGCCGAATTGTGTCTATTATCCCCCATCATGAAATAGTAGTCACGGTTAAAGGTGTATTCAGTCACCAGCTCCCCATCAATCTTGAGTTTATCAACATCAATTTCTACTGAGTCCCACCCTTCATAGTTGGAAATGGTGCTACCGTATTTCGCGAGAGATAATTCGTCAAGTGTGAGTTTCATGCCTCTATAAGGAATTTCCAAGGGGCCAAAAAAATCTCTACTCCAGGAGAAGTATTGACCATTTGGGAAAATACCGGGATCAGTACTTCCCTGCGTACTTTCCATTTTGGTGACAGCTTGAATGAAATCGAAACCTTCGATGATCTTTGCAGTTTCTGGCGTCATTTGAACCATTGAGATGGCACCATTGCTCTGATGTTCACGAATTTTATGATCGTCAAAAAATCGCTCTGGTAACTGCTGCTTAGAATCTATTCGATAGCTGAACTGTATAATTTCAGGATTTTTTCCAAGCTCCCCATTGATATATACCTGACCAGACTTAACTTCAATTATATCACCAGGAATTGCAACACATCGCTTGATGTAGTGGGTTTTCAAATCCATAGGATGGTATACACTTCCATTGCTATTGTAATGATCATCTACCGGATAGTTAAAAACAACAACATCATTTCGTTCGACTTTGCCAAATGAAGGAAGTCGCAAATGAGGAAGTTGAATAAAGCTCAAATAAGAAGGCATATCTGTCCCCCAAATTTTGGCATGGGTCAATGGCAATTGCAGGGGAGTTTTGGGAGTCCGAGGGCCATACTCCGCTTTACTAACGAAGAGGAAATCTCCTACTAAAAGATTGCTTTCCATCGATGAGGTAGGAATTACGTAGGCTTCCATGTATACCCATCTGATGAATGTTGCAGCGAACACGGCGAATACTATTGCTTCCATCCATTCCTGTGGCAGGGCTTTTTGCACTTTTGGTATTTCTGTAGCTTTCCCTTTATACTCACTATTGCTCAATGCCATGTACAAGGTGTAAATTGGCCAAAGTGCTACACCAAGTACTTGGTGTACGTAGGTAAATTTTCCATAAGATTTATACAAATCAAGATGTATGGTGAGCGCAACAAAGAAGTTGACTACCGGCATAAATAGTAGCAGTACCCACCATTTCGGTCGTCCGACTAACTCGATGTGGATGTAATAATTGTAGAAAGGAACAAACCCAATCCATCTGGGCTTTCCAGCCTTCTCGAAAAGTTTGAAGTAGGCATAGCTTTGAAGGAAATACCAAAGTACCATTGAGATGACCACAAAGGCCAAACTGAAATCATTGAAGTACATTATTTTGTATTGGTTAAGTAGTCATTAAATGTTAGCACACCTGATTGATTTTGCATCCATTCGGCAACATCAAGTGCACCAGATGCAAACACATTTCTGTCATGTGCCGTGTGTTTTATTTCTATCGTTTCTAATTCCGATGAGTACTGTACGGTATGTGTACCCGCAACGTTTGGTTCTCGATTCGAAATTATTCCAATTTTTGTTTGGCCGGTCGTTTTATCGTTCGTCCATCCTTTTTTTGAGGAATTGGATTTCATTATCCCGTTTGCAAGACTAATCGCTGTTCCACTTGGTGAATCCAATTTTTCGGTATGATGCACCTCTTTCATACTCACCTCAAACTGGTTCTGATTTTGCATTTTACTCGCAAGAAATTCATTTAAATCAAAGAAGACATTCACCCCCGGGCTGAAGTTTGAAGCATATAAAAAAGTACCATTCAATTCACGGGTGAGTTTTTCAACGTCACCTAACCGATCCATCCATCCCGTAGTTCCAGAGAGAACTTTTATTCCATTTCTTAAACAAGTTGATACATTTAGGAGGGCAGTTTGAGGTTGCGAAAATTCTATCGCAACATCGCACGTAGCAGGTTTTATCAGGCTAATCTGGTCATGGTTATTTAAGTCTATGCGAGAGCAGACTTCATGCCCACGTTCGATAGCCAAGTGTTCAATGGCTTTACCCATTTTACCATATCCAATTAATGCAATTCGCATGTTGACCTTTAGAATTTGAAAGAAAAACTAATTCCCACGGATCGCGAAATTAGTGCAGATGGTTGAATTGCAGGTTGTATGTCCATAGAAAGCGCATCGTTGATTTGAAACTCATGCAAATGCGCTGATATGTGTGCATCAATAATATTTAAGACGTAGAATAATGTGGTCATTATCATTAGGTTATCACGATCTCTACGCAACTGATCTACATTCGCCTGTAGCGTTTCAGAATTTAGCCCAGTGAAAGGGTTGATCGTGCGAATATCCGCATCCGATTCAGCTATAAACGCTGATCTAAAACTATTATAGAGCCTGTCGTGATATTTGATATAGTGACTCAGCATCACCCCTCCACCTATTATTAGCGGCACCTTCCAATACTGTCTGTTATAAACTTGACCAAGGCCGGGTAAAACTGCAGATAGAATTGCAGATCTTTTCGGATTCAAATCTGATATTTCTGTGAAGAGCTCTATGTGATCTTCGTCATAGACAAGTGAGTCAAATACGTCACCTACGGTTTCTGCGGGTTCTTGCGCCTTGAGCGTGATTCCTAAGAAAAGAATCACTAAACATGTTAGAACCGTTCGAATCATACATCAAGGATATCCAAAATCCTATTCAATTCATCAGTAGAATTAAAAGGAATTTTGATTTGACCTTTGTTTTCATTGTCTGCTGATACTTGAATTTTGGTGCCGAAGTGGGAGGATAACTTCACTTGCAATCTCAGGATCTCTGGGTCAGAATTTTTCTTTGGGGATGATGTTGGTTTTTCTTTACCAAGATTTCTGACCAACTCTTCAACCTTTCTCACCGACAGATCATGTTGAACAATCTGATCAAAAATACGCAACTGTTGGTCTATGTCATCCATTGTCACGAGTGTTCGAGCATGACCCATGCTTATTTTTGCATCCCTTAGTCCGGCTTGGATCTCACCGGGCAATTTCAAAAGCCTTAAATAGTTGGTGACTGTGCTTCGTTTTTTACCAACGCGATCTCCCAGCTCTTCTTGCTTCAGATCACATTCGGTGAGCAACCGCTGGTAGCTCAGCGCTACTTCTATTGCATTGAGATTTTCTCTTTGAATGTTCTCAATGAGAGCCATTTCGAGCATTTGCTGATCATCTGCCGTGCGGATATAAGCAGGTACCTCTGTAAGGCCGGCTAGTTTCGAACCTTGTAATCTTCGTTCACCTGAAATCAGCTGAAACTCATTCTGGCTTAACTGACGAACAGTTATAGGCTGTATAATGCCATGAATTTTTATAGAATCAGCCAGCTCATCAAGTGACTCCTGATCAAAATCTTCTCTCGGTTGAAATGGATTAACTTCAATTTTATTTAATGGAATAGTACCAATACCAGCAGGTCGTTTTCTTTCAACAATCAATGATTTACTTTCACCAGAAGCATCCAATAATGCTCCGAGCCCTCTACCTAATCCTGATTTTTTTGCCATGAATTCTTATGCTGCCTTTACTTCATTTCTTTCCAATATCTCTTTCGCCAGATTCAAATAACTGATTGACCCTTTACTTTCTGCATCATGTATTATTGCTGGCAAGCCAAAACTTGGTGACTCACTTAGTTTGATATTTCTAGGAATCACACTTCCGAAAACCAAAGACTTAAAGTGACTTTGAACATCCTCTACTACCTGATTTGATAGATTCAATCGTGCATCGTACATAGTCAAAAGAATGCCTTCTATTTCTAAATGAGGATTGAGTCTGGTCTGAATGATCTTAAGTGTATTCAATAACTTCCCTAAACCCTCCAAGGCAAAGTACTCACATTGCACGGGCACAATCACTGAGTCTGATGCAGTTAAGGCATTGACTGTGATGAGACCTAGGGACGGAGAGCAGTCAATGATTACAAAATCATAGCCTTCTTGGATTCCGGCTAAGGCGTTTGTCATTTTGTGCTCTCTATTGTCAACGCTTACCATTTCCACTTCAGCACCAACCAAATCAATATGAGAAGGGAGAATGTCTAGGTATTTTATGTCGCTCGCTTGAATGCAAGAAGCGGCATCAACATCACTGACCATGCACTCATAAATGCTGTTTTCAACTTCCTTGGGATCAAGCCCAATTCCAGATGTGGCATTCGCCTGTGGGTCAGCATCCACGATTAAAGTTTTAAATTCCAGCGCAGCAAGACTTGCAGCTAAATTGATAGCTGTGGTTGTCTTACCAACTCCTCCTTTTTGATTTGCAATGGCTATTACTTTCCCCATGAATTATTAATTGGTTGTCCTTATTAGAAACGAAACGAGGGCAAATATATTTAAGATGCATTCAAGATATTGAGGTTGTGGAAAACAAAACTCATCACCAAGAAGGTCGTTATTCTAATTATTTGAGTCTCAACAAGTTGAACCGCAGATAAGCCTTTGGTATTTGTTTATTCACACAACAAATGTGGATAACCAATTTTACCTTTTCTTTTTCTTTTTTTGCCCTTTCTGTTGCTTCATTGCCTCTTCCATTTTCAATTGGAATTTACTCTTCTTCTTGTTGGCATTTTTCTTTTTGTTTTCGTCCAGAATACTCTTGATCTTGCTTTCATCAATGAATCGTCTGAATAGGAAGGTCTGTCCGAACGTACTCATATTCGAAACAAAGTAGTAGAAAGTCAAGCCAGAAGAGAAGCTATTCAAAAAGAACAAAAACATGAAGGGCATGACATACTGTAGGGTCTTCATTGGCCCGGTGACTGTTGTGATTTGACTATTTGACCAAGTGTACAAAACGGTAGAAGCGGTCATCAATAAGGTGAAAAGACTTACGTGATCTCCGTACCAGGGAATGGTGAATGGTAGGTCTAGAATGTTGTCATACGTAGAAAGGTCGCTAGACCACAAAAAGGATTCTTGTCGGAGTTTGATCGCATTTGGAAAGAAATAGAACAACGAAAACAAAATGGGCATTTGTAAGACCATCGGAATGCAACCACTCAACGGGTTGATCCCAACTTTACGATACAAATCCATTTGTTCTTTTTGAGCTTTTTGAGGATCATCAGGATGTTTGGACTTTAATTCATCCAATTCTGGCTTCATCACTCGCATCTTGGCCATAGACATATGCGACTTGTAGGTCAAGGGGGACAGGATGATTCTAACAATTATCACCATGATCATAATGATAACACCGTAGTTAGAGAAAATTCCTTCTAAGAATTTGAACAAATAGCTAATGAAGTACTTGTTGATTCCGGCAAGGATACTCCAACCCATGTCTACATTATTTCCAAATTCAGGAGCCACATTCTCCATGATGTCATAATCATTTGGCCCGAAATAATAATTGAATCTGGCAGTTCCCGCTATGAATTTTTCATAGGGTATCAATCCCTGCAAGGCTCCATTTTTTATTACGGTGGTGTCCGACTCATCTACGATTGTCGACACATATCCTGATCTAAAACTGTCGTCAGCAACGATCGCAGACGTGAAGAATTTTTGCTTAAAAGACATCCACTTTATTGGCTCATCTAAGGTCTCTTCTTCTAATTCGAGATTTCTCTGAGAGAGATAATCCTCATCTCCACTAAGTGTACTATAATGCACGGTTGATCGGTTGCGTGCATCAGGAATGTCTAATTCAAGGCGATTGTATTTTTGATTCCAGGCGTAATTTATTCTTTCGGAAACAAGATCCTTCATGCCACTAGTTTCTATATCAAACCCAATCTGGAAACCGGATTTTGGAATAGAATATACATATCGAACCCATCCGTATTCGCTAACATTCAGCTGAAAAGAGAGGAGTGTGGTATCTCCTTTGGTTGATTGTGACGAGCTATAATAGAATTCATTTAAGTCAACAGACTTTCCCAAGTGCTCAACATAGAGGTGAAAATCTGAGTTTTCTCTAGTTGTAAGAAGGAGCGGATTTCCCTGATAATCTTTGTAATTGTTCACTTCTGCCGATTCGATCACACCACCCCTGGTATTGAAAGTCAAGCTAAGCTCATCATTGGAAAGGGTGATCAACTTTTCTTCACCCTGAGCAGCAGCTGAAAATAGCCCATATTTTAGCTCATTGATTTTGCTTTTAGCAGAATCTGAAAGCTGTGTAGGTTGCTCGATACTTTGAGGTAGAGGTTCGACTTTTGTAGTATCCTGAGCTATGGTTTCCTGAGTATCTTGTATCGGGGGTGGATCTGGAGCAAACCAAGTGAAATAAATAGTGATAACGGTCAGCATGACTAGCAGACCAATAATTTGATTCTTTTCCATTCTTATTTTATAGTCTATTTTTAATAGAGAAGTCTAAATATTACTTTGTTATCTCCTGATTCAGGATTTTCATTTGAATGTCTCATGGACTCCAAGTAAAAATTCGACCGCAAGTTTAGTTCTTTTTATGGGCAAGTGCGGCCTTCACAAATTTTATGAATAAAGGGTGTGGGTTTAATACGGTAGATTTTAATTCAGGGTGGTATTGACAAGCCATAAACCAGGGGTGGTCGGCAAGTTCCATAATCTCTACCAAGTTGGTTTTAGGGTTTTTTCCAGAAGCAAGCATTCCGGCAGCCTCAAATTCATTTAAATATTTGTTGTTGAACTCGTATCTATGGCGGTGACGTTCAGAGATTTTCGTGGTTCCATAGGCTTGATGAGCCTTTGTCCCTTTCTTAATTAGACAATCATAAGCACCAAGCCGCATTGTTCCGCCCTTATTTTTGATGTTTTTTTGATCTTCCATCAGGTCAATGAGGGGATGTTTTGTTCTGGAATTCATTTCAACGCTGTGTGCCTTTTTGAGTCCCAATACATTTCTAGCGAACTCCACCATTGCACACTGCAGCCCCAAACAAATTCCGAAGAAAGGAATTTTATTTTCTCTTGCGTATTGCACGGCAATGATTTTCCCATCAATGCCACGATCACCAAATCCTGGTGCAACGAGAATACCGTCTAAATCTTTGAGATTTCTTTCTACAGTATCCTTGGAGAAATCTTCTGAATGTAACCACTTCACATTTACTCTACATTCGTTTTCTGCACCTGCATGGACGAAGGATTCTGCTATTGATTTATACGCATCCTTGAGTTCAACATATTTCCCGATAAGCCCAATATTTACTTCTTCTGTTGGATTCTTGAGTTTGCCTAAAAAATTTTTCCATCCTTCTATCTTTGGGTCTTTCTTATGCGAAATCTTGAACTTGGACAAGACCCGCTCATCCAGTTTTTCCTTTCGCATCATCACAGGTACATCGTAAATCGTTTCGGCATCTTGTGCTTCGATAACAGAGTTGATTGGCACATTACAAAACAATGCAAGCTTTTTCCGTATCTCATTATTGAGAGCTCGCTCCGATCGACAAACCAAAATGTCTGGTTGAATCCCAGCCTCCAACAGATCTTTAACTGAGTGCTGAGTAGGCTTTGTTTTCAGTTCACCAGCTGCTTTGAGGTAGGGGATGAGGGTCAAATGGATAGAGACGCAATTGGTTGGTCCTAGCTCGAAACGTGTCTGACGTACAGCCTCAATAAAAGGGAGCGACTCAATATCACCCACACATCCACCGATTTCGGTTATTACAATATCGTATTTCCCTGTTTCACCTAATTTGTAAATGTTATTTTTGATTTCATCAGTGATGTGCGGAATCACTTGTACGGTTTTTCCGAGGTATTCACCTTCGCGTTCTTTGGTGATCACATCATAGTAGATACGGCCAGTAGTTACATTATTGGCTTGAGAAGTTCGAATATTCAAGAATCGCTCGTAATGACCAAGATCCAAATCGGTCTCTGCTCCATCATCAGTCACATAGCATTCGCCGTGCTCATATGGATTCAATGTGCCGGGATCCACGTTGATATAGGGGTCGAATTTTTGGATAGTTACTGAGAAGCCTCTGGCCTGAAGAAGTTTACCGAGAGATGCTGCGATGATGCCTTTTCCGAGTGAAGAGGTCACTCCGCCCGTAACGAAGATGTACTTTGCTTTCCTAGCCATTTGAGGTTTTGTTACGGGATGCAAAGATAGGGTTTTGACATCAACATAAACGAAATTTTTTCAAAGTACTTATTTTGATTCAATAGATAAGAAAATCACCTTCTTGTATTTCGTTATTTCCCTATCGATAGTTATTTATTTGATTCAATCGGTAGGAAAATTGCCTATTAATATTTCATCATTTCCCCTATAGAATTTTGCATAGTATAGTAGGAATTTGGACGTGAGCTTTCAGAGTATTTCTGAAGTTATTTTGTGCACTGAAAAGGTTGAAAAGGACATTGTGGTATGCCTAAAATAAATAAAATCAAATACTTAGCAAACCGATGTATTTAATATAAATCAATTAGAGTCAAGCTATTTGCTGAATTTTAATAATTTCCATGAAGCGTTTAGTAATAGGAATCTCTCGAAAGTTTCATCAAATTTGATCAACATTAAAATTGTTTATCTATTCTTTAGATAGTTATGAAATATTTTATCTCCTTCCGTTTCCTTTCAATTAGTGGTTTGTTGTTGCTGTCAAGCCTGTCGTTCGCCCAGCAAAATTCTATGGGTGTCAATACAACCGCCCCAAATCCCAATGCAGTATTGCATCTGGTATCTCCCAATAGCGATCAAGGATTGTTGATCCCCGTTCTTACAACAGCACAAAGAACAGCCATGTCTCTGGCTACAAGTGACAGTGGTTTACTTGTATACGATAGTGATCTTGGTGATTTCTATTTTTGGAAAGACACAGTTTGGAATCTCCTTAAAGGATTGACTACAGTGAATGTTGACGGTACAACTGTGACAGGGGATGGGAATGGAACTCCTTTGGCAGTTGGTGCAAATTCTATTACAAATACGCAGCTGGCCAATGATGCGGTACAATCTGGGAGTATTTTGGATGGAACTATAGTAGACGCAGATATTAATGATGTAGCCGTAGGTAAAATCACTGGTGCACCTAACCTAGACACAGACGCGACGGATGATGTTGCTACAGGAACGACTCCAGCGGCAGGGGATGTTAGCGGGAGTTACACAGCAGGTTTTACGGTAGACAATGTAGGAAGCGAAACGGCCATTGATGTAGCGACTGCTACGTTAATAGTAACTAGTAATGCGAATTTAGATTTAGATTCTACCGATGATGTTGCTACAGGAACGACTCCAGCGGCAGGGGATGTCAGCGGGAGTTACACAGCAGGGTGTACAGTAGACAATGTAGGAAGCGAAGCGGCCCCTGATGTAGCGACTGCTACGTGAATAGAA
>JAAEPI010001280.1 GCA_024232835.1 Cytophagales bacterium
AAAAGGTCAGTTTGAGCAAGCCATCTCTCAGGCAGAGAGGGCTCTATCCCTAAATCCCAATGATTCCTCTGCTTATCTCAGCATGGGTAATACTCTTAATTCTGTCGGAAAATCAGAACAAGCCATTGAGGCTATCAAAAAGGCGATGGACCTTAATCCCCACTACGGCGTTTACTACAATAGTGATTTGGCCAGAGCCTATCAAAATTTAGGTCAGTATAAGGAAGCGATTGCATCCTTGGAAGTAGCCCTTGCACGAAATCCAGATTGGATTCCGGCTTATTTTGACCTCGCAATGAATTACTGTATGGAGTGGGGAATAACACAGAGCCAAGATCCTTCAATTCTGGATCGGGCTTTGAAAATGGTGGAAAAACTCGTGGCTATTGACGAGTCCTCTTTGCGTGGCCATCTCGGTTTGGGCATAGTTTATTTATATAGAAAGCAGTATGAAAAAGCTCTTGGTGAAGCGGAAAAATTCATTGCTCTCGCTCCTGAAAATGCTGACGGTTATGCGTTAGTGGCTGCCATCTTCATTTCTGTTGGAAGATCAGAGGAAGCCATTGAA
>JAAEPI010001281.1 GCA_024232835.1 Cytophagales bacterium
AATGGTTCAGATCACCCTCAGTTATGACTGCAACTTCCCCAGAAAAACCTAATAGCCAAGCTGAATTTTTCTCAATCAGACGATTTACTATGTCTATTCCTTTTTGAAGTCTTATTGTGCCATACCCTTCAACTTCCATGGATTCAGATATGTCCAGGGCAATAACATTTTTTTTTATAATTAATCCTTTCTCCAGGCCATAATTTACAGATCCGACAAATTCGAAAGTTTTTTCTGAACCAATTTTCAAACATTCCTTTTTGGAGATGGAATAATAACTCCAATTAATTAGATCTTTCATACAAATTACTGCCGGACGCTTTGGCGTTACTTTGATTTGAATGGATTTTCTAGATAAAAGTTTTCCCGAGGCAAATTCACTCCCTACATCTGTCGATATCCTCTCAAGAATTAGGTCGTCATTTTCGATATCATGAAAATTTAATGGGAACAGATTACCATTACCTGTTATTTCCAGCCCTAATTCAAAAGAAGTACCAACCTGTTGGTTTCCAGACGGAGTGCCCGTTTCCTTAATAGCAAATTCTCCAACAAGATCTGGGCATGTATTCCTGACCCTATCTTCAGTCACATCTATTTTTACTGAATCCGTGTTGAAAAAAAGAGGGACACCATGCTTTACTCCATATCTAAACCTCATGCTTGGGAAAAGTATTTCTCCCTTTGAACTTGGACAAAATGAAATTTTATAAGTGTCATACCAATAAAATTCTTTTGAGTCATCTGACGATTTTTTGAATTTATTTAGCCAATTGAATTCTTCAAAGTAAAACCCATCGAAATTGGCTTTAAGGTTTGGTATATATTTTAAGTACTCCTCGTTTTTAAAATGAAGTAGTTTCTGCTCATTTGATAAAAAAATACGAATTATAATTGTCCCACACTCCCCTACCACTATTTCAGGCTTTTCGTATACAACCTCCATTCGAGGAAATTTATCTACCTGACTATAACAGGAAGTAACCTGATATAGAAATATTAAGGTGAGAAAATATTTCATTAAAACTCAACCATCACCTCTACTTTCTCTCCATCTCTCTCCACCACTACGGTTGTTTGGTCACCTGCGCTGAAAGACGACAAGGCTCGCATATATCCCATCATATCTGCCACCGTACTATCGCCCATTTGAACGACAATGTCACCACGTAGAATTCCTGCTTTCATGGCTGGCTTATCGGCACTCACGTCAGCGATGAGCATACCTTCACCTTCAAAGAGATAATCTGGCATCACGCCAAGTGTAACCGTAAATCGAGGGGTATTTGACTCCTCATCTTTTGTTTTTTTAAATTCCAACTTCTCACTCTCATCCAAAGCCACCACAATCCTCTCGATCATATCGGCCACAGTCTTGATGCCTTCAAGGTTGATCTTTTCAATATCATCACTTGGTTTGTGATAGTCCTCATGCTGACCTGTGAAAAAATGGAGTACGGGAATGTCTTTCAAATAAAAGGAGGTGTGATCAGAAGGGCCTCTACCAGATGGTTTCCGAATCATTTTAAGGCTATCTGTATTTATTTCATCCAGAAGGCCTTCCCAATTGCGTGCAGTGCCTGTCCCGTAAACGGCCAATCCTCTTTCTTCATCAAGTCTACCCACCATATCCATATTGATCATGTATGTCACCTTGGATAAATCGATAGTTGGATTTTTGGTAAAATAATTTGACCCCCAAAGACCCTGCTCCTCACCAGAAATAGCAAAGAACAAGAAATCTGTTTGAAGATTCAATTTTTTAATGACTTGGGCTAAGTGGAGAATGGCCGCTGTGCCGCTTGCATTATCATCTGCGCCATTATGAATTTCATCAACTCTGGCTGTGGAGTATAATCCGCCCATTCCCAAATGGTCGAAGTGTGCCCCAATAACCACTATCTGATCAGATGGATTATCCAAATAACCTAACACGTTATAGCCCGTAATGCCAACTGTATCCCCATCCGCTCCCACTTCTGCTTTCTCATGTGGGTTATCAGATGTCTTCACAAAATAGTCCTGCAGAAATCCATCTGTACCTTTTCCTTCAAGGCCGATCGCCTCCATTCTTGAAACAATATAATCGGCAGCCATTTTCTCTCCCTCAGTTCCGACTTCTCGTCCCATCAATGAATCGCTCGCGAGAATGCTTATATCCACTTTAATTGACGAAATAGGCTCATAAATTACTGTCTGCACACAGCTGAAGATAAAAATCAGGATTAGCATTGATAAAAATTGTTTCATATGTCTGGTCAGTTAGTAGTTTCGCACTTTCGAAGATACTTGACCATGAAGAATTTTATACTAATCTCTCTTATCCTTTTAGTAATTACTGTTGGCAATGCCCAACCAGTTCCTGACTCCCTTCGGTACGAACAGGAATCACATTTAAAAAATGTACGTCAACTTACTTGGGGAGGCAACAATGCTGAAGCTTATTGGAGCTTCGATAGCCAACGTCTGATATTTCAATCTGATTACTCTTCCTGGGATGTAGGGTGTGATCAAATATTTATACTTGATCCTGAGAAAGCCAGCAAGGGAGCTCAACCGTCGATGATAAGCACTGGACTCGGGCGAACAACCTGCTCCTACTTTCTTCCAGGCGATTCAACAATCGTATACGGTTCTACACATTTGGGTGACAAAGAGTGTCCTCCCGTTCCTCCTAGAGGAGAAAAATACGTATGGCCGATCTATGCTGACTATGATATTTTCATTGCGGATCTTGACGGACAAATAATAAATCAGCTCACTTCAGAACCTGGCTATGATGCTGAGGCAACCGTTTCACCAATAGATGATCGAATGATTTTTACCTCTACCAGATCCGGGGACTTGGAGCTATACACGATGAATTTGGATGGCTCTGATGTGATACAAATCACGGATGAACTTGGTTATGACGGTGGGGCATTCTATTCGCCTGACGGGTCTAAAATAGTATGGCGTGCCTCCAGACCCAAGACCGAAGAAGAGCAAGACGAATACAAGAAATTATTAGCCCAAAATCTTGTGCAGCCTACAGCCATGGAGCTCTATATTGCCAACGCTGATGGCTCTGACAAGAAAAAAATTAGCAATCTGAGAAATGCCAATTGGGCACCATTCTTTCACCCTTCAGGAGAAAAAATCATTTTCTCATCAAACCATACATCCGAACGTGGCTTTCCATTCAATCTGTTCATGATCAATATCGACGGCAGTGGCTTAGAGCAAATCACTTTCGATGATACCTTCGATTCGTTTGCCATGTTTAGCCCTGATGGGGAAAAGCTAGTATGGGCATCTAATCGATTCAATGGTGGAAATAGAGACACCAACCTCTTTATTGCAGATTGGATAGAATAAAAAAAGAGGCTGTTCAAATGTTACCTATTTCTTCTGTATCCCGTGTTTTAGTTAGTTCAACTAGTAAAAGGCTACTAAGAATTAGATGAGTTTCTTGGCATAGCTCATTATATCGGAATCTCCTTTACCATCTTAGCAACTACCCTTTTAATACCAGGAGACAAAGTCTCCAAATACTGATTTTGTGTGAGAAAGGTTATTTCATGAGTTAAATCTGGATGTCTTTTTGCTAAGGCTGATATGACTTTAAAAGCCTCAAAACGAACAGATGATCTATTGTTCACTTTGCTCCACATTGAAACACAAATGTCAAACAACAACCCTTCGTATTCTTCATTCAATTCCATCATTGAAAGAATCTTCAGCAACTCTCGCTGATGCCCCCCATTCTTAGTTGCCAGAGTGTCTATTATCCTCTTGACGAACCCCTGAGCTCGGAAATCATTTTCTTCCATACAACTCCACAACAACCATGCTGCTCGCCAGGCGTAGGGTTGTTTCTCAGAAATGGCCAGCTCAATCGCTTCTTTGAAGGCTTCTGGATGAGAATCCATATAAGAAATCATTTCATCCTTATAACAGTTTGTAAGTACTTGTTCAAAAGCCGTCTCCATAAGATGAATATAGTGTAAAAAAATCCGTCTGGGAGCCCTCTCTCTCAAGATCCTTTCCAAAAGGGATATATGGAATGCACCTCGAGATTGTGATGACCTATCTTAGAAGAATTATGGAATTTTGATGTAGGGATGTCCAAGTATTGTAGATCACTTTCAACTCATTCACCACGTTTGCTTATGGGAAAAGCTAGTATGGGCATTCAATTGTGGAAATAGAGATACTAACCTCTTTATTGCTGATTGGGTAGAATAAAAAAGGGCATAAAAATGCCCTTTTCTAAATAATATGCTTCTGTTTGTTATTCTGCGTACCGAACCAACCGCACGTAGTTGTTAATCCGAATGGCATCACCTTGCGGTCCATTGCCTGTAGGGTAATCGTTAGGATCACCAGCTTTTGGATCACTGCGCTGCGCACCTGCTCCATGCACATCCATCCATTCACCGTTCATATAGCCCATTGCTCGACCAAAACTTACGTATGAAGCATTGGCACCAGTACCTGTCCAAGTTTCATGTGTTGTACTACTCCAATAATATGAATAGTCCGTATCACCACCTTCATTGGTGATGGCCGTGCAGTCGAAAATTGGATCAATTGCAGCTGAGCTCGTGGTTTCAGGAGAGCGGGAATAATCTAGCAATGATTGTAATTCCTTAACATCTGGTAATCTCCAGTCTGTGTGTCCGGCAAATTCAAAACCTTCAGCATAACTCAATGCATCTTCCCAGTCATACCCCTGACCATTGTCATCCTGCATCCACATCAGTCCGGTGGCACTATCTGTGATCGTTCCATCGTTATTATTTTGAAAATCATTCACACCGTATGTTGAATTGCCTCTTACGTAGGTCACAAAAAAAGTTTTGTCATTTCCGAATAACGACATCCCGTATCCTTTGATTCGTCCATCGGCAAAGTTTACACCGAAGAGCGTTTCATCACCGTTCATGGTGTAGTCTACATATACAGTAGAAGAAGCGTATTGCGAATCAATGATTCGTTCACCAGCGTCCGTGTCACCGTAGTTGAAATCAAAATAGTCCGTATCAATAAAAGGGACTAATCCGGTTGTGGAAGTTCCGTCGTATCCGCTGGGATCCTCACCACTAAACAGGATCAAGGAATACTGCTCTTTAATGGTCGGTAGTCTCCAGTCGTCATACCCTCCAAGGTCAAAAGTGGTTGCACCCGCCACGGCCTCATCATAGGTCAGTTTGTCATCAGCATCTATATCTCCATCGCCATCCGTGTCCGCGCTTTGTTGCCACATCAATCCAGTGACCATGTCTGTGACTGTACCGTCTCCATTATCCTCGTAAGAGGGTTCATTAGAGCTGTAATTTGCATCTTGACCATAAAAAGACTGGTCTGAACCTGGAGCGGAAATTTCATTACTAGCTCCGTAGTAGATGTTTTGATTTGTACTGGATATCGGATATCCTGAAATGTCAGGCAGATTGCCATCACCTTGTTCATCTCCTCCATCATCAACAGCGTCATCCCCACAGGCTACTATCCCTGCAAATAATAGGAATGACAACCCCACCGTTAGTGTTTTCAGTATTCTTGTTTCCTTTCTCATGAAATTAATTTAAATGTTCTTTGTTTTCATTTTCTGTGAAAATACGAAATGATATCTGATCTACCCAACCCCTTAAGAGACAATTAGAAGGATATCTTGACATGAATATTTGGTGCAAAACCTATTCCATATCGATATGGATAATCTACCCGCGGATTTACCTGGAAAATATTAATGATATTTTCCTGATTGTATAAGTTTAGAAATGAAAACCCAACCACTCCACTTTTGCTACTTGGTTTTTTCCAAAACTGATATGTTGCTGAAAAATCCAATTGGTGTTGGTTTGGAAACCTTCTGGAATAGGGCGTATCTATTGTGGTCTGTCCATTAGAATTTGGGTCCGATGGATTCAATATTGGTATGATCACAGGCATACCTGAAGCAAAGCTCCATGACATGGCAAAATTCCATTTATTTAGATTCCATATTGTCATCAGGTTCAGTATATGGGGTTGGTCGTAGTAAGCAAATTCTTTTATCCCAAAATTGGTCTTTACCTGGCTCAATGAGTAACTGATCCATGATTGGAAGTTTGTCCATTGACGCTTCAAGAGTACATCCATTCCCATACTTTTCAGCACACCCACTTCAGGGTTCCCAACTGTGATTTCCTGAACAACATTATTGGTGCGATTTGCATAGAATTCAACATCGAATAACCAACCTCCCTTGTCACGTAGCACCCCAAGCATGCCCCTGTATCCCTCCATTGGATGTTCTCGCTCATTGGCCAAAAACCAAAATTGATTCGATACCCTAAAATCATTGAAATCATTGTTGGAACGTTGATAGATGTATTGATGAGATCGACCAGCTGAGGATTTCAGAAATAGAAAATTGGAAATTCTATAACTCAGCGATACTCTGGGGTCTATAAAAACTTCGTTGGTTGGTTCATAGTAGTCTCCATGCAGTCCCAAATTAGCTACTAAAGATTCTCCCCAATTCGCTTTTAAGGAACTATAAAAGGAATGAATTTGTGCTTCTCTTGTAATGCTTGTTAAAGGTTGAGCATTCAATTGGTTATGGAATTTAATCGTGTGATCGACGAGAGAATAACCGACATTCAATGACGCTTTTTCTGATATATCCTGATCGAGTTCAAGACCAAATCTCGTATCCAGTAGTTGATTTATAAATTTACTATTAACAGATGGTTGTCCATTTTGGATTTCTTCAAATTCATTTAATAGATCAAAACTTGAACTTGTCAGATTAAGGCTAACTCTTGTGTTGTGACCAAATTCTCCTATCCACTTTCCCGAAACTCCTTTGTTGTCAAGATTAACATTTTCATTGTCCCCAGTTCTCACTTGTGGGCGCCTAAATTCAAATCCGAATTCATTGGATACATTGACATAACTCAATTCAAAAAGATTTTTATCATTTGGAGCAAATGCTACCTTACTTATTACATCCGAGAACTTTATATTAAACTCATCTAGTGTCTCAAAATCATCGTTCGTATTTGCGTCAATTTTGCTTCCCTGGAAATTGAGAACCGAAAATGCTTGCAGCTTGGGTGATAAGAAATCACCAGGGTAAGAACTCCTTGCATACAAGGATACACCCAGCTTATTCTTCACAATTGGAGCTGCAAATCCAGCTCCGGCATAAACAGTATTAGCAGCTAATTCATATTCAGCCGAATCTATGTTTGGCGTGCTCGTTTCCATTCTGATGACTCCCCCTACGCGACCTCCCCATTTAGCTGGTGGCGTGTTGCGATGTATCTCAATATCACTAACTGCCGAAGAGTTATATGGAGATATTGCTCCAAAATAATGGCCAGTATGATATATAGGAACATCATCATATAGTATCATAGTTTGATCGAAGGTGCTTCCTCGGAAATTTAGATTTCCAGGCTTCCCATCTGGTGTTCTAATACCAGGTAAGCTTTTCAACAGATTCAGTATATCTCCATCTGTTTCTCCTGCCAGCAAACTCATATTTTTCATGCTAACACGCATACTATGATCACTGAGATTCACATCTACTCCATTCGTGAGGTAATCCTTAATGACCACTTCTCCTAACAAAATAGGCTCTGGCGCCAGTTGCACCTTTGGGTTTGAAGCAAGCACCTGTGCCTGAATCTTGAAGGACGAATAAAATGTGGAACTGATCTCTATCGAGTCGGTCCAGAATAGCTCAGAGAGTGAAAATACGTCTTTATCAGGCAGTAGATAATCACTTCGGACATCATTGATTTTTGCAAGAATCACGGTAATACTCTCCTGAGTTTCCCGATCTATAACCTTAAATTGGATGGTCTCTCGAATAGGTAGAACCAAATAATTATTCGCTCCGGATTCTTCAAATGTTATTGGCACTAGTTCAGAAACCATGTCCAAACAATCGTTCAGACTTGCGCAGTTGCTTTGCTTTATTTCAATAGATGCTAAAAGCTGCCGATTGTAAGAAAAGGAAGTTTCAAATTTCTCCTCAATCGTATTTAGCCAATCCACCAGATTGATGTGACCAGAAGCACCTTCTTGTGCAAGGACTACAGAGCAGCTGAACTCAAATAAGATGAATAGAAATGTGACCTTTGCCCACTTTTTTTGCATAGGCAAAGATCATGGAATATCATGAAAAATCAACCGTACTAGCCGAATTAAGCTTATAATTGATTTCCATTGGGGTGAAAATGGATCGCAATGCCTGTGCTAGATTATTGTGAACGAATCTGCCAGTGTATTTCAGATTTGAGTATTCTTCTGGTAATTCAATTTTTACTTCATAATAGCGTTTCAGTTCCTCAACCACTAATGACAAAGGAACGTCTTCAAAATTCGAAAAACCTTGCTGCCAATCAGGAGATTCCTCTTTTGTTGTGAATGAAATAAGTGCGCTATTTACTAATCGAACGGCATCACCTTGGCTCAGGGTAACATCATCTGATTCGGTCACAACCTGAACACTCCCGCTATAACAGATTACTTCAAATTGCTTGTCACTTGACTTAATGTTGAATTCAGTTCCCTTCACTCGAACTGTTTTCTTTTTGGTTTTTACTTTGAAACGTTTCTTCTTCTTTACAACGGCAAAATAGGCCTGTCCAGATAACTCAACAGTCCGCTCAGTCTTCCAAACCTCTCTGGAATAGTTCAACTTTGATTCTGCATCGAGATTGATAACTGATCCGTCAGGTAGGGTGATCTCCTGTGTCTCGCCAATTCCCGTAGCATATTTCATGAGTTGATTATCATAGGCATCCCAACCGAAATAAGCTATCGTTAAAAATGCAACTGCAGCAGCTACTCGCCAAATAGGTCTCATTGATATCACCCGGCCACTGGGAGTTTGATTGTCTCTTTTATATAGAAGTTTTTTGTGACTGGAATCAATATCCATTGATGGTAATGACCATGAATCAATATCTTCAATGACCGCTTTTAAGTCATTGAGGTTTTCGTGTTTTTCTAGTTCTGTCCTTTCCTCATGTGAAAGTTCACCAGAAAGCCACTTGGCAAGTTGATCGTTATGGTCAGGTTCCAGATTCATAGTTCACTTACAAGACGCTTATCATTACTATTTACCCCACCCCTCATATCTTTCTTTTTTTTAGTTCCACAATATCGTCCTTCAACCTGGCTAGTGCCTTGGAAATTCGCTTCTCAACGGCTGTATGACTGATCTCTAATTTGTCTGCAATTTCTGAGTAGGTAAGCTTGTCGATTCGATTTAATAGAAAAGCTTCTCTCTGTCCATCTGGAAGATCCGAAATGGCTTTTTCAACTTGCTCACGAAACTCCTCCGTTCGTAACTGAAACAATGGATCCTCACTGTTCATATTGGGTAGCAATGATTTCTCAAATTTGAGGATCACTTTCTCAGATCGAACCAAGTCCAGAAATAATCTCTTGGCCACAGTATAAAGAAATCCTACCACGCTTTCATAGGCTACCTCGGCACATTTTTTCCACAGTTTCAAGAAAGTCTCTTGTGCCAAATCCTCTGCTTTAGCAAGATCTCCACATTTATAGTAAAGGAAGTTCCTTAGCTTTTCTGCTTGTTGAGAGTAGATTTCGCTATATCGAGATTCTTCGCAAATTGATTGATCCTGCATTGACCCTCGAAAATAACACGAACATTCAAATGATTAGAAGAATTTTGACAAAGAAAAGAACGATCTACCTATTTTGAACTCAATAAATGATAAGCCAGGCAATGGGTTTTTGATCCCAATCACCCAGCTATCACTCTCTCAATTAATAAAATTCTCAACTTCGGAATTCCTGTCTGTCACGTGGACTTCTGATTGATCAACAGCTGAATTGAAATTACTTGTCTCCTGTGTTGCATACTCTTGTATCAAACTTTCGTATGCTGAATACAATGCAGACATATTTGAAGGTTCAAATACCTGATCTACAAATTCACCTAGATAACTCTTATAGGTAGCTTCATACTCATCTACGGCCATGATGTAACTAATTATTGGCCAATTGCTTCCTACTTCTGATGTGGACAGGCTAATAGCTCCTCCTTGTTTTCATCAATGAACTAGCAGTTCCGGTATCAGTAGAGACTTATCTGCTGTTCATGTATTTTTTTGTAATTACTCTCTAACCCCTGATATGGTACATATTTCCTTATTGCCTTCTCATTGCTATCCTAGCCAACTGCCTTGGCATAATATCCACTTTTCCAAAAAATACCTCCCATCATTGAAGCTTTATTTCTTCGTGTCTCTTAAGTAGCTCCTTAGCATTGATCCTCTTCAAAATGGTCACTAATCTAGTTATCGACATGTTCTGAACACATTGGATTAGAAAATGAACATGATCTGATGGATTCATAACCTATTCCTATAAATCTCATCTCGTTCACAAATCTCTAGACAAATTGATATCAAAGCCTCACCAATTTCAAACGTGATTACAGTACGCCGATACTTCAATGGCAAAACCACATGATGATAGTAAAAATGTCATATTATGTCTTTTACAAAGATGATCCGACATGGATTATCATTGTACACTTTGCATTCTGAACAGTAAACTCAAGAGTTTTTTCTCACTGAAGGCTCCCCCGAAGCAGAGCCTCGGAGAATTCTTTCAATTAAAAAAGGTGCAACACACAACATTGTAAGTCAGCCATTTTCTAGTAGTTTCGATTCATTAGTAGCACGAGCGAAATGAGTTTAATAAAAATAGTCGTCCTCACAGGTGCTGGCGTTAGCGCAGAAAGTGGCATCCAAACCTTCAGAGATGCTGGCGGTCTTTGGGAAGGGCATGACGTAATGGAAGTGGCCTCACCACAAGGCTGGGCTAAGAATCCAGCATTGGTTCTGGACTTTTATAATCAGCGAAGAAAGCAGGCTCTTAGCGCCAAACCGAATGCGGGTCATCTTGCCATCAAAGATTTGGAAGAACATTTTGACGTGACCGTCATTACGCAAAACGTGGACAATCTTCATGAAAAAGCAGGAAGCTCAAATGTTTTGCATTTACATGGAGAACTTTTTAAAGTACGAAGTACGTTAGATGAAAATTTGGTGTACGATCTGGATGGCTGGGAATTGAATGAAGAGGACAAATGCGAAAAAGGATCGCAACTAAGGCCTCACATAGTTTGGTTTGGGGAGATGGTTCCCATGATGGAAGTTGCAGCACAGGAAACGTCCAATGCTGACATTCTCTTAGTGGTGGGCACTTCTTTAGCTGTGTATCCTGCAGCTGGTTTGTTAAACCTTGTCTCGTATAAAACTCCAAAGTTTATCATTGATCCTCACCTACCCATTTCTGAAGGGAATGAGTATCTTCACCTCTTTGAAGAAAAGGCAGGAACAGGGATGCCTAAGGTTCTGGACCTTTTGATCAATGAGTACAAATAAAATTCAGGAAGGAAAAATCATTAATGCTTAATTATAGACAGTTTTAATTTCTGGCTTTGGTCAAGAATGGCGCTTGGAACATCCGAACTTCTTCTTGGTTGGACCCCAATCATCAAAAACAAAGGGCGCGCCATAGCAAGAAAAGGTCTTGATGATTGTTTAAATTCAAGACCTACATAGTCAGGAATGTTCAAAACATTTATCATAACACTAATCCTCTCAATTTTCATTTCATCGTGTACAGGTTATAAATACCGTAGGACTGTAAATGATGATGATATCAAATATGGAAATCCTAGATGGATAAGTAAGGTGAAAATTGGTGATGAGGTGAAATGTCGAATGACCGAAAACCGTTCTTACCTAGTTGGAACAATTAATAAAATTGATTCTATTGGAATTTTGCTTACAACAACTGAAGGGGAGATTTTATTTTTAAAATATCCGAGTATTTCGGCCTTCAAAATCAAGGATGGGCATCCATTGACAATTATTGGTACAATTAATCCAGATCATCTTGATGGGCTTGAAGTTGGTGATAAGTTTTCTGTTAATGAAATTAATTCGAGCCGGTATCGGAAAGGTATTTTAATCGAATTGGGTAAAGATGGCTTAACTGGAAAAAAAGGAAAGAGAATTTTTAAGGTGAGGTATGAGAAAATTGGTGCAATCCGATTTAAGGAAAACAAAAAATTAACTACTGTAAAAAACACTTTATGTTTTGGGCTACCTCCACTGATTTTAACAATATGGATCAATTCAGCAATTGGTGACTTTGGTGAGATTGAAATTTTTTAAAGTTCTAATTTAATGATCGGTTTCATTTAAGCCTTATTTCTAAATAACTTCAAGTTCTAGCCCGATGAATAACCTGTGTAGTATCCATTTCCAGAAATTATCATGACAAAAATCTACCATAACCCTCGTTGCTCCAAGAGCCGGCAAACACTCCATCTTTTAGAAGAAAAAGGAGAAGAGATAGAAACGATTGAGTATTTGGTCAACCCACCTTCGAAAAATGAGATTGAGGAGATCATCAGGATGTTGCGTATTTCTCCGTTTGAATTAATTAGAAAAGGAGAAGCTGACTACAAAGAAAATTTCAAAGGGAAAGATCTTTCTAATGATCAGTGGATTCAGGCAATGGTAGATTATCCCAAACTCATCGAAAGACCAATTGTAATAAAAGATGGAAAGGCAGAACTCGGGCGTCCACCGGAAAATGTACTTGAAATACTTTGAATCCAAAAATATGAAAGCCGTACTTGTCAAAGAATTCGGAGGGCCGGATAGATTAATTATTGAGGAAGTTCCTTCCCCGAAACCCGATGAAGACCAGGTTGTGATTTCAGTTCACTATGCAGGACTTAATTTCCCAGACACACTCATAATTCAAGGGTTGTACCAATTCAAACCAGAATTTCCCTTTTCACCAGGTGGGGAAGTTTCTGGTATTGTCAAAGAGGTTGGAAAAAATGTAACTCATGTTAAAGTTGGAGATCGCGTTATGTCAGGATGTAGCTGGGGTGGATTTGCAGAAGAAGTTGTCAGTTTCGGCTCAAATACTTTCAAACTACCTGAAAAAGTAGATTTCAAAAACGCAGCTGTACTTCTATTAACTTATGCTACTACTTATCATGCTTTGGTTGATAAAGCCAGAGCTCAGCGAAGAGAAACAATATTGGTACTTGGTGCAGCAGGAGGGACAGGTACTTCTGCTATACATCTGGCAAAGATCTTGGGGTTAAAGGTTATTGCAAGCGCATCAACTGAAGAAAAACTCTCCTACTGCAAAGAACAGGGTGCGGATCACATCCTGTTAGCCAATGATCCTGATTTCAGAAAGAAACTAAAGGATTGGACAGCTGGTAAGGATATAGATATTGTCTATGATCCTGTGGGTGGTGCTCAAAGTGAGGTTGCCTTCCGTTCGTTAGGTTTTAATGGCCGTCACCTCGTTATTGGTTTTGCATCGGGAGAAATTCCAAGACTTCCTTGGAGTTTACCCATAATGAAAAGCGCCTCAATTATAGGAGTCTTCTGGGGTCGATTTTTTCGAGAGCATCCAGAACAGAATGCGAAAAATGTGAAAACTTTAATTGAGTGGCTTGAGTCCGAAAAAATTGAGCCTCACATACAAAATGTGATTAATCTAGAACAAGCTTCAATAGCATTAAATCAGATGTTAAATAGAATAATTCTTGGAAAAATAGTAATTCATGTAGCCTAAATCTTCATTAATTTCATTTAAAGGCATAAAAGTCTATCTTGAGGC
>JAAEPI010001282.1 GCA_024232835.1 Cytophagales bacterium
CAAAAAATAGCAATTTAAAAGTCAAAAATCTGGCAGGAAGTTTCGACGCTGTTTTAGCTGCTTTTCTAGCTCAATCCCATGATTCTCACTGCCTTTACATCATGTATGACAAGGAGGAGGCTGCATACTACCAAAATGATTTGCAAAATTTTGTTAATGATGAAACAGTTCTTCTGTTTCCAACCTCCTACAAGAAGCCCTACCAGTATGAGGAAACCGAAAACGCAAATATTCTTCAACGAGCAGAAGTTCTTAATCTCTTGTCAACGTCGGAGCAACCTCTACATATTGTTACTTATCCAGAGGCCCTTTTGGAAAAGGTAATCAACAAACGATCTTTGATCTCTAATACCTTTACCGCAAGTGTTGGTGAGAAACTGGACATTGATTTCATTGCAGAATTACTCACTGAGTATGATTTTGAAAAGACTGATTTTGTATATGAACCCGGTCAGTTCGCGGTTCGGGGTGGGATTATAGATGTTTTTTCATTTTCAGCAGACTTCCCCTATCGGCTAGAGCTATTTGGAGAAGAAATAGAAAGTATTCGGCTTTTTGATCCTGAAACCCAGCGCTCCCAGAAAGATTTGGAGAAGGTTGCATTAATACCAAATGTTCAAACTCAGCTGCTACAAGAGGAAAGGCAAGCTTTCTTAAAATTCTTTCCCGAAGAATCTCTCATTTGGATAAAGGATTATCGAAACTTATTAGATATTGTTCAGCGAGGATTTGACAAGGTCTCTGAATCATTTGATGAGCTCATGAAGATGAGTGATCACACCAAGGTGATTTCAACTCCTGAAGTACTCTTCGAAACAGGTCAGTCAATAGAAAGACATTTAGAACCTTTTCAAAAGGTTGAATTCGGAAAACAGTTTTACCTAAACGGTGAGGAGGTTTTATTTCAAATTAAGCCTCAGCCTCATTTTCATAAGAATTTCAACCTTCTGGCGGAAAGCCTTCATACATCGCAAGAACTGGGATTCAAAAATCATATCTGCTCTGAGAGCCCTCAGCAGCTCAATCGGCTAACGGCAATTTTTGAAGAAATGGATACAAGTGCTCAATTTAACCAAATCGTAGGTGGTTTACGTGAAGGTTTTATTGACGAACAACATGAGATTGTTTGCTTTACTGACCATCAAATTTTTGATCGATTCCATAGATTCAAAACCAAACCAAAGTTTTCCAAATCCAAATCACTAACTCTTCGAGAACTCAAAACTCTTCAACCTGGTGATTACGTTGTGCATGTCGATTATGGAGTAGGTCGCTTTGCCGGAATGGACAATGTTAAAGTTGGAGAAAATACTCAAGAAGCAATTAGGCTCGTATATCGAGATGATGATTTGTTATATGTTAGTATTCATTCTCTACATAAAATTTCAAAGTACTCCGGAAAGGAGGGTACCCCACCAAGCCTAAATAAGCTCGGTACGCAAGATTGGGAAAGTAAAAAGAGGAAAGTTAAGGGAAAGGTTAAGGATATTGCCAAAGACTTGATTCAATTGTACGCCAAACGTAAAAACGCTCCTGGTTTTGTATTCACGATTGATGATTACTTGCAAGCAGAGCTTGAGTCTTCTTTTCTTTATCAAGATACGCCTGATCAAGGCCAAGCAACTGTCGATGTGAAAAAGGATATGGAAAAAACTTATCCCATGGATCGTTTGGTGTGTGGTGATGTGGGGTTTGGTAAAACGGAGATTGCAATCCGTGCCGCTTTCAAAGCAGTGAACAATGGGAAGCAGGTGGCTATCCTTGTCCCAACTACAATCTTAGCCATGCAGCATTACCACACTTTCACTGAACGGCTAAAAGAATTCCCCGTCTCAACCGACTACATCAATCGGTTCAAGACAACCAAACAGATCACAGAAATAAAGAAAGGAGTAAAGTCTGGAAAAATAGACATACTTATTGGCACACATCGTATTGTAAACAAGGACATTGAATTCAAAGATCTGGGATTGATGGTAATTGACGAGGAGCAAAAGTTTGGTGTTAAGGTTAAGGAAAAATTAAAAGAGATGAAAGTCAATGTCGATTCTCTGACCCTGACCGCAACCCCAATACCGAGAACCTTGCATTTTTCGTTGATGGGCGCTCGTGATCTATCCATCATTTCTACACCACCTCCAAATAGAAGACCTGTTACCACGGAAGCTCTAGAGTTTAACAATGAAATTATCCGTGATGCTGTAAGTAATGAAATTAGGCGTGGTGGTCAGGTCTTTTTCGTTCATAATCGCATCAGTGATATCGAGCAAATTGGCAACCTTGTTCACCAATTGGTACCTGACGCCAAAATTATTATTGGTCATGGGCAGATGGAGGGTCCTAAATTGGAAAAAGTGATGATGAAATTCATCAACGGTGAATGTGATGTGCTTATCTCTACTAACATCATTGAATCCGGGCTGGACATTCCCAATGCGAATACAATCATTATCAATCGTGCCCACATGTTTGGGTTATCTGATCTTCATCAAATGAGAGGGCGAGTAGGTCGGTCAAATACGAAAGCCTATTGCTACCTACTTACTCCCCCTGGTAGCACATTGAATTCCGATTCAAGAAAACGACTGATCGCTTTAGAAGAGTTTTCGGATTTAGGTGATGGGTTCAAAGTTGCAATGCGTGATTTGGATATTCGTGGAGCGGGCAATCTTTTAGGAAGTGAACAAAGTGGATTTATCACCGACATGGGCTTTGAGATGTATCACAAAATCTTGGATGAGGCTGTGGCCGAATTAAAGGAGCAGGAATTTAAAGACTTGTTTGAAACCACAGAAATTGAGAATGCCCGACAGCTAATACAGGATTGTATTGTAGAAACTGATCTTGAAATTCGGATAACGGAAGAATACATATCAGATATATCTGAACGACTCAGCACGTACACAGCCTTAGATAATCTGAAAAATGAAAATGAACTAGGTTCTTGTGTGGCAATGCTAAAGGATAGGTTTGGGCCACTTCCAGAATCGTTGGACAACCTGATCGAATCTGTTCGTCTAAGATGGCTGGCCATTGAGCTCGGTTTTGAAAAGGTAATTATCAAAAATGAACTGATGAAATGCTATATTCCATCCCGAGATCAAGATTATTTTCAATCGGATGTTTTTGGGGGAATTTTGTCTTTTGTTCAATCTCATCCACGCCAAAGTAGCATGAAAGAACTCAAAGAAAGACTGGTAATTTCGGTCCATGAAGTCTCTTCAATTGAAAGGGCAATCGGGGCTATGAGAGAAATGGCCAGTCCCATGGTTCAAAATATTAGACAACAAACACAATAATTTGCTTGGAAAGCGATTAATTAAATGAATAATTAAACTCAGAAATGTATTGCCTTTAAGGGCTATTTTTGGAATATTTGTGTTTATTAGTAGTTGGAAGCGTTTCAAAACAAAGAAAACAGGTATGAAAAATTTTGTTAATGCGGCGAAATCGGCAGGTGTCCTCCTGCTCGCTGCAAGTATTATTGGTGGGTGTAATTTGTTCGGAAGTGGCTCAGGCACTCCGACAAGCTCTGACCCAAAGGGCTTTAGCACAACTACCGGACTGGCATACAATGACGAGGATAGTCCCAATAGTTTCCAGGTTGGAGAATATTCTGGTCAAGCCGATGGGCCTAATCTCATTTTTATTGAAGGGGGAAGAACTGTACTCGGTACATTCGAAGAAGACGTTGTTCACTCTGGAGACAATGTTGAACGCGCGGTAACAGTTGCATCATTTTATATGGATGAAACTGAGGTAGCGAATATCCACTGGCAAGAATATGAACATTTTATTAGGTTGGATTCTCCAGATTATTATTGGAAAAGCAACCTTCCTGATACAACTGTTTGGTCCAAAGCTCTGGCCTACAATGATCCGTATGTAAATGCGTATTACAGACATGCTGGGTTCAGATTTTTCCCCGTCGTGGGTGTAAATTGGAGACAGGCAGTTAATTATAGCAAATGGCGAACTGCAATGGTGAATATGAAACTTGCTATGGAGGCAGGTCTTCTTGATCCTGCGGGAGATGCTGGTGGGTTTGCTGGAGCAGAAGTTGATGCTGGTGCCTCCGGAGGAAGCCTTGCTGGATCGGTTGGAAATGTCTCTGCTCTACAACAAGGAATTGCCATCCCTGGATATCGCTTGCCAACTGAAGCTGAGTGGGACTATGCGGCTCAAGCCTTGATAGGAACTCAATGGTTGAATGAGAACCAAACTCATAGAAGATTATATCCATGGGATGGACATACCCTACGAAATCCTTATGGAAAAAGCATGGGCTACTTTCTTGCTAATTACAAACGTGGACGCGGTGACTATGCGGGTATTGCAGGAAAGTTAAATGATGGAGCCATGATCACAACTTATGTTTACGATTACCCTCCAAATGATTTTGGATTGTACAATATGGCAGGAAATGTTAACGAATGGGTGCAAGATGTCTACCGGCCTCTATCATATCAGGAAGTCGATGACTTGAACCCTGCAAGAAGAGATGCTGTGGATGATCCTGAAAGTGGATATAACCCCGCTTATAGCTTCATTGGAAATGAACAACCTTATACCAAAGCCCAGTGGGATAAAAAGACTGGATTACAGAAGTCTTTTGATACCAACAATCCCCCAATGAAAAGATTAAGAGTTTACAAAGGTGGATCATGGTCAGATGTGGCCTACTGGATGTCTCCAGGTACAAGAAGATTCCTTTTTGAAGATTCGGCTACATCGACAGTTGGATTTAGATGTGCAATGATTAGAGCTGGATCAAATTATTAGAATTCTAACTTCAAAGCAATAAAAAAGGCCTCTATTCATGGAGGCCTTTTTTATTGCTTTGCAAGACCTTATCATTTCTGGCAGAGTGGGATAAATGGATTTCAATGAGCTTTGTCCATTGTTTGTTTTATGCTACTCGAAGCAGAATAAGATAGGGTCTGCTGAAAAAGTCTCCGGTGCATTTGATGCGAACGGGAGAAGCGAAGATGTATAGGGCATACTTCGAGCTGAAGCTCGTGAAGTACCATGTCTATGGCTTGGCAGGGATGATGTGCCTGAGGCTAACATGAAAAATGCCGATAAGGCATATTTCAAAGTGCAGGAAATATCATCAAATACGCTTGAAATGCATGCACTTCAACACTTGAATCAGCTATCCAATTCTTGGCTTAATAGACAAAAGGTAGGCTAATATCGGTTCTACTGAGTTTTGTGTGGGTAAGGTATCTTAGCCCCAAAAAGGATGAACAATGAAAATCACTATAAAATCCTATTGGAGCTTGATTCTACTTGGAAGGTAGCCTCTATTGATTTTGATCATGAGAAGGAATCAATACTGGTAAAATTGCTCTATCGGTCTGATGATTATTGTGACCCATTAAGTGGAGAACATCATCAAATTTAAGATCATCGCAAAGCCCGCCAATGGCGTCATTTAGATACGCTTCAATACAAGACCTTTATTGAAGCGAGTGTGCCTCGAGTTCTGGATAAAGAGGGCAATGGCCGAACACTGGATGTGCCATGGGCCAACACCTCGCAGCGGCATAGCTATTTGTTGGAAACAAAATAATCGACACATTGAAAGCAACTAAAAATCAAACAAAAACCAGTGAGCTCCAACAGGTAAGTTCTCATTTGGTCAATCGTTGATTCATTTGTCGGTAGATCGTGGGCTTTTGCGACGAGAACCCATCGAGTATGAATCACTCAGTATCGATGAGAAGTCCTTCCACAAAGGGCATAGCTATCTCACCGTATTGAGTGACCCAGAGACAGGAACAGTCATTGATGTTGGTGAAGGGCGCACCAAAAAAGAGACGAAAGCCCTTATAAATCGCTCACTTAACTCATCTCAACAATCAAAAGTAAAGACCGTGTCAATGGATATGAGCAAGGCCTATATCCATGCAATCAAAGAGGTATTACCTGATAGCCACATCTGTTTTGATAAATTTCATCTGGTGAAATATCTGAATGATGCAGTCGATAAGGTACGTAGAAGGGAGGTGAAAGAACAGGAAGAATTGATAAAGACCAGATACATCTGGCTGAAGAATCCTGAGAATTTAACAGAAAAACAGCGACTCAAATTTGAAGCCACAGACTTGGCCAATTACAAGACCTCCAGAGCTTGGCGCATCAAGGAAAACTTTAGAGCAATCCATTTTAAACAAAGATCCGAAGAAGCCTTTATCCTATTGAATCAATGGATAAGAAACGCACAAAAATGTGGTATGGGTCAACTTATCAAAGTTGCTGACATGTTTGATGCCCACATGCAAGGGATTGTAAACGCAATGGTATATGCAATAGCAGAAAGACTAAACGGTAAATTGCAAGAAATAAAACTAACGGTCAGAGGATATCGAACCTTTGAAAGGTTCAAAAGTGCTCTCCTTTTCTTTCATGGTGGATTATCCTTGTACCCACTCAAAACTCAGTAGAACCACATTCTAGGTACAACATAGGTACAACATTTAGTGGTTTTACTTGTATTTATATGGTTTTGTTTGAGACAATAACATCATTTAAGTTGCTTTTAAGCACATTTAGGTACGTACCACACAATAGTGCAAGAACTTAAAATCCTGTGGCCTTTGCGACCGGACGGGTTCAAGTCCCGCCCGAGGTACATAAGTCCCTGTCAACCTATGGTTTTCAGGGATTTAATGGTTTTAAATGTTTCATTTACAAATACTACAAAGGCAACTCAAGATAAGGAGCAAAGACTGTTAAAGCTAATTTACTCGAGAGCCCTAAGAAAATCATTTTCTCTAAGCAATATCAAGTTGACGATTTTAATCCTAAATATCGGAGAATCGTTATTCGGGAATATGAAGTGTTATAAAAAGTAGACTAGGGTGTTATTCAAGTGGTGGACATTGAGGACATTAAGCAATCTCCAGAAGTCATTAAAAACAAGTAGTCATCGCTTCTTCAATAACCTCCTGAAGTACCCAACTATTGTCGGAGGTAGCCGTTAAAGTTTCCTAATTTACCCTGCGGGTATTATCCACTTAACAAAGCCCGCTATCTTTACTACATGTCGAACAAGCTCGTCGCTAGGATTAGTTTTTTTGGGGCTCTGCTCTTTTGGGTGCTGTTTACAGTATTCGACATCTATTTTCTTTTTATAGAGAAATACGAGATGAATGTGAACCTGGCACCCATAGTGCCCAGGATTTTCTTTGCATTATTCATTGTCTCCACCTTCTCTTACTACCGACTAAAAATCATTAAAGCAGATAGTGTCAATTTTATTGACTTGCTGTGGAAAATATTTATGACCGGGCTTGTCACCACCATTGGAGCCCTTGGAGTTAGGTTTTTTGTCTACGCATTTTCATCCACTTCGCTTGGCCAAAACCCTGTAATGATCAACCTGCTCTATCATTTTTTGGTAGGAATGATTATTATTTTCCTGATTAGCACAGTGGTTGTCTGGAAAAGGTTGATTCTTTACCAAAAGTCAAAAACACTATTGCAGCTCTGGAATTTCTTTGAGTATGCCCTTGTGTTTTCATTAGGTTTTGATCTTCTTGGCAATGAATTCAAAAGTGAACTCTATGTATATGCGTTAATCTTTGTGACAGGATTTTCGCTTGTGCTTTCTTTGAATTTGAAATGGATTGCATATCTAAACTTCAAGCAAAAGCTAAAGAGCATTCTGTTTATTCTTCTCTCCGGAATCTATCTCTACCACTTCGTTTCGACCCTCCTTGCCTTCAAAGAAACTGGCTTGCTCATCTTTGACCTGTACGATAATGTGCTAGTAATGGCATTATTTATCTTCTGCCTTTTATATACAACAATTTCAGTTTTGGTCACACTTTTTAATCTGCCCACTTCTTCAGTATTTGAAAGAAAACTTCAGGAAGCAGTCGACTTCCAAAAATTAAGTCAGGCTATTCCACAAGGACAGACAGAGGAGCAGACGTACGATATTCTTCTTGAAAGCTCGATGAGTGCTGTCTTTGCAGATGCGGCTTGGTTGGAGATTAGAACCAAAGAGCATCCTGATGGTATTTTTTATCTGCGTGGAATCAAACATTCGCAAATTTCGGAAGTCAAGGAAGAAATGGAATTGGGTGCCATAAAAGACATTATTAGATTTGAAACCACAAAACTAGTTCCATCCAACAAGCTGACAGGCTATCTTAAACGTCAAGATTTGAAGTCTATTATGGCGCTACCCGTAATGGTGAAAGAGAAGCAAATAGGGAGTTTGGTTCTTCTGCAGGAATTAGGTGATGCTTTCAATAGAGATCTGGTAGATATTGTCGTCACTTTCGTGAATCAGGCCAGCATTTCCATTGAAAATTTTACACTGCTTTCTGATTCTTTAAAAAACGAGCGGTACAAGGAACAGCTTAAAATTGCACAAGAAGTGCAAAACAGTTTGCTCCCGGATCACCTCGCACACAATTCCTCCTTTGATATTTGTGCATTTGCTGAAGCAGCAGAAGAGGTCGGTGGCGACTATTATGACATTCTAGAGTTAGAGGAAGATAAATTTGGATTAATCATTGGCGATGTATCTGGGAAAGGAACCTCCGCCGCTTTTCATATGGCTCAGATGAAGGGAATTTTCCATAGCCTGGCACTTCGTGATGTTACACCTGCGGAATTTTTTAAAACGGCAAACAAGGCATTGAGTGCTTGTTTAGAAAAGAAGTCGTTCATTACTGCAAGCTATTTCTGGATAAACACAAAGAAGTCCGAACTAGAGTTCTCACGCGCTGGGCATGTACCGGCTTTTCTTTACCGTAGCGACTCAGGAAATGTAGAGTCTCTTGAAGAAAGTGGTATGGGGTTGGGAATACTGAGAAACTTAGATTATGATAAATACGTACAAAGTAGTACAGTTCCTTATAACCAAGGGGATGTACTACTACTCTATACGGACGGTATACCCGAGGCAAAGAATAACGTGAATCAGCAATTTGATTTCGACCGCCTCAAAGAATCACTAAAAAAGCATTCAGCCGGAACACCCGTTGAAATAAGGGACGGAATCATCAATGAACTAAATGAGTTTCTTGATGGAGTCAAGTTAGATGATGATTATACAATGATAGTAGTAAAATTTAATTAGCAAATGGTAGACATAAAAACAACAAAGGAGAATGACATCTGCAAAATTGTAGCTGTTGGCGAAGTTGATGCCAGCTCATCCATAGAGTTGGACAATGCGATGAAATCGGCTTTCGAAACGGAGAAAAAAATCATCGTGGATCTATCGGGACTTGAGTACATCTCATCCGCTGGGCTTGGTGTATTTGTTTCCCATCTCGAAGACATCAGGTCAGGCATCAATTTGGTTCTTTTTGGACTTAGCCCATCCGTACTACAGGTATTCGAGCTTTTGGGTCTACCACAATTGATTCAAATTGCCAGCACAGAAGAAGAAGCATTAAATAAACTTAATTGACAAATAGAATCACCATATCCTGTAGCAAAGACAATCTTCCGAAGATCAGGAAGTTTGTGGGCTCTGTGCTGAATGAAAATAAAGTTGCTGAGGTAGAAGCTCACAAAATAATATTGGCAGTGGATGAAGTCTGTGCGAATCTCATAATTCATGCGAATGAATGTAATCCATCCCACAATCTTGATTTAACCATTAAAAATGATTCTAAGAATATTGTGTTTAAGATAAAGGACAAGGGAATGGCATTTGATTTCACCAAGTACAAAGAGCCATCTATGGATGAAATCGTCAGTACAAGAAGAAAAGGTGGGCTTGGACTCATGCTTGTGCGAAGAATCATGGACAAGATTGAATTCACAACCGAAAAGAATTACAATATTTGCACCCTGATAAAAAAACTGTGACGAATGTCCCGTCTAATTTGGTTATTCTTTCTAATTGCTTTTGCAAGTTGTGAGTTCTTCCAGCCTAAGGAAGATACCAATGAGTTACCTATGGCCAGAGTTAACGAAACAAATTTGTACCCTTCGGATATGTTCGGATTGATCCCAAAAAATCTCACTAGTGGGGACAGCCTGAAGTTTGCAGAAAAATTTGTTGATGATTGGATCAAGAAACAGCTCATGATCGCCCGTTCGCAAAATGAAGTGGACATAAATGAGGCGGATATTCAGCGCAAGGTTCTAGACTACCGATATGCACTGACTCGCAGTGCGTACGAAAAAAAATACATTGAAGAAAATCTAGATGAATCGGTAGTAGAATCTGAAATCGAAGAATACTATACTGAGCATTCAGCAGATTTTATTTTGAAGCAAAACATTGTGCGTTGCTTGTTTGCTCAAGTTTCTTCTGAAGCACCAAGACTCAGTGACTTCAAAGAGGACTTGGAGCGGTATCCAAACATTGAATCCGAAAATATTATCGAATATTGTACGCAATTTGCCAACAAAGCTTTTGTAGAAGACTCTGTCTGGGTAGATTTTGATGAAGTAATTGCAGGAACACCCCTTGACCAAATTATTGACAAGGCAAGAATTTTAAGGACACGATCCTTGCTTGAAAACTCAGATGAGAATTTTACTTACTATCTCCGAATCCTAGAATACAAAATGGTAGACGAAATCTCACCACTGGAATTTGTGAGGGAGGATATATTGAATATCATTATTAATAAACGAAAAGTTTCTCTGAAAAGAGAATTAGAAAATAAAGTATATGAAGATGCAGCTCAAAGCGACGCTTTCGAAATTTATAATTATTAGCATATTCTGCCTTGGTGGCATTGCTCAAGCTCAACCGAATCAGGAAGGGGTGGTAATCGACAAGATCATTGCAAAAGTCGATGACTACATCGTGTTGAAGTCAGATTTGGAGCAATCCTATCTCAACTACTTGTCGCAAGGCCAACCAAGAAGTGAAGAAGCCAGATGTGGTATTTTGGAAAGTCTTGTGGTGAATAAAATGATGGCTGCAAGAGCAGAGATAGATTCCGTAGAGGTGACTGATGCAGAAGTTAGAAGCAATGTGGATAGGAGAGTTTCTGCAATATTGGCAGGAATTGGGTCGGAATCAGAAGTTGAAAAGCAATACGGCAAGAGTTTGGATCAAATAAAATCCGAATTATTTGAATCGATTAAGGAACAAATGTTGGTGCAGCGAATGCAGGGTGAACTAACAGCCGGCATGGAAGTGTCACCTGCCGAAGTTCGCAGATTCTTCAAAAAGATCCCGAGAGATTCTCTCCCATATTTTTCATCCGAAGTAAAGGTCGCTCAGATTGTAATGAAACCAGATCCAGGGGAATCGCAAAAAGAAAAAGTACGACAGCAAATGCTAAGTATTAGAAAGCAGATTATGTCAGGAACATCATTTGAAAGTTTGGCAAGAAAATACTCAGAGGACGGATCTGCACCAGGTGGAGGGGAACTGCCATATTACAAACGTGGGGAAGTTGCACCGGCGTTCGAGGCTAGTGCTATGACACTCGAGATCGGCGAACTTTCAGAGCCAGTAGAGTCTGATTTCGGCTTTCACTTAATCCAACTTCAAGACAGAAAAGGTAATTCGTTTAAGACTAGACATATTTTAGTTATACCAAAACCTTCTCCTGATGATTACCTCATGACAGAACAATTTCTTGATAGTTTGAGGAACCAAATATTTATTGATTCTGCGGATTTTCAAGCAGTGGCAAAAGAACACTCTGATGACCAATTTACATCGTCAAACGGGGGCTATTTTGCTGATCAGCAGACGGGTAGTCTCAGCGTTTCTGTTGAGACCCTTGATCCGGGAATATTCTTTGCTATTGATACTATGAAGATTGGGGATTTGTCCAAACCCATGAGATATCAGGAAAAAGATGGATCTTATGCCTACCGTGTGCTTTATTATAAAGGAAAAACGCCCCCACATTTGGCTAACCTAGACGATGACTATCAGAAAATCGCAACGGCTGCTTTGAATTCAAAACAAAACAAAAAACTTAATGAGTGGTTTCTGGAGGCGAAAAATGGCGTCTTTATTGAAATAGATCCTGAGTACAAGCATTGCGGATTGAACTAGCCTCGTCCCCATACTTTAGATCCTTCAGTACAATTTTGGCACATTTGAAAGGTGTCTCGAGAATTCATCAATGATTTCCGAAAAACCTGATATTCAGATGAATTCCATACCTCAGTAAAAACTGATGTTTTCAGCTCTCCCATTGGATGTTCTGCGTCTTTATCAAAGCAACATGGTACCATCTGTCCGTCCCATGTGATAACACATGAATGCCACATTTTCCAACAATGGTCAATTAGGTTGTTTTTGAGACTGAATGTCCCGTCACCATTGTCTCTATATCGCGAATATTTATCGATGGTTGGGATCAATGAATTCCCATTTTCATAATCATAAATTTGAGCCGTTTTAAAGACCACCCTATCCACTCCAAATTCCTTGGCCATTTCTCGTATTTCTGATATTTGATGCTCGTTTGGTCGGACAACTAAAAACTGCCAGAGGATAGCTGGAGTTTTGCTTTTTAGCTTTCTTCTCCATTCAACAATTCGTTTAGTTCCATCCAGAACCTTATCCAAACTTCCCGTTTTTCTATAGGCTTCATAGGTCTCTTGTGTACTCCCATCAATTGAAACAATTAGGCGATCAAGCCCTGATGCCACAGTCTGCATAGCGTTCTGGTCATCCAGAAAATGTGCATTGGTGGATGTTGCCGTATATATGCCTCTGTTACTGGCATAACTTACCATCTCCAAAAAATCTGGATGCAAATAAGGTTCACCTTGAAAATAAAAAATCAAGTAGAACAACTTTTCATGTACTTCATCAATTATTTTTTTGAACAATCCTTGCTCTAGTTTCCCGGTTGGTCTGGAAAATGACTTCAATCCACTTGGACACTCTGGACACGCAAGATTACAGCCCGTAGTAGGTTCGATTGAGATGCTTATTGGCCAGCCCCTTATTCGGGAATTAGTAGATATTCTTGACCTGATGTAGCTCCACCAAATGACTAGCATATTTGCTAGTCTTTTTGAGGTTAGTTTTGAGGTGAACTGTGCCAAATCGGCTAGGCTTATAAACATGACTTAAACTTACTGATTCTATGCGTTTGAAATTATTGTTGGCTGTGGTTTCGTTTTTCTTCCTTTTCTCAAGCCATTCTCAAAACATCCAACTATCAGAACAAAGTGAGGTCACAGTGCTTACAATGGGGCCTTATCAAGGAGAACTTTACTCCGCATTTGGTCATTCGGCTTTCCGAGTTGTTGACCCTGCCAATAAAATCGATTGGGTATACAATTACGGAGTTTTTGATTTTACTCAACAAAATTTCTATTTGAATTTTGCTCAAGGCAAAATGGTCTATCAACTTGGCCTTGGCTATTATGAACCCTTCAGAGATTTTTATATTGATCAGGATCGCCACGTCAGAGAGCAATACCTAAACCTTACGTTAGTTGAAAAGCAGCAGTTCTTTTCATTTTTACAGAATAATTACAGACCAGACAACAGAGAGTATTTCTACAATTACGTTTATGACAACTGCGCCACAAAAATTCGTGATGTCATTGAACTAAATCTACCAGATGTGGCATTTGATCATTCAAAAGCCAATCAAGGAAAGACAATTCGTGACCTCATGCATGATTATTTGCCGTATCAACCTTGGGGGGAGTTTATGATCGATATTGGACTTGGTATGCAAATAGATGATGAAGCACCTGCCGAAGTTTATATGTTCCTGCCAGATTACGTCTTTGACGCGTTTGAAGACGGAGAATTTTATTCAGCGGATAGTGCTAGGATGTTGGTAACAAAGACCGTTATCTTAAATATACCAAATAATGCCGAGCCAATTAATGGATGGTTAACTCCCATGACCTTTTTTATTCTACTCTTTTTTGTTGTTGGCTTTCTTACCCATCTCAACATGAAAAAAGGGAAAAGAACCCGCTGGATTGATGGGCTGTTATTCGGGTTTGCAGGTATGGTTGGTCTCTGGTTAGTGTTTCTTTGGGCTGCCACGCTTCATCTCTCCACATGGAATTTAGATCTGCTATGGGCAATCCCGTTTCACTTCCCAATTGTATTTATGATGAGAAGCAAGAAGTGGAGGACGCCTTTAGTTTATTATTTCAAAATAGTCTGGATTTGGTATGTCATTTTGTTACTTGTTTGGGCTCTATTACCTGGATATATCAATGCAGCACTTGTTCCATTTACTTTGCTCCTTCTCCTTCGTTCTTTTTATATCAGTTGGGATTTGAAAAAGAAAGTTGTTGGTAGCAATGGAATTGGCTGATGAATCTACACTTGCCCTTTATCCGACAGCATAATCGCAATGGGTCGGGTGCTTGGAAACTGCGCCCATACAATAACCAGAATCACAGTAATCGGGACACTGAGAAACATTCCAATAATTCCCCAAACTGATCCCCAAAAGGAAAGTGATAAGATCGTGACCAGTGCACTTATATTGAGCGAATTGCCCATCAATTTTGGTTCCAAAACATTCCCAACTAAAACTTGAATGAGGCCTACAAAAATGAGCACCATAAAGAACGGCTGAAATTCTCCAAACTGGAGCAAGGAAAAAATAGCTGGGAATAATGTTGCAACCATTGATCCAACAGCGGGGATATAATTGAGAATGAAAATGAGGAATGCCCAAAAAATCGGAGAATCTACTCCTATCGCTAATAAAACACCATAACTCAATACTCCTGTGATAGTGCTTGTCATGGTTTTCAGTCCAATATAGTGGGTGATAGATCCCTCTATCTTATTCAGAATCTTATTCCATTGATCGTATTTGTTTTTTTCGGTAAATACGGCACGTAGTTTCGTCTGAAAAGAGGCCTCTTCTAAAAACACAAAGAGTACATAAATCAAAATCATAAAAGCATTTCCGAACAGTGCAGTAATCGAAGACAATATTGATTCAAGCGTACTCCCAAAATCAAAATCCACCATGAAATCTGACAGTATTCGAGACATATCAATACTGAAAATTTCGTTTATTTTTGCAATCATGAGGTTCACATTGGACTCATATTGGCCATAAGATTGTGCAAGAGAATTAATACTTGCGGAGAGAACCCTGCCAATAGATACAACCATAAAGAGAAGGGCGGCAGAGGTGACAATCGTCTTTAACCAATTCGGAAACCTATCCTTAAAAAAAGGCACTTTGTCAAGGGCAGATTTTACCTTCCTTACCAAAAACCAAATAAGCACAGCGAATACAAAAGGAATAAGCAAGTCTTGTCCGGTTATAAGAATAAAAACAATGGCAATTGCCAGAACAAGAACGGAAGCTGTGCGAGTGAGGTTCATAAGACTAATTTAGTTGATAAGTAATTAACCACTAGATGGGCTGTGGAATTGGCCGTACATATTGCTTAATTTTTAACCTTCTCTAGCTTGACTTTTCTGATTCCATGATCCGTATCCCATTGAAAAATCTGCTTGAATCCAAAATGTTCATATAACCTGATTGCCGGTTCATTTGCTAATCCCGTTTCTACAGTAAATAATATTGAATCAAAATTGTCTAGGGCATACTGCACAAGCTGTTGACCCAAGCCTTGCCTAAAATGTTTTGGATGAACAACAAGACTCTGGATGTGTGTTGCATCCTCACTTTTCAGGATTTCAACTATCGCTACAATCTGACCCTCCTTTTGACACCCATAAAATTCGGTACTTGTGTCCACGAACTCCGAGATTGTCCTTTTGAGAGGTGGGAAATCTGTGGTCTCTAAAAGTTCAGCTTCAACAGCATAGGAAACCTGAAAAACCAAACGAATTTTCTCCGCAACTGCGCTCTGTCACAATTATTAAGTTTATGGTCATTAATGAGCTGTGAGTGCTAGAGCTATCTACCCTTTTCGTTCAAAACAGTTGTTTTCTTATTAATAAATTTCAGAATTAAATAGATAACGAAAGTTACCCCCGTACCATAAATAAATACATAATTGTAGTCGTCCTGACCCTGAATCCACTTACCAGAAATATCAAAAAGTGCGAAGATCAAGAAGACTGCAGCTAGACCGTTTTTTTCTTTCTTCAGAACTTTCTTCAAGCTAAATGACAGCTCGGGTTTAACGAAGTTCTTGAAATTTGGTACAAATGCAGGGAGAGTCTTTGCCCAATTCAAATAGGTTTCACCGAATTTACCTCTTAGGAATTGTTCTTCTGCAAACATGATTTTTTCATAATAGAGCCAATACATAAGAGTAAAGGAAACTATAAACCAAATATTCACTGTAAGCAGTGCTGGCCCCAGCCACATAAAATAATTGCCAACATAAAGAGGATGTCTAACCAAAGAATAGATTCCCGTTGAGTTAAGGGATTCAGCGAGTTGCCCTTTTTTTTCATTCCTGCCTGAAGTCTTTTCTGGGGTATGACCAACAGTATAAATTCGAATGATTAAGCCGAAAATACTAACAGCAAAACAGACCATTTGATAATTGAACACATCCATTTCAAAATCAATGGAAAGGAATTCATTGTCAATTCTCTTATAAAAATAGTATGCGAGAGTGATCACGAGAATAATTAATGGCAGGAGACTCCTATTTTTAAAAAGCCAGTTTCCTTGTTGCTCAAATTCTTCTTGTAAAGCCATGCTATCAGAGCGGTTTGATTAAATGTTTTACTGATTCCACTTTTATATGCGAGTCATCTTGGCACAAATCTAGCGCATCCCCCAATCCTACCCTATTTTTACATCACCATCAAACCAGATTCAGAAATGGTCACAGTAGAAGAAGCGTTAAAATGTATTGAAGCATGCGCAATGCCTTTACAATCTGAGGAAATTTCCCTAGAGGATGTTCATGGCCAAGTGTTAGATGAAAACATTGTCGCCGATCGCGATTTCCCTCCATACAATCGCTCTGCCATGGACGGGATAGCTATTGCATGTGACCCGTCGAATACAAATTCATTTAAAATCACGGGCGAACAAGTAGCTGGAGCAGCCCAGCAAACACTTTCAGGTGAGCATACGTGCTTCGAAATAATGACCGGAGCTTCTGTCCCAATTGGTGCTGATGCAGTTGTGAGATATGAAGATGTGAAAATTAGTGATGGGGAAGCAACAATCACAATTGAAGGAATTAAGCCGCATCAAAATATCCATAAAAAAGGAGCCGACGCAAAAACAGGAGATGTATTGATTCCACAAGGGGAAAAAATCAATTCTGGTGACATTGGCATTCTGGCATCTGTGGGAAAGACCATGATCCGAGTAAAAAAATTACCAAAAGTTGCCCTCGTTTCCACAGGTGACGAGTTAGTAGAACCGAGCGAAACACCTTTGGATCATCAGGTGCGAAAATCCAATATTTATTCTCTGCTCTCAGAATTGAAAAAAGAAGAGTTAGATGTTGAAAAATTTCATTTCGATGATACGTATGACGAATTGAAAAAAGGACTAAATGAAATCATCGAGAAATATGATGTATTACTTATGAGTGGGGGGGTCTCCAAGGGGAAGCGTGACTTTATCCCTGACGTTCTGGAAGAAATTGGTGTGAAAAAACATTTTCATCGCATCGCGCAAAAACCAGGCAAACCGATGTGGTTTGGGCAGAATGATCAAGTCACTGTTTTTGGATTTCCCGGCAATCCAGTCTCAACTCTCGTGTGCTATATACTGTATTTTAAAAGATGGCTTAATATCTCACTAGGTATTAAACCCGTTGAATTAATGGCCGAACTGAAGGAAGATATTCATTTCAAGCCAGATCTTGTTTATCACATCCCGGTAGCAATCTCCCATACCGAGAATCGAGTATTGGCCACTCCATTCCTTGGACATGGCTCTGGAGATTTAGTTAACCTATCCAAAGCGGATGGATTTCTTACCCTACCTCGTGGTAAAGACCATTTCCTAAAAGGAGAGATTTATCAGATCTCATTCTAAATATTTTCCCAACTAGTTATGGGTAATTTCTCAAATTGATAGATTTACTGACGGACAAAAAAGAAATTAACAGAAGGCAAAGATCAAGGCAAATATGCGAACACTAATTCGCTGGAAAGTTTACATCGATCGAGCACGTAGGTACATCGGGTATGCTCAATTCTTGATGATTTTATTTGTCCTACTAGAAGCCTATAAGAACACAACTATTGGCGAATTAATATTCAACAACTTGCTTATATCAGTCCCAATTCTTTTCACACTGTTTATTGTCTTATCCCTAATTATAGGAAGAATCGACACTGTCCTTGGATTAAGAGAAGAAGAACTTAGAAACGCTTCAACTTCCAATCCAGTTATGAGAGAACTCTTGGAAAAGGGTAGTGAAAACACCATAGCGGTCAACTTAAGGATTTCTGGGCAATTTGACCGTTAGACATAAGTCCACTGTCGTGAACCTAGTTTTATTTTCCATGAGTTTAGTTTTTTAAGTCCAAGAATATCTTGGACTTTTTGATACTTAATATACTCATAATTGATTGTTATTCAATGAAATACGTAATATATCCATTGTTTTCAATCTATTTTTTCGTTGTTGCTTTTGACAATACTCTTTGGCCAATTTCAATAGAGTATAAATCCAATTCATCATCTTATTCTCTGAGATCCCAGGCGAAGGAAGACTTGATGTTGATATCATCTACATTAACGAAACAAATCATAGTATTAAATATTATCAATACATTCCTGACCAAGAGAGTCCAAAAATTTTCGTTTTTGAGATTCCACCGAACTCACAGGAATTGATGGAGATCAGATCAAGTGGTGGCGGTTCTGATGACCCTACTATTGAGAATTGCTGCGAAGGATTTTTTGAAGGATATCAAGGAAGAAATAACTCTGTGCTAGTCGAATTTGATGAAGAAAAATGCCTTGTCTATCCGAGTGGCGAGGGGCCAACTACTCAGAATATTTCATTGGGCTATGAAGGCAAACAATTGGGAGAAAGATATTTTGAATTCACCTATCGCTTCACGGAGGAACACTATCAAGAAGCAACGGACTGTGAATAATGAGATAAAAAATACTCTGGATGCACTTTTTGCTCATTGGAATTAGTGTGTTATTCCTTGCCACAGGATGTGGCAAGGAAACAACGGAATCAATTCATATCGTAAGTTATTCATATAAAAATAGCTCGGGAGTTGATTTGGTGATGGAGGTTTATAACATAAATGGAG
>JAAEPI010001283.1 GCA_024232835.1 Cytophagales bacterium
ATTGCCCGAGCATGTTGCAAATAATCGCAGGCAAAACGACAGGCCGGTTTCGTCCTCCTTTTTCCGTAATGCGAACAAGACCCGAGAAGATATCGACATCCTGAATGTTCAGAGAAATGATTGAACCCGTTCTGAACCCGAGGATGCCGAGCATCATTATGATGGTGAGATTCCGGAGACCGATGAAGGAATCAGCCGATTTATAGAAATACTCAAGGATCCGGTTGTATTCATCGATGGTCAAATACACGGGGATGGTTTTTTCGATTTTGGGATATTTCAATCCGGAAGCGATATTGTCATCGATGACATTATGAAGCTTCAGATGGTGATAGAATTTCCTCAGTGCCCATACTCTGGCTTTTTTTACATGGACTGAAGGACTGTTGTATCCGACCACGAAATCGAGCAAATCACTGTATGAGATGCCCTCGATGCCATTGGGTGGATTCTTATTTGCAAAACATTTGAATTCTTCCAGCCGTATTGATAATGATTGTAAGGACTTAACGGAAAAATCGGCAACTTTACAATATTCGAGAAATGTGGTAATGTGGGATTGAAGCATGGGGAAACCTCCTTTTTATTAATGGCCAAGTTAATAGTTTGGGTTTCTTCATGCTTTATCAATAAAATTGAACCGTTAGCAACATCCTTGCGCTAACTGCGAGGTTTGTGGGTTA
>JAAEPI010001284.1 GCA_024232835.1 Cytophagales bacterium
AGGAGAGAGACCTTTGGACCATTCCTTTGGTCGCGAAAGGTAATTTCCAAACAAAACGGATCGGATCCCGAATTCATCGAAGCGAACTAGAACACCTAATATTCCGATTCCCTTCTGCGAAAGAGGTTCTGGATCGCCGAAAGCCATTCTGGGGCTGCCAGCAATCCCTCATTTTCGGCCAATTTTACAAAATTTCCCTTCACGCATTCGACTGTAAGGGTCTTTGATATTCCATAATTAAATTAATTAAATTATTTCATCCTTTATTTCCAACCGACTACTAAACAAAGACCCCTACACATTGATGCGCTGTCATGTTATGCATCATCATACCATATGAACTATGGATGCTGCTAATTCGACTTCATTCTACCTGGAACTGACTCAACTGTGGACTATTAATTGTGGACATTGACGTGAACTCGTGGATATTGCTTCGGCGCATTTCAAAATCTGGGAACATTTATTTTGGATATTCATGCGGCAATTGATTGAAAATTTTATGCGGCATTTATTGACTGATAATTCATTAATCCGCTATGGAATTATTGCTACCTATTATGGAGAATTATTGTGGAGCTAACTGAGAAAACTGCTGAATTATTGACTGATGAATGATGATTATATCGAATTTATATTCTATGTTGCTGGCGCTTGGGACAAGCTTGCACCAGAGGGAAGCACTGTGGTAAAGCTGTTGTCGTAAAGTTGTCTTATTCCTCTCTGCATTAAATAATC
>JAAEPI010001285.1 GCA_024232835.1 Cytophagales bacterium
AGTATGGGTATGTCAAATGCTGATAGAGGTGCGCCTCTCTGGAAGGAAAAGAGAGACACTTGGGCATCAGTATGTGACGACTGCCATTCACCAAGGTTTGCAAGAGAGAATTTGCAGGCGATGGATGAAGCTTGTAAGGATGCAGGTTTGAAGTATACTGAAACGTTTAAGGTAGCAGAGAATTTGATGCTGGACGGAATGGGCGAACCAATGCCTAAAGACCTTGCACCTGACTGGAGTGGTCAGCACATCTGGAGTTTGAAGATTGGTGCTTATCATGAAGGAGAGAAGTATGGTGGTAAAAAGGGTGAGTCCGGTGAGTTCAGGATGTCTAACTGTTCAGACATAGAAAGAGTATGTTTTGAGAGTGTTGGATACTGGATGACTTACATATTCAAAGGTATGGCACATGGTTCATGGAACGATGCGACGTATTGTGACGGATCGTTTGGTATGGACAGGTGGTTGGTAAAGGCAAAGGCAGCTTCAGAGCAGGCTAGAAGGTTTACTGCGTTGGAGAAGAAGGCTGGCATCAACTGGGTACCTGCTGAGTTCTGGAGAAAAGGAGATTACTTAGATCAGTTGTCAGGTATGAAGATTGTTAAGGAGTTCCCTGGCAAGACTATATTTGATCTATGTCCTGAGCCAGGCTGGTTGGACACACATCACGCACCTGCAGCAGAAGTTGAGTACATCAACAGGATGCTGAAGGAAGTGGGTATGTCAGCTGGTACTCACAGTGCTCATCATTGATTTGATGTGATTAGATAAGAAGTAGAAGTACTATAAAAGGGAGCCGGGCTTTTTGCCTGGCTCCCTTTTTTTATAATAATATTTAGTTAACTATTTGTCTGTTTATTGTGTATATTATAATCTAACAAAAAATTTAAATTTTTTTCAGGTAGGGAATGAATGTTGACAATAATTAAGAACAAAGTAAATAAACCAGGTGTTTTGATACTGTTGCTTGCATTAGTTGTGTTTGGAGGCTGTGGAGAACAGATAAACCATCTTGAAGTTGGTGAAGCATTATTGGAACAGGGAAAAGTTGAAGAGGCATCAGTTGAATTTAAGAAGGCTGTTGAGAGTAACCCTAATCTTGCCAGAGCACATTTTGGATTGGGAAATGTGGCTATGAAAAAGAATATGCTTGAAGAGGCTGCGGACCATTATAGAAAGGCTTTTCAGTTGGATTCCACGTTTGTTGAAGCTTATCAAAGATTTTCAGATGCGTATATTGAAATTGGAAATCCTGATGATGCTTTTCAAACGAAATATAATCCCGTTATGGAAAATCCGGATGATCCAATGGCTCATATTGATCTTGCTGTTTTTTATCACAAGTGGGACCAGACAAGAAAAGCAATTGAAGAGTACGAAGAAGCTCTTAAATTAGATCCAGATAATCCTTTTGTTTATTATAATCTAGCGGTAGCTTATCAGGACATGGGACTTTTTGAGGATAAATCAATACCTCTTTATTTGAAATCGATAGAAATGAATCCTGAATATGATGATGCACATTATAACCTTGCAGTCTCTTACCTCAAGTCTAATAATCTTGAAAGAGCAATGGGTGAATATAAAAAGACATTAGAAATTAATCCTGAATATGCCACAGTTTATGTTGATTACGGTATGATCAAACTACAGGAGAAGAAGTTTGATGAGGCTATAGCATTTTACGATAAGGCATTAGAGATTGATCCAAATACGGTTGAAGCGTATTATCAAAAAGGTATTGTATATGCGTTCCAGGAAAAGTACGATGATGCACTAAAGATGAATAGGATAGCGTTAGGTATAAATCCGAAGCATATTAATTCACAATTTAATATAGCGGTCGTTTATCACAAACTGGGGAAATTAGACCGTGCGATAGCGGAATATGATTTGACATTAGTGATTGATAGAAACTATGAGGATGCGTTTTACAATAGAGGTCAGATATATGCGTCAATGGGTAATACACCCCAGGCGTATAATGACTACATAACCTATAGTAAGATTGTAAAGGCAAAGACGGGTTCTGAAGCGGCTGCTCTTGCGTTGCGAGGTGTAGATGATAAAGAGAGAGTTCAGAGATACATGATTCCAAGTTTCAAAGACTGGTTGTTAGAATATGATGATTAACCTTACTTTCGTAAGGAGTCCAAAACTGGAATCCTCTCGAAAGAGAGGATAACCATGTTTGCGAAATAAATAATGATTGAAAAGAGAATGATTCATATGTACAAATTTGTATTAATTGTTAGTTGCATCTGGATAACGTTTATATTAGCTTTCGCCTCTGAAGGCGAATATGTTTACGCGAT
>JAAEPI010001286.1 GCA_024232835.1 Cytophagales bacterium
GGTCTCCTCTGGGACTTGTACAGCCACCCGAAACATAGTTGAGAAAATTCCTCAGTAGGGTCTTCACTTGAGTTAGCCTTGTTGTAATTTCCTTCTTTCTATAGCGTTGGTTTGTAGAGAGCAGGATGGCTTTACCAATTTGTCTCCCTTTTGGTGTATTCAGGAGAATTTCACAGATGTCTTGGATGAGCCAGTTGTTCAATTTACCACTATTGTAGACAAAATCCTCAAGCTGTTTCAAGTTGATCAGCGCGCACAGCTCCATCAGTTGTCACACTCCACAATACTGGGGTGTATTGACTCTATGATGTCAGTCAGGACAGTAGAGTTGTAGACGTCGAAGAGAATGTCTGTCTTTCCCTCTGATCGGAGGTAAGATATCATTCGAGATACGAAGTTCCTGTTTTGCCCTCCAGCAAAAACCAATCTCTAAAATGAATCAAATTTTTACATTTTGCTTCCTTTTATGCTTTTTTTCTCATTACCTTGAGGTTCTGGCACAGATTCGTTGCCACATTGGTTGAGAATAGGGGGATGTAGATGTACTGTGCATTGGACCACACGTGATTCAATGAATTCTTGAATGTGGCCAGTTGGAGTACTAAGAATAGGCATATCCTCTTATGGTGCACATCCACAGTGGCCAGCTGGGTCATTTGAGTTTGAAACTCTTTTCCCATTAGCTGTCTCAGGCAGTCATCAATAATTATGACAGTGCACCCTTCCACTCCATTTTGGCTCAGAGTGTTGGCTGCAAAAACTTGGTCTGAAAGTCCATGGAATAGCAGTACAGGAATTTCGGGGGTGAGCCTATCGATAAATTCCTGGTAAATTTCTTGCCATGTATTGAAAACCAGCACGAGTTTTGAAATCTTGCAACCATAAAGCTCCTCAAATTTTCTCAATGTCCCATTCAGTAGTGTCGTCTTTCCCGAACCTACAACAAAAATAAATTAGCAACATGTGACAAAAAAGGGGTACCCTGAAAAAAGCTTACATGTTCTCCCTAGGACCAGGTTCACAGAGTATGGTGAAAGGGGTTTCACTGGCTTTGGTTTATCCATCTTTGTAATGCCTCTATTGCTAGCCAGTCCGCATTCCTTAGCTCCAATCCATTCCAGAAATCCTTCACAGCAGTCAAACCCCCTTGTGAGTATGTTAGAATGACAAGGGTTGCAAATACTCCACAAGACTCCTTCTCTTGGTATGGTTTCGAGTCAAACTCCAGAAACTCGCCACCATCCTTTATTACTGCAATCCAGTGATTGTCATTCCATAGCTGGATAGTTGCAAACCCATCCTCGAGTTGTGTAGGTGGTGTTGTCACAGGTACGAAGCAATCAATGTTACACAGGATACTATTTATCAGATCAACATTCATTGGGGTGCAGAATGATATTTTGTTGGAACTCCAGCCCTATATATATACAGCTCAGCCAAAGCTTCCTGGGTAGAATGAGGAGGTGATCATCTTGGACATGGGGTGCAGGTTTATCTCCTCTGGGTAGCACCCAACCACATGCACAATTGTGGTGTCTGTAAGCGGGGTCTCAAATTCAAGCAGGAGAGACAGTGCGCCAACTTGTGTGGGTGGTACATAGTGACGCGTGATGCTTTCACTTGTCATGGGAACTGCGAAAATGGTGAGGCCCTGACTAAAATCCTGGTAGGCAACTCCATTGGTATAAGTGTTGCTGTTCCCACCAATTTTCATAAGCCTGAATTGAAAAAATTGTTTCTTCACCATTGACAAAAACACCATATTTTATTGTATCACCTGTTGAAAAATCCCAGTGCTCCCCTTCTCTCTATCGCGGGATTGGCCACGGTGAAATCGATTAGGGAAAAGTCGAATTGGGGGTAGCTCCTACCCTCGCATTCAAAGGCCAGACGTTTCACATTTTTGTGCTTGAAACCAAAAATCGTCTTGTTCCGGTTTGTAAACACATCCCCATCCAAGAAATAGACCAGACAAAATGAGGGAATTCTTCCACTGCATACATTGGCGCGAAATGAAGACAGGCCTCGACCAAGTTCCCAAGGACCCCCAACCACAAGACTGTAATGTAAATCTTTTTTTTGTTGATGGAATAAATGGGGTGGAACAAAGGAATGCTTACCGATTTATATTGTAGGTAATTCCTTCCCCGGAATTCAGCCTGTGAGAAATTTCCTGTGCGAGGCCCATTTCAAGGGTGTACCTTCTCACAATTAGCTCACATGCTATCACTTCAACAAAGTAGGTGTTGACTTCTCCAGCACTGTGAATTCTCGTTGAGTCTGCTGCATGTGTTAGGCTAATATTCACTTCAACCCCTGGTGGAATCAGTTTTCGACATGATGAAATGTCGGTGTCGAGTGGAAAACAAAATGTGGCCAATCTTGATAGCGCGGTGTGGCTTTTTCGTTGCTCCCTCCCCAAATTATTGTTATCAGTTCCATCAACAGTTGGGCATGATGGTCGTGAAAACAAGCATTGTTGGATGAGGTGTTTCTCCTTCACATCGGCCGAAGTTGAGAGAAGTTTCTTGATGAAACTGGTATGTTGGTAGTGTCCATTGTGTGATTCAACACATTTACCATTCCATGAAATGTCCACATTGCTGAACAGGGATGATACTCCCCCACCATCAATTGCCACATTGTCTGCAACTACTAGGTCAGTTGGAGTGCCATCTGCAGCACGCTTTCTAACTTTAAAGGTGATGCGAATGTCAGGGTTGTTGGCTGTGAATTCGGACAGGTGTGCAGGTAGACGGAAGGTGATCTTTCCAGGATATGTGGCCTAAATAGGATTTACATCATCATGCACCAGCATGTACAAAATAAATTGTGTTGCATTACCTGGAAACTTAATGGCTGGAGCAGGATTTCATTGGATGCAGAGTACGAGTTGATTAATGTAGGCTGGGAAAAGAAGTCCACTTCTTCTGAAACTGCCATTTTTGCAACTGGTTGGAAAAGTTGGGGGAGGTCTGCCTTTTATAGACATTTTCACCAGACATTTGTTCTCCCTCCTCTCCCCCTCCTTGATACACCCCTCTTTGTCACACCCTGCTTTTGCTTCTTGGGTGTTCTTGATGCTCCTTTTGCCACACCCTTTTTCTTCTTTTTGCCTCTTTGAGATGGTTTTTTCGCCTTCTTCCTCCCACTGCTACCACCACTTATTTGCTTTCCCACCTCTCTGCTTATTTTTTTAGCCAACTCTTCCTCTGTTGCATCCCTCAGGGGTACCGCAGGCTGTTGAACAGGTGCTGTACTAGGGGTTCTTGGTCCTGAACCCTCCAATGAAAATAATGATCGAAAACACTCCATTTTTCTTGTAAGGTGATTCCAGAATCATAACTCTTCCTCCTTTTATAGCCCTAGACACAGCCGTTTCTTTTCAAGTAGGGTCATTTGAAAACCATCTCCATGCCCAACTGTGCGAATGGCATTCCCCGTAGCTGCATATCGGAAGGCCAGTGTCACTTTGTGTAATGACGGCACGGCAATTTTGCACCAAATAAGCCGACTCGGGTTCACAGTTTCATATTTGTGCTCATCTGGTGAGAGGTCCACATAGTACAGAATGGATTCTCTTCTTGGTGGTTTCTTCACATCTCCATATTTTCCTCCTGGTATGTATGAATTTAGCTCCAATGCATCCTCTAAAGTACAGTAGACCGGCCAGCTCCTGGGAAGTTCAAATGATTCCGTGGTCATTCCCGACGTCTTGCTATCCTTGGAGTCTATTTGGGTCCCATCAAAGTCAAGTAATCTCCTCATCTCCTCAGAGAACCTGATAGTGTAGTTGTTTGCTGCAATGGTTATTGCATTGGACTCCTCGTCGATAAATACCAGTGGGGGACCTTTGGGGATTCTTTTGAAACTGTCATTCAACTGCTCTACAAGATCATCTAGTGATCTGCAGTACAAAGTCTGACCCCCTTGCAAATTTCTCCACTGTCCTCGAGCCACACCCTGCGGTGTGGCATACTCCAGATTGCACACCACTTCATATAATAGACCAGTTGTCTCCAACTGAAAATCGCTGACTGCAAAAAACCTGTCCCCTCCCAGAAGTTGTAGTGGTGGTTGGAAGGAGAATTCAGCTACAAGCCTCTTCCTTCCTTCAGGGAAAGAAGCGCGACTTGAATTCAGAAGTATGAAAGTCTCAGAAGTCATGATAAAATGATTGGCAAATAGGTGATTTGCCACTATTTATGCAAATTCATGGATCTGGTGATTGGTCTGTGGTCAACAATGGTGGGGCGTTGTCTGCTTCTAGGCACAATTTTCTCTTGAACCTGACCATCAGGTTCATTTGCTGGCTTCAGTCGACTTTCGGGGAAGCTTCCAGTTGAGACCTCTTCTCCACTTGGAGTAGTCAGTATGTAGCTTATTTCTGGTCTCGTCTCCTTTATGCCATGAATTTTGTACACGTCACTTCCATAACTGTGTTGTGATGCTTTTGCAAATGCCGATTGGGTTGGGAGATGCTTCACCCTCACAAAATCACCAATCTTGTACCGCGGCTTTGGGGTACGTCCTTTTGTTAATTTGTACCTCTTCTCCCTTCTCTTGTCGAGGACGTGCAGTGCCGTTTCATTGGTCGTGTTGTTTGGGGATAGTCGAGTAGTTGAATTTTTTGTTGAGTTCACCAGTTTCTCCACCTTTGGAAGCAAGGTTGCCAAATTAACTCCATGTCCCAGTTCCCTCAATGTACCCAGTCTTGTTCTCAAAGTTAGGATGGCACGCTCGCTGGCCTGCGCCTTATTGTCCCATGTACTTGACGTGAGAATATGCTCGATATTATGTCGCGCAAGCATTGAACTGAACTCGTGCGATGTGTACTCTGAACCACGGTCTGAAACGAGTTTGTCTATCTTCCCATATGGTATTCTTGCCAGTATTCTCTCAAACACATCTGCTGCAACCCTGCCGGTGAGTCTTCCCATTGGCTCGTACTGTACCAACTTCGAATAATAATCAATGTGGACCATGACGAATTTGTGTCCAAAATAGTGCATGAAATATGCACTATCGACAAATGTTAATGCTCCTCTCCTCAGCTCGCTGTTTATGAACCTCCTTGGGATATATTTCTTATATTTTGGTCCTTGGGAGAGAACTCCATACTCTTGGCTCCTTCGTATGATTGACTCCACCTGCTTCTTTGAGTACCCCTCTACTGGATTCTCCCTTGCGAACTGTGCTGCTGATATGGGATTCTGCTTCCAGAGCTCGACTACATTCAAAACTTCCATTATCCCTACTACAACAGACGATTACACTACTGGTTCTTTCTCCCTTCCTTGAAAATGACAGAAAAATCAGAACTACCACCAATGCAACTAGTTTTATCAATGAGGCACCACTTTTCAGCTTTTCATGGTGATTCATGATGATAATGATGGTCTATGCAAAAGTTTCTATGCTTTTATAGTGGCTTGCTGCCCTAGGTTTTCACCCCCAAATACGAATCACCAAATTTTAACCTTGTCACAAGTTTGCATAGTACAAAATTATCATGATCAACTTTTGTATAAACAACAAACCTCCCCAGACAAGTCCCTCCCCCACCCCCACCCTGTTTTCTCCAACAGACCATGTCACCCTACTGGGTGAGTGTGGGTGAATGAAACTGTGAGTAGACAATTTTGTGTCATGCATGCGAATCCTCCCATTCCTTCACCTGTTTTTGCTACAAAATGTCATTGTAGTACAAAATTGTAGTCAACTTTCACAAAACCTCAGTTTATGACCATTGGTGAATTTCTATCACATAGTCTACGGATGGACGAAACTTTTGCAACAATTTGTGTGAGCGAATGAGATTGCATAGACTTAATTTCGTGATTGTTTACCGAGCAATTCTCCCTGGTTCTGTTCCGCCCGTCTGTTGGCTCGCCCTCCCCTCAGAACCAATATGACGTTCCTCCCTCATCCACCCTCCCTCCTTCCAACCAGACTATTGCGAGCGCAACAGTTGTTTCTATTACACACGGTCTATGGGAGCCACAAAGGCTCCCATAGACTTCACACTTATACACTATAGCTTCTAGCGATAAAGTAGCTGATATGAGAGAGATGCCGTTTCTCATACATATGTTTTATAAAGGTTCAGTTCCTGTATATATTACTACTACCACAATTATGCGGTCCCTCGCGGCACCAGCTTCGTTA
>JAAEPI010001287.1 GCA_024232835.1 Cytophagales bacterium
ACCACATTGTGTTAAATCAAATCTCCTCAGTTTCCTAACAAATCCTACCGGCTTAATGTGACTAATTTTTTTACACGTCTCAATCTCAATAGTCTCTAGTAAATCAAGAGCTTCGAGACCTTCCAAACCGGTTAATTGCGTACATTCGAATAAGTCAAGAAATCGTAACTGTTTAAGACGCTCTATTCCGTTTAGTGATTCCAATTTTCGTGATGTTAATTTCAAAATCTCCAATTTATCGAGAGCATGAAGCGATGATAGATCATGATAGGGGTATCTTTCCATATTTAGCTCAATCAATGATTTACAGTCAAACAAACTGTCACATTTTGGCCTCCACATAATAAAACAACAATTTAGGTTAGAGAAAGCTGAAAAATCTATTGGCTTCCTGAATTCACACTTTAATGAAAGGTGCGTTAATTCCTTTAAATGCTGAATCGGCGAAATATCTTTCACTTTCCAGCTATAAATTTCAATGTTCCGGAGTTGCTTGAGCTCTGACAGGAAGGATAAGTCTTCATCCTGCCAACCCGCAGACTGGCTAAGTCTTAAAGAGCGGATTTTCTTAGATTGAATGATTTTGTGAAACTTTGGCTGCCATGAGCCGTTAAGGAGCATAACGTGTCCATACCCATAATCACAAGGCATTAATTCGCATCCGTCAAATTGTTTACGATCAGACAGCAAGTAGCACTCCCCTTTGAGCCATCTTCTTATCCGGTTTGGAAGCCAATTCAATGCCATCTGTTTCATTTTCTCATTTTTCATATTCTTGTTCTTTAAGGGGCTGTCACTGGTCTGTCCCGTAAAAATCCCATTTAGGCTTGAAAAAGAATCTTAAGACCAGGAG
>JAAEPI010001288.1 GCA_024232835.1 Cytophagales bacterium
GCCAACATTTTGGTACTGTAATAGAACATTTTGAAAGAAGTTTGTGCATGTTCGACGTTGAAAGAAATGGGACTGTAAACAGTTTTCATTTAGTACCTATTGGATTTGTGTGAGCAATAATTATCGCACGATTCGCGAGACAAAGAAGAATCCAAAAATAGCGATTATGGCTGAACGTGATATAAAGGAAACTCCATTCTCGGCTAAGTATGTTATTCCATTAATACCTTTGTTCTTCATTTCTTCTTCCTCATTCTCTTTATTCCCTCCCCATTCCAATGAACCATAAAGCACAAACTGCTCTCCTACAACTCTACGAAAATCAACGCAACATTTGGTGCCGACTGTCGGAAGCTAAGTCTTCTCTCTACTCGTCTCCTTTACTTATCTGGAAATCGCCTTCTGTCAAGTCAAGAAACGGCCGACGATACCGACTCCTTGTTTCACCAATGAACAAATCGGACATAACGTTCAAACTTGAATCGGTTGAAGATATTATTACCTCGGATGCGGACGCCTTGCGTTCCCTTTCTCGATTTCAACAGAAGAACCGTAATATGGGCCTACCACATCCGATTCCACGATCGGGGAAAGTTCCGTTGATGAATTGCATGGCTACGCTGAGAAATTCGCTACGCAGCTTTTCAACAAAATCGACATCATCGAACGGGACGGGCATGAAAATACTGATGACGAATGCTTCGAGCAAGAACGAACTGATCAAAGCATGATGGCGTGATGAAACAGTGGTTGAAACAACAAAAAGGTATCAGCAGTTCCACATTGGTTGAAAAATCGAACTATTGGTTGAAC
>JAAEPI010001289.1 GCA_024232835.1 Cytophagales bacterium
AGGTTAATAATGTACACGCAAGCTTTTTAAGACCCTTCAATGGAGTAAGCTCAAAGTATTTGCAAAATTACCTTAATTGGTATTCGTATGTAGGCCAAATACAAAATAGCAAAACAACAATCAAGCAATGATTTTTAGCTATGCTCGCTACCGATCAGGCATATGCTCTGTTTGAGCTTTTTAAACATAATGCTGTTATTATTGGAACTTAACTAAAATCTGCAAATCATCCATTCAACGAAGCTTCTACCTCCAAAAGAAAATTCCTCGCTGGAACTATTCTCACCAACCCATTTGCAAGCTGCTCCTCCCCTTCTTCATCCAATGTGACTAACACACTTTGTGTAAGCTTGGTAAATTTCATTGCCTCGTTTAGCCCCGCCAGTTCTCTGGATCTAGTTGTGAGATCGCTTGCATCCAAGCAGACATTTACCAGCCACTTCCCTTCCAGATAAAAGTCAACCTCCTGCTTTTGTAACACGTAATTGGGTACATATCCCAATCGACGCAGAGCCATAAATACCATGTTTTCCAATACCCTACCCTCATCCTGTCCGCCTGTCATAGCATATTTAAATGCCTGATCTACCCCATAGAATTTGTCTGGATTGATAGATTGTTGTCGAACAGAGGTACTCCATCGACTCACTCTGTAAAGGATAAACGCCTCCTCCAAATGTGACAAATAATCGTACACCGTATTTTTACTCAATTGGTAGCCCTGCGATTTCAAGTCATTATAGACTTTGTTCACACTCATAGCATTCGCCAGATTGGTGAGTGTATATTTCAGCAAGTACTTGAGTAATTGTGGATTTCTCACACCAAATCGCTCAGTCAAATCTTTATAGAGCATCAGATTGATGTATTCGTTAATCGTAGCTCGGTGAAATCGCTCGGGCAGGAAGACGAGCTCAGGGAATCCCCCCTGCTGCATATACGTCATCAGCTTGTTTTGCAGTATCGCCTTTCCCTTTGAAGAATGCATATCATAGTCGGTATTTGTGAATCGTAAAAATTCTCCAAACGAGAGAGGAAATATCTCATAGGATAAGGTTCTCCCTCTCAGTGTCGTAGCGATTTCTCTGCTCAAGAGTTTTGATGAAGAACCTGTGAGATAGATTCTACAATTTTCCTGATCCCAGAGTCGTCGGACGAATTTCTCCCAATTCACTACTTCCTGTATCTCATCAAAAAAGAAATAAACTGTTTCATCTTTGTTTTCCGGATACAAACTGTAATAAGCTTCCAATAACACATCCATATCTGCAAGCTGTGCTGGAAAAAAACGGTCGTCCTCAAAATTGACATAGAGTAATCGGTGTGAAGGCATGGATTCCCTGAATGTCTTTATTAGTTGCAAGCACACAGACGTCTTTCCTGCTCGTCGTGGGCCTAACACCGATACGATCTTCTGCACATCCACAGGCAGCTCGACTTCCCTGGCTATGAGATGATCCAGCGGTTTGGCTACCGAATCGGTTATGATTTGTTTGGCTTTGGTGAGGACAAGGGGCATGGTTTTACATTATATCTCCTCTCAAAGATATATATTTAAGCTTTATTATCCTTATATACAGGGATATTATTGTATTTTAATGAATCTTCCTAAAGGGATACTCTACGCATTCTTAGATTTTGGAACCAACCAATTTCAAAACTACACGTCACACATCCGATTAACGAAGCAATCAGAATATCTTCGCTGGTAGTTGCTGAAACTTATGATTACTTTTGCTCAAAAAGGCGTCTCAAAGAAGCGCACGTAAGTGACATAGGAACAATGATAGATGTTTTCATAGCAGGTGCTCAAAAATCCGCTACTACTTCATTACTAACATATCTCGGTCAGCATCCCTCAGTATTGTCTCAGCCTCAAATGGAAATGAGCTATTTTCATATTGATAAGGAATACCACCTAGGATCAACTCATTTAGAAGATTACTACCAACTCCCTACAAATGGCAACAAAATGAATGTTGCTAAACACGCCACGTTTTCACGATCTGAAAAAGCTCTACAAAGGCTTAAAGAGCATAACCCCGAATGTAAGATCATTTTTTGTACTCGAGAACCAGTTCAAAGAGCATTTTCAAGTTATTTGATGGAAAAAAGAAATGGGAGCATTACTTGTTCATTTGACGAATTGATAAATATTGCATTTCACGAAAAGGAAAACCACTGGTATTACAATGTGATAATCGAACTCGGATGCTATGATATCCATTTGAACCGTATTCTTAATTATTTCCCGAGAAATCAAATGAAAGTCATTCGAATGGAGGATTTGAAGAATAATCCCGATTCAACTGTTCGTGCACTTTTTCAATGGCTTAAAATCAATGAAGAAGAAAAAATTCATTCGGATAAAAAACACAATACGAAGAATGATATATCTGTAGTCCCAGTTAGAAAATTTTTTCATAAATATCCGGTCATTAAGCAAATCATCTCCTCAATTCTCAGTTATAAAATCCGGATGTATTTGGCAAAAATGGTTTCTAGGATTACAAGCACTCAGAAAAATACTATTGAATCAATATCGGACTACCCAGATGCCCAAACTAGCCTATTAGATTTTTACAAAATCAATAATGAAAGGTTAAAAAAATGGGGTGTCTATTATTAGTTTGATGTCGAAACCCTGTATTATCCATTTATTTTTGTAATCTTAATGTAGTTCAAATTCGCCTCCTTCGTTCGTTAAACAAACATGGGCATACAAGATCTAATCATTACACCAATCTATCTCTTTCTCTTTTTAGGGCTGACGAATGTCTTTCGTAATAGATTCACCACTCTTAAGACGAGAAAATATTTCATTCCAGCATTAACAGCACACTTGGTTGAAGCCATATTCACAATTCTTAAATTCAAGTAATAAATGCAACTTTCAGATTTGATATAGCGGTATGTGTTACATGAATAGAA
>JAAEPI010001290.1 GCA_024232835.1 Cytophagales bacterium
ATCAGCAATAATTTATGAGGAAAATGTTATGAATAAAATGACCCCGACGTGCGCACGATGTCCACATCATTGGTCTGAAAGAATTTGCAATATTAAAGAGGGTAAAGGATTGGCCAATTGTCCGACTTTGCACAAGAAAGAGTTGTTAGAAGAAAGTATCCATCTATATGAGGACTCTGAAACCTTGAGATTCGCACAGAATGCCACTATCCAGGAGGGAGAGGGCTATCAGGAACTTGATGGTAAAGTCAGAGCTATGAAACCGCGAATTCTTGAAATCGCAGAGTTCGCAGGCAAGATGCGATACAATAAGCTGGGATTCATCTTTTGTGAAGGCTTGGCTGATGAAGCCAAGGTTGTTGATCGATATTTCAAGAATCACAATTTCGAAGTGGTCTCGATTGTCTGTAAATCCGGGCGAACACCCAAAGAACAGATCGGCATTCCGGATGAGCAAAAGATTGTTCCGGGCACTTTCGAATCCATGTGTAATCCAATCTATCAGGCATGCATCGTCAATGATGAAAAAGTGGACTTCAACATTATCATGGGTTTATGCGTCGGACACGATTCACTCGTCATTAAACAGCTTGATGCCCCGGTAACCATTCTGGCTGTAAAAGATCGCTTGTTAGCGCATA
>JAAEPI010001291.1 GCA_024232835.1 Cytophagales bacterium
GAGTGTTCTAAAAATATAATTTTGATGTCGAAAATTCGATAATTATGAATCATATGTGGCCATGTATTTGTTGATTAAAAATTGCAGTTTGGTAATGGCGTATAATTAAAAATAATTAAAAATAAATTGATTACAAATCAATATTAAATCGCAGGAATGCCCTAAGGATATAATTTTGGTGTCAGAAGTTTGATAATTATGAATCCTATGTGGCCATATATTTTTCATTAAAATTGTAATTTGGTAATGGGGAAAATTAAAAATAATTAAAATGAAATTGATTAAAGATAAATATTAAATCGCATAAGTGTTCTAAAAATATAATTTGATGTCGAAAATTCGATCATTATGAATTCTATGCAGCCATGTATTTGTTCATTAAAAATTGCAATTTGGTAATGGCGCAAATTAAAAATAATTAAAAATAACTTACTTACTTACTTGACTTAAGGCGGCTTCAGTGTCCGAGTATCAATTCGCTGTCTCCACAGTATCCTATCCGCCATAAGTCTGCTAATCTCTCCAGTGTTCGTCAATCCAGTGTCAGCTCGCAGGTTGTCAACAAAGGTCAGGGCTGGCCTACCCCTGCTCCTTACTCCGTGAGTGGGCTCCCATAGCAACGTATGGTGTGCTACTAGCTCATTATGCCGTTGGATGTGTCCAGCTAGTCGCATTCTTCGTTCTTGGATCTTCATAGTTGCTCGAGGAAGGGTGCCATATACCTCTTTGTTGGTCTTGCGTTCCCTCCAATCTACATTGAGGGCCATTCTTAGCATCCTGGTGTAACATCCGTCTATGCGCTTCTTTAGAGACTCAGTTAGTGTCCATGTCTCAGATCCGTACAACAATATTGACTCCACAGTAGCTATGAAAAGTCTGACCTTCATGTTTTTCCGAAGATTTGAATTCCAGATCTTTTTGAGCTTATGACAAGCTGCCCATGCTTTCGCTTTTCTTACTATGAAATCGTGTTCTGTAGAAGCAATCCATGAGCCTAGATATTTAAAGTCTGGAACGTCTTCAATTTTTTCGCCACAGCTGTCTGTCAGATTGCATTCATCCTGTGGTATATTTACAGTCATGTACTTTGTCTTTAAATTGTTCATCATCAGTCCAACACTTTGTGCTGCTGTCTCTAACCTGTCCAGGAGTAGTTTTGCCTCATCAATGGTATTGGTGACAAGGGCAATATCATCTGCAAACTCAGTGTCTACAAATTTCTCTGCATGCACCCGTCTACTCCGTGCAGGTTTGAGAGTGAACCCTAAATCAGAGGCGTCATCATCGATGGATACAGTCATTATATAGTCTATTACTATGATGAACAGATAAGGGGCTAACGTGTCCCCTTGGAGCACCCCAGCTAGGATATCAAAGACTTCTGTCACACCATCAGCTGTTAGTACTTTAGCCTTTGTCCCTGTATAGATTCTCTCTATCAACCTAACGATGGCATCCGGTATCCCATAAGCTCTCAGAATTTTCATAAGCAGTCCTCTGTGGACACTATCAAAGGCCTTTTTGAAGTCAATGAATACCATTGTGGCCTTGAGATTCTTAGCCTTAGTCCCCTCTATAATCCTTCTTAGTGCAAGTATATGGGATGTTGTAGAGCGACCTGGTCGAAAGCCATTCTGATTGTCCCTCAACACTTTCTCGAGGTGAGGCTGAATCCGGTTCAGCAACATTCGATTAAGGGTTTTACTGACAATTGATGTCAGCGATATACCCCTGTAGTTGTCCGTTTTGGTAAGGTCCCCTTTCTTTGGTACAGGTACGATGTTACTTAGTTTCCATTGATCGGGGACATGACCATCGCACAGGGCATTGTTGCAAAACTCAAGGATGATGTCGTCGATATCAACCCGTTTCATAACTTCAGGAGAAATGCCATCATCACCATATGCTTTACCTTCCACTATTTGTTTCTTTGCACGATGAAGTTCCTCCATAGTAAAAGGACTGGTCTCAATGTCCAAAGGTGGGTGCATGTCTTGAATCAGGAGGTTCTCATCTGGGACTGTAGGTGGTTGACCTAGTAATGCGTTAAAGTGCTTTTTCCAGTTCTTCAAGCGCTCCTCAGCACTACCCCCTTCTACAAGTCCACTGCCAGATCTTGTCCTACCGGTAATATCATTGACAAGATTCCAGCTCTCCTTGTTCTTACAGCGATCTGCTGTTTCCTCCACTTTCTTTATTTTCATCTTCAAGATTTCTTCTTCCACCTCTCCATAACTAGACTTTAACTGGTCTTTCTTAATGGCTACCTCCTCTCTTGCATCCTCACTAGGATCATGGTGATAAATGTCCTTTGCTAGGAATAGTGCCCTCCTAGCCTCATCAACTC
>JAAEPI010001292.1 GCA_024232835.1 Cytophagales bacterium
CAACCCTTCGCCGTAAGCACAGGTTTTTCATCAAAAGCTTGCCACTGCCCGTTAGGCTGTTGAGCAACACAATGATGGTAGTAATAAAGCCCGGTCAGAAATACACCAGTCGATTCAATTTCTTTCCGCTCTGATCCATTAGGTTGCTTACAGGCATACAGAGCTTTTCTTTCGGCGTCTGAGTTCACTTTAAGCCTCCGAAGGCACAGAAAATTTCGGGTTAGAAAATTTGGTGTCTTTTTTTGCTTTGGTGGTATCAAAGTCCATGAAGCCATACGGCCAATTTTCCAAGAAACCTTTCGCATTGAAAGTTGCTTCAAACTGAATAGACTGGTTGTCATCGGACATGACAAACACACGAACATCGGATGGTTTAATATCACCAGAATGGATAAGATGACCAATCAGATTGATAGGAACTTCGGAATGAGTAGAGATATTGAGATCCCAGCTACCCGAACAATGTTTAATATCTTCCAACACCTTTTCAGCAATTTTTTGTGGGTGAAGGTTTTTTTCAATCAAATGACGATGCGTACCTTCTGCCCAATAGTGGACTACACCACCTTCAATATGTTGAGTGCCTTCAAAACCTTGTGGGCCACCACCACATTGGAATTTGAGGTCTTGAATGTTGAGGC
>JAAEPI010001293.1 GCA_024232835.1 Cytophagales bacterium
ATAGGAATAGCGGCCAGATCGTCTGTTGTCCTGATATCCTCCGGTTTCGCTCCGATCGTATCGAATAACTTACGATAATAGGGAACCCGTGCATAGGCATGATGAATCAGGGCTTGTAATTTTTTATGCTGAATGTCAGCAAGTTGAGATGGACTGCCCCATTGATTTTTCATCAACATATTGAATTGATATAATTGCCATAGAGATCCCATTTATTTGCTCCTCATTTGCAATTTGGAATATTCATTAACGTCTTTCCCAGCACCTTATTGCACTTTTCAGCCTCTTCCTTCAGGGAAGATACCAATTGCACCAGTTGTATTTTGATTGTCTCATGGTGAGAGAGGATATACTCGATTCGCTCCAAAAACGCCTTCTGTTCAAGATTCCCAACCTCAAAAAGACTTTCGTTCTGTCTCACCCGTTTCATCATGTTGTGGAGTTTGGCTTCCTGTCGAAATGTCAGCGCAATAACCGGAACATTTGCGGTCAGTCCCATCACCAATCCATGAAATCG
>JAAEPI010001294.1 GCA_024232835.1 Cytophagales bacterium
GTGAGTTTGAATTAGAATTTCTTAACTTTTTGGTTATGGAAACCTCCACCAAAAATCCCAGTCATGAAAGAAGAATTTGAACTATTTACCGAAAATTGGATTGAAGTAACGGCTATTTGGTCAAAGATTGCGTTGGCTTGTTCTGGGCTGATTTTAATTTTTTATTTGTTGCTGTTGCTTACAAAAAGGAATCCAGTCAAAAAGCATCAATTTATTAGTTCGTTTGAGATTAAGTACCTGTCGTTTGCTGGGGTGATCTTTACTATTGGTGCCACTCTTTATCTAAATACACTGCTGGTGGGTTTCTATACTAAATCAGAAATAATTCTTACCATGAAAACCATGGTATCCATTTTTAGCGGATTCCTGATTGGCTACATTATAAACACCTATCTTAAGGTGCTTTACCCTACTCAGCTAGAAAAGCGATTAAATGGCCTGAGATTCAAACAGCGATATAATCCCAATACTGGCCATGAATTGCGTCTATTGACCGAGGATGAAGAAGATGAATATCTTACTGAGGAGTTGATTAACCTTGAAAATTCGTCCGAATATGAATACGATGTATGGCTGGACGAAGAAAGCGGATTTAAGCTTATTGAAACCTATGCTGGAAAACTCCACATGTTAATTTGCGATAATTGTAATTACAGAACAGCCAAAGAATATAAGCAAGATGTGTCAAAAGAGCCAACAGATACTAAGCAGGGAGCTATGATAAAACACTATAAATGCTCGCATTGTGACCATCTACAAAGAAAGGAATATCCTATTCCTGCTTTATTTGGTTATTCTAAACCAACATAGCATAGAATCTTTCGGGTATCACTACAATTTCACTACTGTCCAACAACGAGATACTCGTGTGAAGTGAGTTCAATGGCTATTTGAAATGCTATTCCTACAGTGGAGATTTCTCAAATTAGCGGCATATCCTAATCTCAAATAATAATTTTCTCACAAACGAAATATACCCAGTTTAGGGTAATGTTAAAATCCATGATTTAAGCGAAATTACCATCAATAATTCTCATAGTCTCACTCACTATGAATGAGAGCTCTTAACTTGTTGAGAGCTTTCTTATTTCCTTCTTCTTCGATCTTCTTAATTATATCGTGCTTTTCCTTTGTTGTCAAGTGCCAGCTCAGGGAAGCACGCTTCTGGTCGGTATCATTTTCATTTGAATCATAGATTAACTCAACAATATCCATGGGTGCATCAAACCATTTACTCGCCTGCTCAATGCGTGAATCGTTGCTCCTGTCCTGCATACGGCCCATGTTATTGTATACACTTGCAATTGGGTAAGTGAGGCGGTCAACGATCGACGGAATTGGGCGACCCTCAATTTCTTCATTTGGATGAGTATCCCTGATTATGACTAGAACAACGCCTGAAGTATTCTCTTCAACCCACTTCCTGAAGACATATAAAAATCTAATGGCATCACTTACACCAAAATTATCTGAAATGCCAGCGTCCATGACTTCCATTCTTGGTTTTGAAGGGAGCATAATTGTGGGGGTTATGTATGGAAATGAAGCGGACATTCGAAGTGCGGTAATAAAACTTAACTCACCAGCGTCATGCTCTGAAAACAATCGTAAATAATCAACACCTCTAAACTTAGAGCTGTCTTTGGCTGTTTCGTTAATATTCATAAATGAGAAAGGCCGAGAGGTGATGTACAATTTCCTTCCATCATTGGCAATCGTTGGAGAGAGAATCATTGTAGGAATCCTTCCCGATTGTTCGTCTTGAGCATAGTCCGAAATCTTCTTATCCATAATCCCTCCTAAATTATTATTTAAGTTTTGCTCAAAAGCATACCCTCTATCCATCGAGTAAGTTTTGCCCAAATAATCGTATGTTCTGAATTTCAAAAAAGCGTCATTTACTAGCAAGCTAAATATTACCGGATTCAAATTGTCTCGCGCAATATTTTCTAAATATTGTTCGTCACTTATTGAATCCTCTGACTGTAATGACCGCAAATATATTTCCCTAAAGTACGCTGCTCCTATCATGCCTCCAGATGCCCCTGTGATCAAAGCAGTTTTGTTCATTAGCAAACCATTTGTAACGCTATCCAACTTTTGCATGGCATTCAAAGTCCAAAGTGCTGCGCGTTGACCACCACCACTGGTACAGAGTAATATCATCTTAGGCTTGTCCTGACCTTGATTTTTCTTCCAATTCTCTAGATTATGAGTCATCTGATGCACATCTTCGAAGTATTCTGTTGGAGTATTAACTTTCCTAAGTTGATCCAGTGAATATTTAACTGATTCTGAAGAATAATTCAAACCTGTTGCTTCATGTGGATTACTAATGTATCCATTTTTCACTGCTATGTTCACAACAAAGAAGAGACCAACAACGAATGATATGCCCCATCCACGAAACCAATAAGTAACTGCTCCAACAAGGATGATAAGCATAGTGAAAAATAGCATTGCACTGGCTGCCGCTGGAATTTGAAGAACAGGATTGTCAGTATAACCACCAAGCACGATCATCATAATAATTAGAACCGATCCGATGATAACCGAGTTGATATGGTTTTGATCAAAGACTTTTAAGATGGTTTTCTTATCGTAAAATCTCACAAGTCTATCTGTTTTCTCTATCCGTAATTCTAAGTCCAGATAATTGTGAACAGAGAATTTTTGAGTCCTTGTCTCTTTCAGCTTCTTCATCATCCTTTCTCTGCTCAAACCACTCTTGCGCAATTGCTTGTCTACATTACCAGCGAAATACTTGAAAATATCCTTGTTCGTCCATTTGAAATAGAAGAACGAAACAATTAGTAATATGATCATACCGCTGGCTAGTCCCGCCAGATCGGTAACAATGTGCCATGGGTTTTTAAACTCATTGTTCAACTGAAACTGTACAATCAATAGGACATAAACAATGAATGTCACCAAAGGAATTATACTGTTATTCACAGAAAATTTCGCAAAAGGTCGTTCTAGAATTCCTAAAAAAGTAAAACGGTGACTATCCAAAATATAGCTGGTCATATGAAACGCCATCACCAACTGGCCGTAGGTTATTCCCACAATAAAGAAACTCCAAAAATTGACTCTGGTTAAATATTCAGGGTCTAGAAACAAGTATTGAATCCCATACACCCGCCCTATTCCGCCTGCCATGGCAGCAATCAAAATAATCCAAATACCTAGCATCGCCACATTTCGTCTTACATGGTAAAAAACCAATTGAATCGGAAATGAATGTATTATTTGGTTCAACTTATGCTTCATCTTTGAACTTACATTAATTTGATAGCTCAATTTAGTTACCCTTGCATAATGAGCGAAGAAAACCAATCTATACTTTCACAAGATGGCCTCAAACTCCACCTCCATCATTGGGCTGTTGATCTCCCGAATAAAGTAATTTGTATAGTTCATGGATTAGGCGAACATGGCGGTCGTTATCTGGAAATGGCCAACATGTTGAATAAAGCGAATTGCTCCGTAATTGCTATCGATCTTCGAGGACACGGCTTATCTGAGGGTAAACGAGGGCATACTCCCTCCTATGAACTTCTTCTATTGGATATCGAAGAACTGCTCAAAACAGCAAGGGCAGAATATACTGACACTCCAATGATATTGTTCGGGCACAGCATGGGTGGAAATCTGGTTGCAAATTTTGTGAAAACAAAAACTACAAGCGAACTGAGTGGGTTCATCCTCTCCTCCCCCTTTTTTGATGTAGTCTTTCAACCACCTGTATGGAAGGTTAAACTAGCTAAGATTATTGGCGAACTTCTACCTGGCTTGCTTCAATCCAATGAGCTAGACGTCAGTGCTATTAGTCGAGATGCAAATGAAATACTGAAGTATATAGACGATCCACTAGTTCATGATAGAATTTCGATCCGCTTATTTCTTGAACTAACCAAAAATGGAAGGGCCGTTCTTGAAAACGAAAACAAGTTGAAAATAAATGGTCTTCATTACCATGGGGATGCAGATCAGCTGGTGAGCTTTCCTTCTTCAGAAGTCTTTGCTGAAAAGAATAAAGACCATGTGAAATGGATTCCGCTAAAAGACACCTACCACGAGCCGCATAATGATCTGGATCGAGAGAACGTGTACAAGCAAATAAGGGAGTTTATACAGGAGTCGGATAAAGAAAAATAATTAGCAAATGCCCATAACTCCAACGCATCATGTACTAATGATCCTCTTCGTAATCGGTACGAGTGTGTTTGTATTGCTTGCCGGAAAAAGAGCGAAATCCAAAGGAACCATAAATAGAATCAGTCGTGCTTTGGGTATCAGTATGCTTGGCATTTGGGTTCTATACAATATCTACTATTTCTTGCCTGGTATCTTTGAATGGGGAAAAAGCCTCCCTTTTCAAGTTTGCGATATTGTAATCGTTACTGGGAGCCTTTCACTCATATTCCCTTTTAAGTTTGGAAGATCACTACTATTTTTTTCTGCCCTTACTTTAACCACTCAAGCAATCATAACTCCCACCGGCGATCAAGACCCTGCTTCGTTAAGATTTTGGCTTTACTGGTTCATGCATGCTGGAATTATTGCACTCTTCTTTTATGATCTGATCATTAGAAATTATCAACCCTCATCTCGAAAACTATTTATTGTTCTGCTTGCTGATATTGGATATGTTATTTTTATCACGCCCCTTAATGTTATATTCAATTGGAATTATGGTAGTATGGGCGACTCTCTTCCAGATGGAAACACAGTTGTTGATTTTTTAGGTCCTTGGCCTGGGCGTATTTTGATCATTCTGGCTATAGCAATGGCTGTGCAAGGATCCATGCTCCTATTCTGGTATGGATATAAATACTTTGCGAAGGATAGAGCCCTCACTGAAAAAGCAAAATGATCTCAGAAAAAACCAAATCTACTCTCAAAGAATTGCTGGAAAGCGCTCCGCTAAAAGTGCGAATGGAAATCATGATGCACATGCAAATGGCAGAAGGTCATGCCAATACTAAACTCAGCCTCTCTAAAGAACTTCAGGAAATGCTAAAAAAGACAGACGACTTATAGATACGTCTCTACATCCGTATAAGGCAAATCAAATGCATCCGACACGCCCTTATACACAACATCCCCGTTGACCACATTCAAACCTAGCCTGAGTTGTTCACTATCCTGACAAGCTTTCTTCCATCCCTTATTGGCTAGTTCTATGGCATAGGGGAGTGTCGCATTCGTAAGGGCAAGTGTCGATGTATAAGGTACCGCTCCTGGCATATTTGCCACGCAGTAGTGCATTATATCATCAATGATAAACGTTGGATCTTCATGAGTGGTAGGTTTGCATGTCTCTATGCATCCACCTTGATCTACAGCCACATCCACTAGTACCGTTCCCTGCCTCATATCTTTGAGCATAGCTCTTGTGATCAAATTCGGTGCTTTCGCTCCCGGTATAAGCACCGCACCCACTATTAGATCATGCGTTTTAATCAGCTCATGAATATTGTAGTCATTTGACATCATGGTATTTACATTAGCTGGCATCACGTCATCAAGATACCTCAAGCGTGGAAGGCTCAAATCCATGATGGTCACATCCGCACCCATTCCTGCCGCCATTTTTGCTGCGTTCGTTCCAACAACACCGCCACCAAGAATCAACACTTTTGCTGGACTAACACCCGGAACGCCTCCCAGTAATATCCCTCTACCCTTCAATGGTTTCTCCAAATACTTGGCTCCTTCCTGTATGGCCATTCTTCCTGCAACTTCTGACATTGGCACCAATAGAGGAAGGGATCGATCCTGCAACTCAACCGTTTCATATGCCAAGCAAACAGATCCACTTTCCATCATCGCATGGGTAAGTGGCTCGTATGAAGCAAAATGAAAGTACGTGAACACAAGTTGATCTTTCTTTATCAGTTTATATTCAGGCTCAATAGGCTCTTTAACCTTAATGATCATCTCGGCCTTTGCATACGTTTCTTCAATTGTTGGAAGCATTGTTGCACCTGCTCCTATGTATTCCTCATCTGAAAACCCACTCCCTTCTCCTGCTGTTATTTGCACGAATACAGAATGACCGTGTTTAGACAGCTCCTTGACTCCTGCTGGAGTAACCGCCACGCGATTTTCATTGTTTTTAATTTCCTTAGGTACGCCGATGATCATGACTCAAAATTTAAAGTTTGAAAGCAAATATAAGTTCTGGAAATGAGTAATTCTGAAAGAAATAAAAATCAGTAATATTTTTCCTGATTAGTGTGTGTCTCAGGTAGTAAACAACTATAAATCAGATATTTCAGAATAATATTTCCTTTTATTAATTATTATCATGTGATATGGAAGTATGTACTGGATTTTATTCGAAGAAATTGTCTGGGGTTTAGTTGATTTGTTGATGAGAGAAGGTCGTAGACGCAATCAAATTGTAACACCTAGTCTTTCAATATCTTCATCCAGCTCCTTTTTTATTCTGGTAGCTTTGAGCAATCGTCTTATTCCGAGGAATATCCCCAAGGCAGTTAGAGAAAGTAAAAAGGCAATGTACATTATATGTTTAGATCTGGCTTGCTCATAGGATTTGAGTTGAGCAATGAGTTTTGATTTGTCCCTATTCGCACTCACCAGTTGTATGGATCGCTTGGTTTCAGATTGTGTTAGGCTCGTCATTGAATTGAGCAAATCTGAAAATTGTCCACTTATGAATGAGGATACAAGCTGTGAGGCATACACACTATCCAGCTCTTCGATGTATTGATGTGATACGCTCAGGTCCCAGGTCGTAGAACGGAAGAGATCATTTGCATGATTGCTTTGGTTGGCTAACACACCGCGCGAGTTCATGTTAGCATCTACCGATTTCTTGAAATAGTATAATGCAGAATCTTTTTGATTTAATCGATAGCATACTTTACCTAGTCCGTTGAGGGGTTTTATCACTGCTCTGTTCGATTTCAAATTATTTCCACCCAAATTAAGAGCCATTCTGAACCAAAGTTTCGCACTTAAAAGATCACCCTCCTTCAAGTAAGTATTGGCAATATTGTTAGTTGTTTTATATCGTTTGGAAGGTGAGCCATCAAAGTCAAGAGACTGTTTGTAGAGTAACCTAGCTGAATCAAGATTATCAATATGGAATTGGATTTGTCCGAGCTCATTGAGAACATTCGAGATCAGGAGACTATCTATTCCCACAATATCCAAAACCTTCAGGTTATAAAAATGAGCAGAATCAAGTTGGTTATTGCTTTTATGAGCAAGAGCAATGTCATAGTAAGCATTGGCTTTTGCTAAGTAATCAAGTTTAAGTGCGCACTTCAATCGCTCTGTATATCTACCAAGAGCTACTTCGCCTGCGTTAGATTCCAGAGCAATTGTTCCTGCATTTTCAAGAAGCTTTACCGCCGATTCGTAATCTTCAAGATGGATGTAAATGTCAGCCGCTCTATTGTAATAAGTCATGGATTTCAACAAGTCATCGCTGAGGTCATACAAGTACCCCATCAACCAATAACTCTTACCTAAAAGTTTCGGATCCTTAGTGGCTTCTGCTAATTCGATTGATTTCTCACATTCCGCTATGGAGAAGTTTATTGAATCACTGATGTGGTCATATGCTTTTGTGTATGTCGCATCAAATTCACTGGTATCTGGTTTTCCACCCTGACAGGAACTTATAGCAACAATCAAAGGCAGTCCTACAACTAGACCCAAGTACTTTAATAGTGAGTTATCCATGATATCAGAGGCAATGTATAAAAAAAAGGTCTAATAAAATAGACCTTTTAATTAACTGTTCAAATCATATTATCAGTTGATAATAGTTTGGTTCTCAGGCATTTAAATCAACTAATCTATTGAGGGAGGTTTATTGGTTCCTCCTCCTCCTCCTTCATTTCCATCTCCATCAGTACTTTCAGTATCAACGGGATCATTAATTTTTAATTCTTCAAAATTGTCGTCTCCACATGAGCTCATAAGTGCCATGAATAGGACTCCAATCATTGTCATTACTTTTAACTTTTTCATTTTAATATGGTTTTTAATGGGTAATAAAATTGAATCAGTAAGAAAAAGGAATCGCAGCTCCATTTCAAATTTTTGCATACTATTTATTCGGCTTTTTTGTACACTACCGTTAGGTATCTTGCTAATTTCTTAACCATAACTTAAGCAATTAGCAACGTACCCTCTGGGCTAGGCAGGTCAGTTGTCTAGCCAACTCACGATTAACTCGAAAACACTGTGCGTAAATGTCACGCTTTCACATAGCTCTTAACATTTAGCTTTAACACACTTATTATCTCCGATTACAACATGGATTAAGGGTAGAGCAGATTCATTCAACCAGTGTTCCACAGAATTAAACAAATTGGTACATCTGGTTTTTTGCTTTAATTTTGTCAAACCTTACAATAGAGGTTGTTTGAATGATTTTTGCACCTTTTGGCGCTACTTGTTTTACTCCCTTTTTTGTAAACACTAATCCTCAATAATAAATATTTCAATGGCTGTTGAAACTGCGAAAAAATTGAATAAACTAACTATCTCGAGTGCTAAGGTACTTGCTGATTACAAATTGGCAGTTGAGAGTCGTGAGATTAGTTTGATTGGTCGCAAGGAGGTATTCATGGGCAAGGCAAAATTTGGGATTTTCGGAGATGGAAAGGAGGTTCCACAATTGGCCATGGCGCGGGTTTTTGAAAATGGTGACTGGCGTTCTGGTTATTACCGAGACCAGACCTTTATGATGGCCATTGGACGATTGACCTCCCAAGCATTTTTTGCGCAACTATATGCTCATACAGATGTTGAAGCAGAACCGGCCTCTGCTGGACGAATGATGAATGGGCATTTTGCCACCCGTTTTCTAGATGATAATGGAGATTGGATTTCTCAAACTGATCAAAAGAATTCAAGTGCAGATATTTCCCCAACTGCTGGTCAGATGCCAAGGCTAGTGGGTCTCGCATACGCTTCAAAGTTGTATAGAAATAACCCGGCACTTCATGACAAAACGGACTTTTCTATCAAGGGTAACGAAGTAGCTTTTGGCACAATTGGAAATGCTTCAACATCTGAAGGACATTTTTTCGAATCAATCAATGCGATCGGTGTTTTACAAGTGCCTGTGGTCATGTCCGTTTGGGATGATGAGTATGGCATATCTGTTCCTAAAGGTTATCATACGACCAAACAAAGCATTTCTAAGTTTTTGTCCGGGCTACAGCGAACTGACAAGGAGAAGGGATTCGAAATATTTGAAGTTAGAGGTTGGGACTATCCGGCATTAGTTGAAACGTATAAAAAGGCAACCAAAATTGCCAGAGAAGAACATGTTCCATGCTTAGTTCATGTGACTGAAGTGACACAGCCTCAAGGTCACTCTACTTCAGGCTCGCATGAGCGCTATAAGTCGAAGAAAAGACTTCTTTGGGAGCAAGCGCATGACTGCCTTCCAAAAATGAGAGAATGGATTTTGGATGCAGACATATCCACTTCAGAAGAATTAAATGAGATTGAACTTGCAGCAAAAAAAGCAGCAAAAGAAGCCAGATCCATTGCCTGGAGTAGTTTCATCACAAATATAAAGAATGATCAGGGTACAGTGGTGGCTCTATTAGAGTCGCTGAATACCCCCGACACGGATCGTCTTGCTAATAACCTGAAAGAAGAAATTACACCTAGCAAAGCAGATGTGATACGTGCTGCGAGAAAGTCCTTAAGATATGTTAGAAATGATGAGTCTGATACCAGATCTAATTTGATGCTTTGGTTGGAAAATACAACAGAAAAACACACAAGAGAATACAGCTCTAAACTCTACAGTGAGTCTTCCATACGCGCAATAAATACCAAAGAGGTTCCAGCCAAATATTCTGACTCATCTCCTCTCGTAGATGGTCGAGAAGTACTACAAGCATGCTTTGATAATTTGCTAGCATCAAATCCTGAGATTTTTGCAATTGGTGAGGATGTTGGAAAAATTGGTGACGTAAATCAAGGATTTGCCGGACTTCAGGAAAAGCATGGAGATTTACGAGTAACGGATACGGGAATTCGAGAAACCACGATCATCGGTCAGGGCATTGGAGCCGCATTAAGGGGTCTGAGACCTATTGTTGAGATCCAATATCTAGATTATGTGCTATATGCAATACAAACCCTTTCGGATGATCTGGCCACTCTTCAATACCGAACCTATGGAGGTCAAAAAGCACCTCTAATAATCAGGACAAGGGGTCATAGATTAGAAGGGGTTTGGCATTCTGGTTCCCCTATGGGCATGATTCTCAATTCGGTTCGGGGTATATATGTGCTTACACCTCGAAATATGACCCAAGCTGCAGGCTTATATAATACGCTAATTAAATCTGACGATCCTGCAATATTAATTGAGTCCTTGAATGGATACAGACTGAAAGAACGAATCCCTGATAATCTCGGTGAATTCTCAGTGCCTATTGGAATTCCCGAAGTGCTTAGGGAAGGTGTGGACGTAACCATTGTCACATATGGATCTACTTGTAGAACTGTCATGGATGCAGCGGATCAGTTGAATGAGTTTGGGATCGAAGCTGAAGTTATCGATGCGCAAACCTTGCTTCCATTTGATTTATCAGGTATAATTTCTAAATCACTTAAGAAAACGAATAGACTAGTTGTTGTGGATGAAGATGTGCCTGGAGGGGCGTCTGCCTACATTCTCCAACAAATATTGGAGCGAGACAATGGCTATTTTTCCTTGGATTCAAAACCAATGACAATCACTGGAAAAGATCATCGTCCTGCTTATGGGACGGATGGTGATTATTTTTCCAAACCTGGTGCCGAGGATATCTTTGAAGGAATAGTTGATTTAATCAAGGAAGCAGATCCTACGCGATATTAATTGCCCACTAGATCCCCCGTCCTTAAATCCAATATTTTGAAATCTGGTGTCTCGACTACATTACTTTGGTTGAGTGCTCGGTCGTAGATATAAAATCTTAGGCGAAGAGTCTCGTTCAGGATAAAAGAATTGTCGGTAGCAAACTGAGTTGAGAAGAACGCATACGAAATTGATCCATCGAGTGGCCTACCAAAATCTGATCTATCAAAAACTGGGAATCTACTGGTAAATAGCGGATCACATTCCGAGACAAGTGCAGGAACAAACTCTTGATAAGTTATATAATCATTCCCTTGCTTCACCAATAAGTCAATATAAATGTTAAAATGAAATGGATTACGCTGAACTAGTACCGTGTCAATTTCTTCATTTAAAGATTCCGAAATTACGTTACCATCTCCATCCAATTGCTGACTGACAGTAAAGAAAGACATAATTTCATAATCTTCACATCTATAGCCGGAATCTGGAATAGGATCTTCAGTTAACATAAACTCCGCGCCCGCTTCTGATGATGGCCCTAAGAAAGTTACTGTCTCAGTTATTTGCTGCCCATCAACTATTCCTTTGTTCAGAGTAAGTATTAAAGGGATTAAAACAACTGGGACAGAATAGTACGGACCAACAAGTTCATCGCTTATTGAAACAAAAAATTCATCATGAATAATAACATATCTTCTGTTTCCATCAGTGATGGTTTCAATTGAATTCGGTTGGTTTGCAATAATCGAATATGAATGATACGGTGCGTAAGAATCACTAATTCTTTCACTCTCAACATCTAGCCCTATATCACCATCACCATCGGTCAAGTTAAAATCTAAGATCAAGGTAGAAGTATCAGTAAGATGTAATCTTTCAAATTTAATTTTCGGTGTTTCTGGAAATTCTGGCGGCCTATGACATCCTACTAGAGCCAGAGTGATTAAAAACAGTGATATTTGATAACTTGATCGATTCATATATTCTAATACAAAGTAAAGGCTGCCTTCCCCTATCTACAAAATGGAATCCTTAGAAACCTTTAAAAAAGATATTTTCAAAGTAACAGACAAAGTATTTAATCAAAGGGCTTTACAGCTTTTTAAAATTCAATGTTCTCAAAATTCGGTATACAGTGAGTTCATAAATCACTTGTCCATTAAACCAGAGGAAATAAACAATGTTCTGGAAATTCCTTTTCTCCCTATCGAACTTTTCAAGTCACATGTTGTGAAAACAGGAGAATGGGCTGAGGAGCAAGTATTCAAAAGTAGTGGAACGACAAAAACAGGTAGGAGTCGGCACTATATTCGAAATATAGATTTCTATCATGATCTTAGCTTGAGAATAGCAGAGGATTATTTTGGAACATTGAACGAGGTTAACATATTGGCCTTGCTCCCATCTTATTTGGAGCAGGGCAATTCGTCATTAGTGGAAATGATGAATTATTTCATTACTAAAGGGTCACACGAATCAGGATTCCACCTAAACAGTCATTCACAGTTAATTGAAAAAATAAATAGCTCTAAGCAAAAATTAATGCTATTTGGTGTCAGCTATGCACTATTAGATTTGGCTGAAACTGTTAAAATTGATTTATCTGGGCACATTGTGGTTGATACTGGGGGTATGAAAGGACGAAAAAAAGAGATCACCCGAAAGGAACTTCATTCAATTTTGAAGGAAGCATTTAATTGTGATGTTATTCATTCGGAATATGGCATGACGGAATTGTTGAGTCAGGCCTATGGAACTGAAGGGTGCCTCCGCTTTCCAAATTGGTGTAAACCGTTTGTTAGAGATCTTAACGACCCATTTGACATTAGCTTAGAGGGGCGAGGAGCAATGAATATCATTGATTTAGCAAACGTTGACAGCTGTGCTTTTGTAGAAACCAAAGACATTGTTGATGCTAATAAAAATGGTGAATTTGAAGTGTTGGGACGCATGGACAACTCAGATATTCGTGGTTGTAGCCTATTATTGTAATGATTATTAAAATATTTTATGAAAAAATATGTTGTAAAGAAGAAAACTTACACCTATTTTTGAATAAGACAAATAAGTGTAGAACCATACACACTGTGTTATGAAAGTGAAAATTGCCATAGTTGCCCTAATAATTCTTGGACTAAGTGCGTGTACTCAGAAAACTTGTCCAACCTATGCTGATAGTAATACTACTCCTCAGCAGGATTCTGAGCAAAAGGTATAATTTAAGCATCAACGTATTTCTTAACATCTGATAATTTTATAGGGTTGTCAGACATTATGACCAATCGTTCAATAACATTTCTGAGCTCCCTTATATTACCAGTCCAAGGCATTTTTACTAATTCAGATAACGCCTTACTATCAATTTCTTTCCTTGGGTCACCATATTCAGAGGCAATTTGATCCAAAAAATGATCAGCTAGCATGTTGATATCGTCAGATCTCTCCCTAAGTGCAGGGACTTTTATAACAACCACACTAATCCGATGGTAGAGGTCTTCCCTAAATCTTCCTTCCTCTATTTCTGCCTTTAGATTCTTATTTGTAGCAGCCAATACGCGCACATTCACTTTTATTGATTTATCACCCCCAACTCTTGTGATTTGATTTTCTTGTAATGCTCGCAAGACCTTCGCTTGGGCAGAAAGACTCATATCTCCTATTTCATCTAAAAATAATGTCCCGCCATTGGCTTGTTCAAATTTTCCAATACGTTGCTTATGCGCTGAAGTAAAAGATCCCTTTTCGTGCCCAAAGAGCTCACTTTCAATAAGTTCAGACGGAATGGCCGCACAATTTACTTCAATTAGATCGGATGAGCTTCTCTGACTTTTTTCATGAATCCAACGAGCGACTAGCTCCTTCCCTGTACCATTCTCACCCGTGATCATAACCCTAGCATCCGTTGGTGCTACCTTCTCAATGGTTTCTTTTATCTCAATAATCCCTTTTGATTCTCCAACAATATTGTATGCCTTGCTAACTTTTTTCCTTAACTTCTTGGTCTCTTGAACCAACTCCGTTCTGTCCAGAGCATTTCGTAAAGTGATTAAAAGGCGATTAAGGTCCGGTGGCTTTTGGATGAAGTCAAATGCGCCTTTTTTAGTAGCTTCAACGGCCGTTTCAATATTTCCATGCGCTGATATCATAACAAACGGCACTTGATAGCCCTCTGTCATTACCTTTTCCAATAATTCCAATCCATCCATTCTGGGCATCTTGATATCGCAAAGAACCACATCATAGGTATTCTTCTCCAACATGATCCATCCCTCCTTCCCATCACTAGCCTGATCAACTGTGTACTTTTCAAATTCCAATATTTCGATGAGCGTATCTCTTATAGACTTCTCATCATCTACGATTAATATTTTTGGCATAATACTTCTAGCAAAAATTAAAAACAAGCTTGTAAGCCGGGTTCTGTTCCTGATACAAGATCAGGGCTTATCATTTATCTGGTTTCGATATCAATATCGAAATCTAGCGGTCTACCCAATTTTGCTCGAGCGCGTTACCCTCAAACACAAAACCTATTTGACCTTTCAACCCACAAGGTATGCCGTGCCTTTGATGTCACCATCAAAGCGGTAAGCTCTTACCTTACCATTTCACCCTTACCATACCTAGGGTATGGCGGTATTTTTTCTGTGGCACTTTCTATCCCTGACGTTACCGTCAACAATCTTCCAATTAAGAAGTGTGGTACGCTATGTTGCCCGTACTTTCCTCTTCGAACTAAATCGGAGCGATAAGCCAGCTTGTTCGACAAAATTAATGAATCAGTAGATATCCTTCCCAGTAATTTTCAATTCCCATTCATCGGCAAGGTTTCCGATTTCCTGAAGCATTTCTTTTATCCTCGAATCACTGATGCTGTCCATAAAAGCAGAAGCTTCAATTTTTAGAAATCCATCTTCAATAATGAACTTTGAATGTATGTTGTCAGTACTTGACGCCAGTACCTCTGAAAAATTTATGGATTCTGCGGCTGTACATACTTTTGTTTTGAGTTGTACCACTTCGCGTCCCCCATATTTTTCATGGTTGTATACATTGCCTTGTACTGCCTGAAAACGGTCTCCCTCCAATCGAATAACTATAACAGATTGATTCTCATCATAATCACGGAATTCGCCATTGATTTCATCGGCATATTTTTGAGCAAATTTTTTGAAGTTCATAGAATTTTGTAATTGAGAATCAAAAGTTACTAAATATTCTTAAAAAAAATTAATTCGAACCAGTTTGGTTATCATCGAACTCGTCCTCTTCCTTTCTTTGGATAGCTTCGGAACGTGTATTACTTAAAATATCTTTAAAGGTATTGAAAGACTTAATATATCTCAAACTCAGGCCTGTTTCAATATTTTGTTGGCTCGAATTGCTCCGTAAGTTTTGATTACTTTGGCTAAACATTTTGGCTCGAAGCTTCCCATCTTTTGTAAGCATATACTCTACCGACCAGTCACCGATGATGTCACTTACCAAATTCTGGTTCTCAGAGGTTGCACTATAAAAGTCCCCTCCTCTGGTGACTTTGAGCCTGCCATCTAAAAAGGTATAAGCCAGACGTAGCTGAAACGTATTAAAGCCCTCTTTATCCAAATCGGTTAGATCAACTTCTACTTCCAAATTTTCATCGAGCTGTGTTGCTAAATAGCTAATTTGATTAGTCATGAATTCGCTCAGACTTTTCCCAATAGAACCACCACTTCCTCCACCCCCTCCAACAAAGCTGCTTTGAAGAGGTGAAAACTTCTTAAAAAATAACAGACTAACTACCTGGCGTTTGAGCTGCTGTTCATCACTTTTTATTTGTGTGATCAACTTGGACACTTCTTGGCTTTGGGCAAAACTCACGGATTCGTCAAGGGTAATATCAAATTCTATACTTGGAGCCAGCATGTCACCTTTAAGCTCCAATACTACAATCACCGGGTACTTTTGGCTCATAGATGCATCCTCATTTGCACTCGGATCATCCAATAACGTTCCAAATGAGGCTTTCTGTAGGTATGTAGCTGTCAGTTCCATGCTGCCAGTATAAGGGTCACCATACCAGACGATGGTGCCTCCGGGCACCACTTGAAATTCCTTATTTATAAAATTTGGAACAGTAAAATTGTACGCTCCTTCGGATATTGTTAATGGTCCATACAATTCGAAATTTCCGTTCTTATCAAGTTTGAGTTTAAGATTTCCATTTCCTCTACCTCTTATTATGTCTCCGGTCTTGATATCAAAAATTAATTCTACGTAAGCATCTGGTGTTACCTCAAGATCAAAATCTATTGTGAGTCCCAGGTTCTGTTCAACCACGTTTATGGCATCCCTGGCCAAACTAGTAGTGTCTGATAGATCAATAAAGCTAATAAATTCCGCTTGTTCATATTCCTCAGAGTCCGATAGTGGTATATAGAATTTTGTGCCTTTTTCTGTTTTCGCATTGACTTTAATAATCAAATCATTCAAAGGGCCATTAATAAAAATATCTCCTGAGGCTACAGCACTCCCGTAATATAGGTTGTTGTCGGAAGCGGTAGTATTTAGAAAACTGAAATTCAAAGCCTCTACCTGAAGATTGGCCATAATTTCGTCGAAGTATTCATGTCGGATGTTGCCTCTGAATATGGCTGGGTCTCCATCTGCATCGTGTAGTACGAAATCTTCAAATCCAATTTTGTTTTTTTCAAACAAAATCTTCCCACCAAACTCGTAATTCGTTTGAAGATAATTAACCTTGAAGCCACCTTCCTCAATTTCACAAGTGCCTGATAGCACGGGTTCGTGTCCCGACCCGTACAATTTAATCTTTCCACTTGCAGCCCCTTTTACGTCGGTGAGGTTTTCTTCGGTGAATGCCTCCAACATCTTAAAATCAGCCTGATCAAAGGAAACATCAAAATTGAACTGTTCCTCTTTGAGAGGATAATAATAGCCATCCAGCTCAATTGTTCTAAAGTTCTCTCTGTCAACAGATACACGAGCTCTTACACCCTCTTTGTCCTCATCCCAATAGGACGTTCCATTGATATTGCCAATTAAAATATCCTTGTATAAAAACTCATAAAGATTGAAGTTGCCTTCAAATTGGAATGGATTACCAGGTCGCCGGTAAAAGGAAAAATCCGCATCAAAAACCCCTTCAATGGGAAGTCCCAAAACCGAGTTGAACTGACTCAAGTCGATATTTCTGGACACCAGATTAATATTGGTATTTAGGGTATCAGAAAACAAACCGCTTAATGAGGCAAGTTTATCATCACTATCAATCTCCAAAGCTTCGAAAAATATACCCTCCTTGCTTAGCCAAATATGATTGCCGGGGTTAAAATTCCATTGGTTTCCCAATGCCACAATTTCAGAGGGTTTAAATTTTACTTCAACACTGTCGTTAGAAAGAATGATTTCACTATTGACCTTGGTCTTTGTGTCTGTATCCGGCTGCCGTATATTAGTTGTCAGCTCTATCTTATCATCTAACCAAACCCCTTCGGTAATAAATCTCTCCGATGCTGGCATTGACTTCCAGTGTTGGTCGTGAGATGAGAACAAGAAGGAAGCTAAAACATCATCAGACTTTGGATCCATCGATGCATACACATCCACTTCATTTTGCAGGAAAGTATCCTCATTATAACGAATAGAATCCGCATGAGCATAAAGTGATATTATGGCATCAGAAAACTGCTTTTGTTCAAAACTTGCCTCAAGTATGGCCCCTTTTGATATGGAGACTGCAGGACTAAAGAAATTTATATACTGGTTAACGTCAACTAATTCAGTTACTAATTCTGCCTTCAGTGGTTCTACTTCAAAATAGGTGCTATCTACATCTACTTCAAAATATCCTGATAGATCATCTAGTTCATTAACTAAAAAACCAGCCAATCCTTCAAAAGTAAATTTACCATGCAGTCTTGCTTTAACACCCGGCGCATCCAGAGTAACCCGTCTTGAAGTGCTATCTAACTTGGTTTCGATATCAACCACATCCAAATTCAACGTGCGAGTGGAATCCAGTTGAAACAAGGTTTCCGAAAGTTTTAGCCTTCCGACGATTGAATCCAAATTCAAATGTGTTTGTTTCAAGTCAATTCTTGTTTGCAAGAAAAAATCTTGCTGTGTGAGGTTAAGATTTTTTGTGAAGAGGGTATCTATCTTAGCATTCAGGGATAATTTTTCTGGAGCTTTTCGCAAATCCATATTGGTTCTTCCAGAGATTTTACAATTGGGATCATCAATACGGAAATGTCCATAAAAATGCCTCGCCGCTAAGTAACCTTTAAAGGTAAGACTGTCGTAAGAGTAATCCTTCAAACCCACGTCTGCTGCAGTCATATCTACAAGAACTGTGGCTTTTTCTTTGGTAATCCCTCTCCCTATTACACGCCCCTTTAAGGATGCATTTTGTAACAATAATGTATCACCGATTAGTGATCCCAGGTCAAACTCGATCAACTCCAGATGGCCTGTGTAAGAAGTTAGAACTTTATCCTCAGGAATGGTCACATTCATGTCGGCATGTATTGTTCCCAGAGGAGTTATGACAGTCGCCTTAGTAGAAAAATTATTCATGAATCCGGTGAAAACGGCAGATAAATCGGCGTATTCAAATCCAGCAATTAAATTGCTATCCGTTCCTGCGTACAACCCAATGTCGCTTGAATGAATTCTGGAGTTTTTCATAGAGACATCCATAAAAGTTTCATTAATCTCAGGTAGTCCGATTAATGAAATCTCAGAATTAATGTACGATTGACCATGATCTAGACGCAAATTATTTACTTTCAAGTCTCCAACTTTACCTGTCATTTCAAAGCTCAAGCTCAAAGGGCTTTTCAAAGCATTACTTCCAAGCATGGCCTGAATATCTCGTGGATGGATCCTTGAATTCTTTAGATTGACGAATAAACTCACACTATCCGAAAACGATGACAGGGCTGATGGGTGGTTATAAGCCAGATGTATCGAGTCTCCAATAATTGAATTTTCTGTTCGGATAGTTAGATCATCCAAGACAAGAAACTTGTCTGTATATCCAACACGCGTACTCAATTCTTTGAAGGTCAAACGTTCGCTAGCATCCGTCGCTAGAAATTGAAGAATGTCAAACCCAATCGAATCTTTCTTCATCTCAAAGTCTATGATTTCAAGAAGTTGAATATCTAATTTCAGATGGCTAAAATCGATTTTACTCTTATCCTCATCCGTCTGTTCATTAGTCACTCTAAACGCAAAATCCTCTACGATAATTCGATCCAGAAGTATAGGCTTTGTTTTTGATGTATCCGCGCCGGTAATCTTCTTCAATGATTTTAGAAAAACATTTAGATTAAGGTCTGATGAATCTGCATGCTGGATCATGTTAACCACTCCGGATTCGAGATGGACCTCCTCAATTTCCATGCTCTCATCACTAATTAATGTTCTGAGATCATAATTAAGTAAAATCGTCTTAGAGCTAACCACTGTGTCGTTTGAAAAATCCTTCAACATAAATCCTTTTACCTCAATTTCATCGAACCAGGAGAATCGGACATTGTCAATACTTATTTCATGATTTGTTTTTTCGGTGGCCCAGGCCAATGTTTTTTTAGTAGCATAGTTTTGAACAAATGTAGTTTGCATTGCAAGCCAAAAAATCCCCACAATAAATATCAAAGTGATAGCTGTCCAAAGAAAAACTTTGAAAGATAATTTCAACCACCTAGGTATTTTGATCTTTTGAGTCATTTTTGCCAGATAATGATCATCCTCGGAATCGAATCCTCTTGTGACGAGACCTCAGCTGCTATCTGCTGCGAAGGTAAAATAATCAATAATGTAATCGCCACGCAAACCGTACATAAAAGATATGGAGGCGTAGTGCCTGAGTTAGCCTCCAGAGCACATCAACAAAATATTGTACCTGTAGTGAGTCAAGCATTAGATAATGCCAACGTCTCTATCAACGAAATAACTGGAATTTCTTATACACAAGGACCCGGATTACTTGGTGCATTGCTTGTGGGGAGTTCATTTGCCAAGAGCGTGGCTTTTGCAATGAATGTCCCTCTAGTTCCTGTGCATCATCTACACGCTCATATACTGGCTCATTTCATTGAAAATCCCGTACCAAAATTTCCATTTCTCTGCCTTACTGTTAGTGGAGGTCATACTCAAATTGTAAAAGTCAGTAGTTATTTGGAAATGGAAATTATGGGTCAGACTAAAGACGATGCAGTCGGAGAAGCTTTTGACAAGTGTGCGAAAATGTTAGGCCTTCCTTATCCTGGTGGCCCTATGATTGATAAGCTTGCCAAGTATGGAAATTCGGAAGCTTTCACATTTTCGGAAACGGACATGCCTAATCTCGATTATTCTTTTTCTGGTATCAAAACATCGGTGCTCTATTTTTTAAGAGATCAGGTTAAAGACAACAAAGATTTCATTTCAGAGAACCTCAACGATCTATGCGCTTCTATTCAAAAAACATTGGTCAAAATGCTAATGAATAAATTCCTTGTAGCATCAAAAGAACTGGGTATTGATCAATTGGCAATTGCCGGGGGAGTTGCGGCAAACTCAGAGCTCAGAAATGTCTTGCTAAACGAAATTAATAATGGATGTGAGGTCTATATTCCAAAGTTTGAATATTGCACGGACAATGCCGCGATGATAGCCATGGCAGGCCATCTGGCATTCGAAGCTGGCTTTACCGGAGAACTACATGATAGTCCTAAGCCAAGAATGCCATTTTAGTTAATAAATTTGTTGCTTACCTAGACTCTGATGGCCAAAAAAGAAAGTCGCTTTTCTAATTCTATTCAAATCAAAAATCGTAAGGCGAGGTACGAGTACGAGTTCATTGACACGTATATTGCTGGAATGGTTCTTAGGGGAACTGAAATCAAGTCGTTGCGAGAGGGCAAGGCGAGTATTCAGGAGGCGCACTGCTATTTTGACAAGGGTGAGTTGATGGTCAAAGGAATGACAATCAATCAATACAACAATGCGAGTTTTTCATCCCACGATCTTACCCGAACCAGAAAGCTACTTCTTCGAAAAAAGGAGCTAGAAAAATTGAAAGCCAAATCAGAAGAAAAAGGATTGACTATAATACCAACTCGCCTATTTATCAATGACCGTGGATTCGCAAAGCTATCAATTGCACTAGCGCGTGGTAAGAAGTTATTCGACAAGAGGGAAAGCCTGAAGAAAAAGGATCAAGACAGAGAGATGGATAGGATGAATTAATCCAAAAATAAAGGACATAAAAAAAGCCGCTACTTAGCGGCTTTTAAAGAATTATTAAGTTCTGTTATTTATCAATCGCTCTAGGTGCGCTATAAAGAATTTTTCTTGCATTTGAATTTCTGAGTTCCTCTTGCACATCGGTGATAATTCCCATCTTCACCCCAATATCTACCTTCATCGACATAGCAATTTGATCTCTCTCAACTTCAGTCAATTTATCCTTTTCATTGTTCACAAACCTCGCTATATCCTCCTTTACTACAAAGACATCATTCGTCTGAATTCTGGGTTCAGTTCCATATAGTCCTGTATTAGTGGGTTCGCCTATATAAATATGGCTAACAAGTGACTTTTTCTCAATTTTGGTCAGTTGGGTCGCTTTAGGAAGGACTTGCTTTACCATAATCTCCTGCTCACGCATCACCGTCACCACCATAAAAAAGAACAACAACATGAAAATGATGTCTGGTAATGCCGCAGTAGGGATATCTGGATTTGATTTAGCTTTCTTTTTAAACTTATGTCCGCTCATATCAGTCTGGTTTAGCTATTGAAATCGCACGGGGTATTCCTTGCCTTGCAAGTTCATATACCGCTTTTTGGGCATCATCACTTTTGTCCAAAGCTAGAAACTCATCTGCTGAAAGGCCAACCCGTGCACCGTACACCTCATTGTATGCCGCGTTCACCGCATCAAGTACTTCGATATACAATTCATAAGATGTACCTCTATTTGATTTGAATGACACAACAGCCTTAAGGTTAGTTGGATCATCAGAAGAGTTAGGTCGCCTTCCGTTTGCGTTCACATAGCGCTTCAATTCAGGAGGAAAACTATTATATATCTCCACTCCTTCTTGAGTAGGTTTTCCGAAATTCAAAATGAATTTTTTTACTTCTTCCTTGAGTTCACTTGGATCTTTTCTATATGGCTCGTCCTCTACAAGCAATTGATCTTTCGAATTTGCCAGAATTTTAAAAATATTTCTCTGGTGAATATCAATGTCCAACTCTTCCTGCTCATCATCAGGAGGAGGTAACATCAATAAAATCCCTTTATCATTTGCAATAGTAGTCGTCACCAAAAAGAAAATGAGCAATAGGAAAGCAATGTCCGCCATGGACCCTGAACTAACCTCTGGCAATTTTCTATTGGAATTTCTAGCCATTATTTAGAAAGTTTATGAAACTCAGTGTATACAATACTGCCTATCGCTCCAACAAGCAGTACATAGAACATGAATAAACCTGCTCCGACTTTTTTGGATGCACTAGCCGTAACATCCTTCAATCCCATTGTATCATTGCCAGCAATCAAATAGCAGATAAAAAATACAACCACCATTCCTCCAAAAGAAATACCGATTTTCTTTAAAGATCCTGGATTCCCAGCCGCTTGCATCAATGGCAAAACGATAGCCGCCAATGCACAAAGGCCTATCAATATATATGCGATAATTAATCCTGCGTTAACCATTTTTTTATTGGTTTAAGATTAGCCTTTATTTTTTACTAGAATATCAACAAGTGAGATGGAAGCGTCTTCCATGCTGTTGACAATTGAGTCAATTTTGGCCACCAGGTAGTTGTAGAACAACTGTAGAATTACAGCCACAATAAGACCACCAACAGTTGTCAAAAGTGCCACTTTGATACCATTCGCAACCAAAGCTGGATTTACATCACCTGCCTCTGCAATAGCGTCAAATGCCTCGATCATACCAATTACTGTTCCCATAAAACCAAGCATTGGAGCTAGTGAAATGAATAGAGATATCCAAACCATGCCTTTTTCCAATCTTCCCATTTCCACAGAACCGTAAGCAATAATTGATTTCTCAACCATTTCAATTCCTTCATCCATTCGCATCATTCCTTGAGTAAAGATGGATGCCACAGGACCTCTTGTATTTCTTGTTACTTCTTTCGCTGCATCTACACCACCAGAAGAAAGTGCATTCTCCACATCTTCTAAGAGTTTCTTAGTGTTAGTAGTAGAAAGATTGAGTGTGATAATCCTTTCGATTGAGATAGCAAGACCAAGTATTAGACAAATCAATACGATTCCCATAAATTCAGGTCCCCCTGCAAGGAATTGCTTTTTCACCACACTATGAAATCCTTCATTAGCAGGTGCTTCTTCTTCGGCATCTTCAATAGCTGCTACAGAATCAGTAGAAGTATCTTCAGCTGCATCGTTGGCAAAGGAATCATCGGCAAAGGAATCATCAACAACAGTGGTGTCAGTAGCGGTCGAGTCTTGGGCATAAACTTGCACTGTAGTGAAAGTGAAAGCGCCCGCAAGCATCAAAAGAGTAAGTAACTTTTTCATTAGGTTGTTCTTTCGTTAAACGTTCTTAGTTGTGTATTCTTAAATTATAAAAGCTCAATATAACAAACTGTCAATCAAACAGTCCAAAAATTCAAATCCATTATCCCATCTATATCCAAGCGGAGAGAGGGATTACTTATACGCACTCCATACTACACAGTCCCTCGTAATCCCTTCACTCATCTAACTCTTCACAGAGTCAGCGGAGAGAGAGGGATTCGAACCCTCGATACGGTTTCCCGCATACACGCTTTCCAAGCGTGCGCCTTCAGCCACTCGGCCACCTCTCCTCTATCAAGTCTATTCTGGCATATTAGGGCGACAAATAAATCAAGAAAAAAGGCCTTATGCAAATTTCAAATCAAATAACGAGCATCACTCATCCATTTCTCCGTTCATCGGGATAACTATCTTCTCTTTTACCTTCTCCGGTGATTTCTCTTCTCCTAATAGCAGCATCAACTTTGTCGTGGCTGCTTCTGTGGTCATATCTCCTCCAGATAGTACTCCAGCTTCACTTAAAGGCACACTAGTCGCATATTTTCCATGGCTCACTGTGCCTCCAATACACTGACTAATATTCACTATTATCAATCCTGATTTAATAGCACTCCTTAATTCATCAATAAACCAACGCTCTGTCATTGTATTTCCTGAACCAAAAGTTTCCATCACGACACCTCTCAGGTTCTTAATTCCCAAAATGGCTTTTACAACTGAAATGTCTATTCCCGGAAACAGTTTCAAAATTGCCACATTAGTATCCATCTTATTTTGAATAACCAATTTATGAATGTGGCATGGCATAAGAGCTCCTTCATTGTACTCGATAATAATTCCAGACTCAGCGAGGGGTGGATAATTTTCTGAATGAAAAGCCGAAAAAGTACTGCTGTTCACTTTTTGAGATCTATTAGCACGGAGTAGAACGAAATTGAAATAAATACATACCTCACATATTCTGGGTTCCCCATCAATTTTGGTAGAGGCGATTTCAAGAGCTGTAATTAAATTTTCTCTAGCGTCTGATCTGGTTGACCCAATAGGAATTTGAGCACCAGTAAAGATCACGGGTTTATTCAACCCTTGCAACATGAAGCTTAAAGCTGAAGCAGAATATGCCATTGTATCGGTTCCATGCAGTACCACGAATCCATCATATTTTTCATAATTTTCCTCAATAATGTAAGCAATGTCCTTCCAATCGTCAGGTGTCACATTAGAAGAGTCAATTGGTTTAGGGAATGAAATGACCCGGATTCTTAACCCCAATGATTTGAGCTCAGGTACTTTGTCAACTACATTACCGAAGTTAAATGGCTTGAGTGCACCCTGCTCATCTGCGGCCATGCCGAACGTTCCTCCAGTGTAAATGATCAGAACGGAGGCATTGACATTTTCTGACGAATCAATATTTACAATTTTATAGTTCACAGTTTGAAAAGTCTTTCGGTGTTCATGGTGGTAACAGAATCTACTTCATCTAAACTTGTTTCCCATAACTCAGCTATTCGCTCAGCTATCAATTTGATGTAGGCGGGTTCATTTCTTTTGCCACGGTGAGGCACTGGTGATAGATACGGGCTATCTGTTTCTAATAGCACTTTACTCTTGTCAAGAAAAGGAATTACTTTATCTATCCCTCCATTCTTAAAGGTACTGATTCCTCCGATTCCTAAATAGAATCCCAATTTGGTGATTTTCTCTCCTTGCTCAACTGAGCCTCCAAAACAATGAAAAACACCGTTTAAACCTTTGTCCACCCAGGGGTTCACCAGCTCGATTGTTTCATCTATCGTTTCTCTGCAATGAATCACAATGGGAAGATTATGCATAAGTGCTAATTCACATTGGATATTGAAAGCTTCTTGCTGCTCTGACCAAAATGTTTTGTCCCAATACAAATCCGTTCCTATTTCTCCTACAGCGATAAAGGTATGCTCATTCAGCATTTTTTCCACGTGCTTTAACTCACGTTCATTATCAATCTTCGCCGAACATGGATGCAGTCCCATCATGGGATAGCAGGTCTCAGGGTATTTCTCAACCAACTGCATCATATCCTCGGTTGTCGTGCTATCTATATTGGGCATTAGAATTTTCGTGACCCCAGCATCCTTGGCCGATTGGATCACGGTCTCAACGTCCTCCGCGAATTCTTCAAGGTAGATATGTGCGTGTGTATCGATCATTCTTATTCATTAAATCACAAAACTAGTCAGGATAAATGATCCAATCATTGTTGACAAAAGGCACACAATGTATTACTTTTGAATATGGACTATTTCAGCTGGAATGCCGAAAAGAATGATTGGCTAAAAAAGGAAAGAAATATTTCATTTGAAGAAGTTGTTTTCTGGATTACAGAAGGAGGTTTATTAGATGTAGTAGATCATCCAAATAAGGAAAAATATAAAAACCAAAGAATCCTGATTGTGGAAGTTAACAACTATGTGTATTTGGTACCATTTATTGAAAATAAGAATGAGCTCTTTCTAAAGACCATCATCCCTAGTCGAAAAGCCACTGCAAAATATTTAAAATAGTAATTATTATGAGCAATTTGAATCAAGAAGAAGATGAAATAGTAAAGTCCTATGATTCTGATGAATGGAATTCGGTGGATGGTGTAGAATCAGAAAAAGATCGTTTGAAAATTCTGGCCAAATCAACGCTTCAAAAAAACAAACGAATCAATATCAGACTCTCTGAATCGGACTTGAATAGAATAAGGATCAAGGCACTGGAAGAAGGCATACCTTATCAGACGTTCATTTCCAGTATTCTGCATAAATTCGTCACTGGTCGATTGGAAAGTAAATAACGTAAGGTTGGGATAAAATGGTTGAGAGTGGGTCTAGCAAAAGTAGTCGCCTAAATTCATCCTATATGGTTAGGTGGAATGAACCCTGGGGAGTTTCATTCTTCAACGAACATATTGTCGTATCTAATCAAGAGAATGTTAAAACAGTATTCTACGACACGAGTGGTAACTATATAAAAGAATGGGATTTCTCAAACATCACTGACAAATTGTATGGAAACTTTGTGAAAGACGACAACATTTATATCGCTGCAGGTGATTTTGTTATAAAAACAGATTTTGATGGTGAAGTAATTGAAAAGTTAGGTGAGGGAATTGTAAGTGGCGTAACTAGTGTTGTGGTTGATTCGGAAAGCAATGTTGTTGTTGCAGAACCATACAATCGGAAGATAAAAGTCCTGAAGAAAAACTAGCTACAATCGAGTAAACAGCAACAGGACAAATCAATAGTCTCTGGCTCAAATGGGTAAGCGCCCCGGGTTAAACACTTAATGCCTTAAATTCAAAATCTCTTTCTTTATAGTACTTCAATACCACAGGCAAAAGAACAGACATATTTTTAAATGATTTCTTATTGTCATGAAAAACGAAGATCGATCCAGGAGAAGCATCAGTTAAGTAATGGATAGCCTTTTTATGATTTAAATTCTTACCAAAATCCCACGACAGTCGATTCCACATTACTATCTTGTAGTTGCTCAGAGCCTTGGCTTGTGCTCGTTTTATTCTACCATACGGTGGACGAAAAAGTAACTTATCCTGATGAAACTCTTTAAGCTGCTCTTCGCACTTCAATACATTTTGATGATATGTATGATTATTGGTTCGCCAGCCTTTTAAGTGATTAAATGTATGGTTCCCAATAGCATGCCCCTCAATAACAACTTGTTTCGCAACGTCAGGATACTTTTTCAAGTTTTCGCCAACGCAGAAAAAAGTTGCTTTCGCATCATATTTTTTTAACTCCTCCAGTACAAATTCTGTGACCTCTGGAACTGGCCCGTCATCGAAAGTTAAGAATATCTCCTTTTTATTTGTTTCCACTTCCCACACAAAATTTGGATACATTTTTTGCATCCAACGAGGTGTTTTGTGAAGATACCTTTGAAGCACAACTAATTGTTAACCACTTGACAAGTAAGCATGGTGATATCATCGCTATAAGGAATGCTTCCTCTAAAAGCGTCGAGTTCCTGTAGTAATGAATTGTGAAGCATGCTTGCGTCTGACGTATTACAAAGCATATCTTCTAGTCGTTCTTCTCCAAACTGCTCGTCTTCTTCGTTAAAAGTCTCAGTAAGACCATCCGTAAATCCAAAAAAGACAAATTCGTCTAAATCCGAAATGGTTTCCGATTCCAGAAATGGTAAGGGCTCGAACATTCCCAGTACGGTGGTGCCCTTGTTCATTGAACTACACGCACGATTCTTTACAATGTACAAAGGGTTATGACCACAATTGATGTACTCGAATTTCTTGCTGCCGAAATCATATGTGCCAAGAAAAAAAGTAATGAAATGCTCACCATTACCGCTTAAGTAAGTGGATCTATTCAATTCTCTTACAATCTCCTCCAAATTGTCTGTTCGGCGTATGAGCACTCTCAGGGTTGCTTGGAAATTAGACATTAGCAATGCGGCAGGCACTCCCTTACCCGAGACGTCAGCTACGCAGATAAGAAACTTCTCTTCCGAGATTTTAAGATAATCATAGTAATCTCCGCCTACGTTGTGATGTGGAAGGTAGAAAGCCTCCACCTTAATTTCCGGAGAGTTGGGCAGTGTCTTTGGGAAAAGGAAATGCTGAATTTTGTTGGCAATCTCCAGCTCCTTTTTGTAAGCTTCCTGAGCTTGTTGTGCTCTGGCCATCCGCTTATTCTCAACAGCCACTATGATAATATTGGTAAGAGCCTTCACGAATGTGAGATCCTCCACCTTACTTCGAAACAATACCTCGACCTCACTCATAAACAACAAGGCAAGCACCTTTTCTTTATGCAGTATCGGAAACACTTTTTGAAATTCCCCAAAATGACCTTCAGTCGGATTGCAAGAAAACTCATCCTTAATATTGTCAAACCGATCATCCAGTTCGTAATCCGTCCAATCAAACTCCGTCCCAAGATGGATTCGATATTCCCATTTCCCATTAGACCATACAAACAGTGCCATCTTGGCTACTTTTAGATCTCCAAGCAATGTGAACTTATAAATACGAAAAAGATCATCCTCCGAAAGGTTGTTATTGATGGCTTGAGTAATCCCGAGCAATGCATTTAACTGAAGGTCTCTATCTAACGCCATTAACTATTGTGTGCTTTTAGTCCAGCTTTTGAGGCTAATAAATAAGAATTAGAAAGGCTTTCTACTGAAACTTCTTCCACGTCTGCAGTGCCATCTGGGCTACTGAAAAATCTCAGCCAACCCCTACTATAAAATTTTTTCAAATGTTTCGATAATTCTGTCTTGTCCATGTCTAATTGCTCCAGCAAATCCTGAAAAGAAATTACAAAATAAAGTTCATCTAGTATATCAAATTCCGCATCCGTCATCTGTACTTCCGACCTTTCCAAGTGTAATTGCCAAAAATAGACGCAAAACTTAAGAGCAGCACATAAAATGGATAGATAAGCTCATACATGACATAGCTAAATATATGGTTAGATGATTCTAGTAAGCTGTTGACTTGAGAAGAAAAAAGGGCTTTCGCTACCATACGAAAAGCAAAAAAAAGTAAAAACCAGAATGAAATAAATCCGTTAATCAAACCAATCCAGCCAACGATCATAGCCAAGTTGTCTATCAAAATCAGCAAGACTGAAATGATGATGCTTGCGTTTTTGTGCAGTGTCCATTTACTCAACCATCGTTTCCGCTGATTTATAAATTCAGCGAAAGAGTCCTTGGGATCTGTACTTACCACGGCTCCAGACTGTTTGACAAATGAAATGCTACCCGGATAGTGCTCTGCTACCTTCAAAAGTAAAAATTCATCGTCACCAGTTGGTACCTGATGATTACCCTCATACCCGTTCACTTTTGAAAATATCTCTCGACGATAGGCCATATTCGCACCATTGCTCATGCTGGGTTTGCCAAGTCGAACTAAGCTCGCAGCATATCCGATGAGAATACTGAAGTCAACTGATTGCAATGCCCCAAATAAATTCTTCGATTCCATCCTTACAGGACCAACAACAAGCTTTGTGCTATCATCATATGACTCATTAAAACTCTTCAACCAATTGGGTTGAACTCGGCAATCTCCGTCGGTAGTGAGAATGATTTCATTATTAGCTTTCGAAACGCCTAATTCCAATGCTGGCTTCTTCCCCTTTTTGTCACCTTCCAACTCGACGTATCTTAGATCATATCCCGCCTTGAAAGACTGCACTACATCAGACGTTTTATCCTCTGAATTATCATCTACCACGATTAACTCGAACATATCAGTCGGATAATCGAGCTTGTTAATGTCGGCTAGCAAATTGCCAATATTTTCTTGTTCGTTTCGAACAGGAATGAGAATTGAAAAGGTGAGTTTGTTTTCAGGATAAGTCTTGGTCTCGATCCTTCGAAAGGCCAAATAAAGAAAAAGAAATATTAGGCTGTGCATTACAGCCACTCCGATTACAACCCACTCGATCATTCGGCAAGTTTAACCCACCAGTAGGTTTATTCCTGATGAGCTTCTCCTATTTCTAAACTTCAAAACATAATATAACCCCAACACCGAAGGAGCCACTGTATTAATCAACCAAATTAAAAGGCTTGAAATAAGAATCAAAGATGGCTCAGATACGAAACTCTCAAAGAATACCAAAGCACCGACTTCTCTCACACCCAGATTTCCAAACAAGGAAGGGATTACTGAACGAAAAAAGAACGTCCATCCTACCCCTGCTAAGATTACGAGCAAACTCACATCAGGAATGAAAGCATAAAACAGTACAATAAACTGAATTGTGAAAATCAAATATCGAATAACTGAAATGAGCGTAATCGGCAATATCCATATGGGAAATGTATCCCTATCCAACAATCGAA
>JAAEPI010001295.1 GCA_024232835.1 Cytophagales bacterium
CGAAGTATGCCTATACATCATCGCTTCACTCGTTCGTATCTAATGCACCTGAGACTTTTTCAGCAGACCCTAACTACCCTAAAACGGTAAAGAGAAAAACCACAATGACAATCAATCATTTTAGATTGCCTTCTAATGAGAGATTCTTCAGCAAGCGTTGACGCTGATTTTAATCGTCATCATCGTCATCATCATCCTCGTCATCATCATGCTCCTTTTCAATCGTGGAGTTAGGATTCCCTTCGTTTTGAAAATCATTATTCTTTCGAATTTCACTATGGCGAATTTGCCCGCCTAAGTTTCCCACTTTTGCAAAAAGACCAAATGAAGCCAATGCGGTAATTAAGGTGAGTAGTACAAGTCTTTTCGAAATAGACAATTTTTTACTAATCGCATAAAAACTAATAAGAGACAATACCCCCAATGCTCCCATCAACCAAATTGCCTTTTCAGCAAGCTCCTCGTGTTCCTCGACAATGTTTTCAGAAACTCCTGCAAGATGTTCTACAGTTTCTTCTGCTGACTCCCCTGTCAGAAAAACAGGAATAGTTAACAGAGCCATCAAAATGAGGGTAACCAAGGCGACCTTATTTATTGATTCATTTTCTGTATATAAGCCGTATGCCAAAATACCGGCTCCAATTATTGTTCCCACGATAGGGAAATGTGTGATTGCTAAATGTATATGTGTTGCATCCATGATTCTATTCTTTAAAATTTTGATAATTACTTAAAATTCTACGTATAATAATCAAATGCAGGTGGCCCTCTCATCGGATCCGATAAGGGTATTGGTGATTTCCCAATTTGGAATTGAAAACTGAAATAAAGAATTGTCACTCTTGAGAACACATCTCTTCTTGCGAAAGAAGTGTCGGCTGGTAGATTAGAATTATTGAAATGAAAATTCCCTGTCAAGGTGCTGTCAGGGAATGTA
>JAAEPI010001296.1 GCA_024232835.1 Cytophagales bacterium
GCCTCAACAGCCACTTTGGCCTTGAACTCATTCGTGAATTTTCTTCTCGTTTTTTTCATAAGTACTCTTCTAAGTTATTTCAAATTTAAAACTTAGCGAGTGGTCTCATAGAGGGGGAGTATTATAGTGTAAGTTGCAATCAGAATAAAACTTACAAAGTAGAACGCCGCATAGGGAACTCCATCCATTATAGGTCTGGCGATGGCAGATGACCAGCTCTCTAATGTCATTATTTGAAATAGTGTATATAGGGACTTCCACAAATCACCAAAACGTTCAGGATCTGGGATGCTAAAAAGGTTAACACCAATCACTGCGAAGATGTAATACACGATGCTGAGTAAGACGGCAATCCAACCTATACTCGGAATGGATTTAAGCAATGACTCAATGATCAGTTTAAGTTTAGGGAGGTTTTTCAGAAGTCGTAACGTCCGAATAATACGAAGTGCGCGGAATATTGAGAAGGAGCCAGCTGCGGGCAAAATGGAAACAGCAATGATGACGAAATCAAAAACATTCCACGCACTAGTGAAAAACTTGACACGATAGATGAATATTTTCAGCGTAATTTCAATGGTAAACATTGCCAGAATCACTAAATCAAAAGCGTCAATCATTACCCCATAATCCTGCATGACAACAGGAAAGGTCTCCATGCCAATAAGAAGAGAGTTGACAATGATGATAAATGTGATGAAGTTTTGAGACCTTTTGGATTCGAGAAACGCTCTCAGAAAATAATCTATGGATTCGAAGTTGAAAAGATGCGCTTTTTAGATCCCATATAAGCTGCTAATTTCTAGTCTTTATTGTTGGTGAAAGTTCTACGGCCTTGCAATTTATTAGCATACAATCACATAGTACAGCCATCAATAAATTTTTATCTTCAATTCCCTTTTATTTACAATTCTGGGTTCAAGCTGCTCTGCAGGCATTTGCGTTATGCTTAGGTATTTTTAAGCTCGTTGATGACAATTACGATTCTCATTTCAACTCAGGTTCAACACCAAAATTTTCAGGCTTTCTTCACAAACTCGGATTTCAGTGCCATGGAACTAAATCCGTCAATTTTACAATCGATGTTATGATCTCCTTCAGTGAGACGGATGTTTTTTACTTTGGTGCCTGCTTTTATCGGCTTGAGCGCACCCTTAACGGGAAGGTTTTTCACCACTACTACTGAATCACCATCTTTCAGAACCTTTCCATTTACATCTTTAACATCCAATCTTTCAGCATCTTCCACTTCTTCAGGATTCCATTCATGTCCACATTCAGAACACATGAGAAATACCCCCGTAGGATAAGCATATGTAGATTGACAATTTGGGCAAGGGGAAATTTCTGACATTCATGAACTGTGTTTACGAATGCAATTGTAGCCAAATTATTTAGAAGGTGCTTTTTCCTTGTCAATCATTTGCAACCCAAATAATGGTCTAAGAATGTTCATGCGCCTGATTATCAGATCATAGGTGATGAAACATCCCAAGCCGGTAAATAGTGTAGTGAAAATGTACTTGAGTTCCGGACTTAGTTCTGTTCCAAAAAACATCAGCGATCCCAGATACAAGAACACCATATGGATGATGTAAATTGGATAGGCAGCCTGACTAAGATACTCCAAAGCTTTGCTTGGGCGGTTCAAATACTTCCGACCAAAGCCAAACACGGTGAATATCCACATGTTGGATTCAATTGCAATCAAGAAGTTTGGTACATCCAATTGGAAGACAAAAAATCTAATGAAATACATGCCGAAAGCAATGGTGAAAGATATCCACCGATATTTCAATACAGTATTCCAGAAGGCCACACCACTATAAACACAGCAAAAACCTATTAGAAACGCTATTAGACCAAGCCAAAATCCATGCATGGTCATTGCGTATAATTCATAGGCTTCAGGATTTACGAATAGGGCTTCTACCACAAATGGAATAGTCAGGAGAATCAAGCCTAATGGGTGGCTCATTACCTTTTTTAGCCATTGATGTGCAACACCATTTTGATTCCGTTTTAAGTAAAAAAACAAAGGAGATAAGACGAGTACGTAAACAAAAATATTTCCTAAAAACCAGAGATGTGCAGGATTAATTGAATAGGCAATATCCTGATGGTAATAATTCTGCCATAGAAACACGTGCAAGGGAACAATAGCCAGAACCCCAAAAGCAAATGGCAAGAATATTCGCTGGGATCTCTCTAGGATCAGCTGTTTCCAAGTACGTTTCCCAATGGCGAAACACACACCCATTCCGGACACAAAGAATAGCAAGGGAATTCTCCATACATTGAGCATTGACATAGGTGTCCAAATAGATGTAAGGGGAGAATCATTTTGAATGAATCCAATAAATACTCCCCAAGGCTGAAAACCAATTGCAGTGTGATAGATCAATAGCAGCCCAATTGCTATGACTCTCAACCAATCTATATCATATCTTCTATCTGTCGCTGACATAACTTATTCATTAAGAGGATTACAAATTATCAGATATCCTTTTAGCGATGACAGGTCGAGTAGTACGAATTTGGTTATAGTCGAGCTTTAATCCCATAGGCCCAAGATCTTTACTTATTTGATCATAAATCATTTTCACATTCTCAAACGGTCCGGAAATCGATTCCATGGCTGTTGACCCATAATTGTTTCGTATCCCAGTGTCCGCACCAGCCTCCAATAAGGCGTCCACAATATTTTCCCGACAGAAGAAAGCAGCGGTATGTAGTGCGGTCGATCCGTCAGCACTTTGGGTATTCAAATTAGCCCCGCCTTTTATTAATGCAATGGCTACATCTATTTTGCCAAATGTTGCTGCTATGCTCAATGGAGTAGAGCCATATTCATCCTTTTGATTGAGATCTGTCTTTGCCTCAATATGGGCTAGAATGACTTCAGTATTACCAAAAAATGCTGCTTCGTGGATACTTGTTGAAGGAGCCTTGGTGCTAGCCGAATCACTTGATTGTTTGTTGGGTTCATTGGTGCAGCTAGCTAAGAAGAAAAGACTAATTAGTACGAGTGATCTGCTTGAATTTGTTTTTGAAAATTTCATAATATTATTTGTTTATGTTTAACATATTTAATGATTTCACAAAGGTCTGTCAGGAATTGATGCAACATTTAATATCTATGCGTTGACGTATATAAAGTTTCAATAGCCAATAAAAATTATGACTCATTCATATAAATTATGATGCAAAACCACAAGAATTGCAACGATGGACTTTTGGTTTTGGAATCGTTTGTATCACCAGAGTATCGTATCATTGTGATGTGTTTAAGCCTCTGAAATGATTGATTTTTCGACTTTACGAAGTGAGTTTCTCAAAAAGGTTATTTTAAAGATTGATGAGAATCTTTCGGATCAACAGTTCGGGGTGTCAGAACTGGCAGATGAGCTCAATATGAGCCGATCTAACTTGCTTCGCAAGATTAAAAACGCCACTTCTCTTTCTGTTAGTCAATTGATCAGGCAGGTGCGTTTAAACAAGTCCAGAGAGTTGCTAGATGATGATTCACTTACAATTACTCAGGTATCTTACAAGGTTGGATTCAGCAGTACCTCTTATTATATCAAATGTTTCAAAGAAGAATATGGTCACCCTCCTGGAGAGATGGGCAAACGAGAATTGGAAGAGATACCTACTGATGATACTACCTCTAAAAGGGTGCCAGTCCGATCACTGATTCTAGGGCTGCTGGTTGTCGCTGTGGTGCTGATATTCTTTTGGTTTCAAGGTAAAAAAAAATCTCCCGAGACTTTAGAGAAATCCATAGCCGTTTTGCCATTCAAAAATGATAGCAACGATTCATCGAACGTGTACATCGTGAATGGATTGATGGAAGCAATACTTGACCACCTTCAGAAGATTGAGAAGCTACGCGTCGTGAGCCGAACGTCTGTGGAGCAGTATCGAAACAGCACTAAATCTATTGATGAGATGTCGAAGGAATTAGATGTGAACTATTTCATAGAGGGTAGCGGCCAGAAAATTGGTGACCAAATATCGTTAACCGTTCAGCTAATTGAAGCACCCAGAGATCGACATATTTGGTCAGAACGATACGAGAGAGAAGCCACAGATATTTTCCAACTGCAAACGGATGTCGCCAAAAATATTGCCAACAAAATCGAGGTGATTATTACGCCAGAAGAAGAAGAACGTATAGACAAAATACCTACCGAGAATCTGGTAGCATATGACTACTATTTAAAGGGATTGGAACTGACCCGCGACGAAACAGGCGAAGGACTTATTAATGCAATAGACAATTTCGAGAAAGCAATCACCGAAGATGACGAATTTGCTCATGCCTATGCCTACATTGCCGTGTGCTATTATTACCTTGATATTTTTCAGATTGACAAGCAATTTGGTGATAAGATCAATACCTACGCTGACAAGGCAATGCTGCTGGATGCGCAGCAACCAGAATGCCTAATTGCAAAAGCTTTGTACTACATGCAGGACAAGCAATATGAGCTGGCTGTAGAATATCTAGAGAAGGTGCTTGAGTATAGTCCTAACTCAGGCTGGGTGATCAATTTTTTAGCAGACATTTATACGTCTTATCTGCCGAATACTGAAAAATACTTGAAACATGCCCTTAAAGCGAGTCGCTTGGTAATGGGAGAAGACTCGACTACTGCAAGTTATTCTTATCTCCATTTGAGCAATGCACTTGCACAAACAGGTTTTTTGAAAGAATCAGAAAAGTATGTTAAAAAATCACTTGACTACAACCCTTCAAACCATTTTTCAGAATACCTGTATGCGTATATTCTTCTTGCGCAGGATGGGGATTTGGAAAGAACAAAAGATCTTTTGCTAAAGGTTTTAGAACAGGATACTACTCGTCTCGATGTTATTCAAGAAGTAGCCAAGGTGTACTATTACCTTGAGGACTTCAATGCGTCTATGAAGTACTATGATGACTTCATAGCCATCAAAGAGGCCGCAGATTTGGATATCTACAATGCTGAAAATGCAAAGATTGGTTATGTAATGGATAAGGTGGGTCGAATCGGAGAGGCAAAGACTTTCATTGAGTCATTTAAGGCGTATGCTGAAAACGACCAATCCATCTACAAGAGTTTGAGCTTATCAGCCTATCATGCACATCATGGTAAAGCCGATTTGGCGATTGAGCAACTAAATGAATTTTCGGATCAAGAAAACTATCAATTTTGGATAGTACTATTTTTAAGAAAGGATCCCTTGTTACAAAATTTAAAAGAACATCCTGACTTTGATGCTGTAATGTCCAAAATCGAGAATAAATTTTGGGAGCGACATAAACAGACCCGGATAATGCTAGAGAAAGAAGGGCTTCTTTGATACGGTATTTACCCCGACCAATTGTGCTTTTCTGCTAGTTGATTATGAGACTGTTTACTATCCTTATATTCTGACCAAAGTGTGGCTGTATCTAGCCTTTGTCCTCCAACAAACTGACGGCCATATGTATGGCATTTGTATAGCTGCTTTCCACTCCTGAATACACATTTCTTAGTATTTGAACCGTTGCAGTAAAAACACTTTTTTTTTTACTCTAACACAATCATTATGTTAATCCTGTTTTTCGATACCCAAAGACTAATTCTTGTCCATTAAGTCACAATTAGTCATGTGTTTTTCCGCAGACCCTAAATAATAGGATGTCTTTCAAATGGTAAATGGCGGTCAAAATTGTACCGATAAACCGATAGCGTTCTTGCCTTTTTTGCTCCCATATTTTTCGAAATATTGAGCATTTTTGGGTTGAAGTCCCCTTGCCAATGGAGTTCAAGATTTCGGAATTTTGTACTTCGTTTTATTTCTCGCTCTCCGGAGACAATCATATAGTAGTCAACACCTTTCCCTTGATATTCGGGGATTACTCCGAAAGCAATTCCTGTGAATCCTGTAATTTTCTTTTGCATCCTGAGAAATAAAAATTTAGCCTTCCCAAAAAGATCAAATCGGCCATTCAGGTGCTTCACGAATTCATTAATATCAGGGAGGTTAAACCAAAAGGCAACAGGTTTGTCGTTGTGATAAATAAACCATACAAGTTTCTCTTCGACAATGGGCTTAATGGCCTGGAAGGTCTTGATAGCCGCTGATTCAGCCATCGCTTTATTTCCTCCATGGCTGGCCCAAGCGTCATTGTAGATGGCGCAGAAATCTTTAGCAAATTTCTCCAATTGGTTCTTTTGGTAGTGAAGCGCGTTGTATTCTGGATTCTGGTCGTATTTATCAAAAGCATTATAAAATTTCTCACTAAGTTGATCCGTTTCTGGAAGGAACATCTTCCAACAAATCATATTATAGAAATTCTGAAATCCATAATTTTCAAAAAGTGACTGATAATAAGGTTGATTCCAATTAAGTCCATATTGTGGAGGATGGAATCCCTCAATCATCAGTCCCCACCAGCGATCTCGTTCGCCCATATTTATAGGCCCATCCATAGCCTCCATGCCTTCTGACTTCAACCATTCCTTAGAAGCGTCAAATAAGAGATTGGCTGCTTCCTGATCATCTATACAATCAAAAAAGCCAAATCCACCTACTTTCAATTTATCACCTTTATTTTTATATCGCACATTAACAAACGCTGCTATACGTCCGATTAGGTTTCCTGAGTCATCTTCAAGTACCCATCTTATGACTTTCCCTTTCTTTAAATATTTGTTCTTGTCAATGTCAAATACTTCATTGATGTCTTTGTTAAGTGGTCGGATATAATTGGGTTCGTCTTTGTTGATTTTAACATTGACGGCAATAAAATCCTTGGATGTGGAATCTGAAATTTCGCGAATCTTCACTTAAGAATGGTTAATACGTTTGAACCTGTAATTTATTACCATCACAGTTAATCTGTTAAAAAAATATATGAGTTTCAATACAATTGTTATGAAGGCTTAATTATGCATTTGCTCGAATAATGACCACCAGAAGAACTCGAAAGGGGAGTAAGTTGAAACACAAATGGTAATCACACAATCTACGGATTGAAATTTGTTTATCTCTAATGTGGATCACTGATTTACGAACAAACAATAGGTGAAATACCTAAATATGCAAATTAATCATCTAATATTATTATCCAAAACACATGAGAATGTAATCAAATGATTATACATTTACTAAAGAGACCAACACCTAGGAGAGATTCTTCGTGATAATTTTGAATTGAAATGCCTAATTTCCTGAGCATTCTTGATAAAATTTAGACAGAGATATGTCTCAAGTAGGTAGCATCACAGACCATTGCAATTATAGGAATAATTGAATTCAAATCAATGCAAATAATTTAATCATGAAAGCTTTATTTGTGAAAATAATTCACCATTATTTCTTACTGTCTTGATGCTGCGCTCGATTAGAGTGATAAATCCGGATGACTCTTCCAGTAGAGCGGTGGTCTGCGCCGAAGATATGCACTTGAGATCTGTAAAAAAAGCTGAAATTGGATATGAACCCTCATTTCTTATATGCATGTGTATCCATATTTTGAAATTAATCAATAACGAACTAATGAAAATAATAAAAACGGACTACCGAAGAATTCTCCAGTTGAGCATTTGTGTAATTCTCTGCTTTTTTGGGAAGACAAGTGCATACGCGCAGGAAGAACTAGATCTCGACGAATTGCTTGAAATGGATCTTGAAAAAATCGTTGAGTTACAATCCGCTGGACGAGGGGATGTTGGATCATTTGGCTATCGCCTAGGCACTTCTAATTCTGAATTTCAGGTGCATGGCTATGTTACAAACGAATTTATCAATCAACAGGGATCACCTAAAACATTTGACAATCATTACTACAATTTACTTTTGGGATCACAAATTGGTGATAAAATTTTTGCGGAAATTCAACTGGAGTATGAGCATGGTGGTGAAGAAATCCAAGCCAGATATGCACAGATTGACTATCGTGTTTCCAAAGGGCTTATATTTCGAACGGGTAAATTCTTGGTTCCGATCAATACCTTCAATGAGTATCTGTATCCTGAATATATCAATAAAGCCATTTCAAGGCCATTCATGAATCGAAACATTACACCAACTGCTTGGGCTGAAGTGGGTGTTCAGATTAGAGGAAGTTTTGAATTGAGCTCTACATTGAATGGTTTTTATTCAGCTTATATGGTCAATGGATTGGAGGGTACTGAGGGCGGTGATATTCGTGGAATGAGAGGCAATAATAGGGATAAAAACAATGGTGATAAGGCAATAGGTGGACGGTTTGGAGTCAATTCCAATAAACTGGAATTAGGTACAGGTGTGTATAATGGAAAATACTCGTCCGATGGCCTTTACGGGCTTACTATAATTTCTATGGATGCAGGCTACCTCGCTGATGGACTTACTATCAGGGCAGAATACAGTCTTACCAATATGGAAACATCTACTGAAGACATCTCACGGAATGGAGCCAGTGCTACCATTTCATATGTAATTGCGAAAAAATTAGAGCCCGTATTTAGGTACGATTTTATGAACTGGGATGACCCATCTGACCCAGCTAAAGACCAATCAAGAATTTATCTTGGAGCCAACTACTTACTGGCTAACACGATGAATGTAAAAGCCGGTTATGAAATAGTGACGAATGAAGGAACTGACGTAGAGGATAATATTTTCGCTATACAGTTGGCTCTTGGATTTTAATTTTTATACCACAAAAAATAATGAAAGCATTTATTAGCGTTGCATTTTTTGCTTTGATTTCCTGTATTGCAACTGCGCAGCAAGAAAATTTAAAAGCGACCTATTTGTATCAATTTGCCAAAATTATACAATGGCCAGATTTAGGTGACTCCTTCACGATAGGCGTTTGGGGAGAGTCTGAAATAGGTTCAGTTTTAGAAGTAATTGCCAAGTCAAAAAAAGTGATGTCAAAAGACCTGGTGATTGAGAAAGTTAATGACGTTGAGGAGCTGGCAAGTTGTCAGATTATTTTCTTGCCCAGTGCGTCTGTATCTAAACTTTCAGCTGTTATAGGAGCCTCCAAAAGTTTCGATTTGTTAATAGTAACGGATGGTTCAGGTCTCGTTTCTAAAGGGGCCGGAATAAGTTTCGTTGATGTTAGCGGAAAAGTACTTTTTGAATTGGGTAAATCAAATATGGCAAAAAACGGATTAATCTCTGTGAAGCTACTTGAAAGACTCGCACATAAGGTTTATTAAGTCAATCATATGACCTTCTATATGCCAATCATGAGAAATAATGAACAGGGTAAATCCACTAGGATCGGGAAACAAAAAGAACTATGAAGTTCAGTGTTATCAGGAATTTTAATATCGGAAAAAAATTAGCAACGGGATATGTGATTGTTATCCTTCTGGCCAGCGTTAGCGGTTTTTATGGTGTTATTGTTCTACGGCAGAGCAGGGTTATGGATACGAAACTTTATTTACCTCTACTTAAGACATTGGAGAGGTTCGAAAATATTGTGTCAAGCTCTAGAAAATTGTCTAATAGCTGGATTTATTTTCCAAATATTACTGATAAAAGTGAACTTAAAAGGATTCATGAGGAAGAGTATCCTCAATTGGTAAAAGAGTTGGATGATTTTGAGAATATGGAAGTGGTCATCTCTGGTTTGGATAGCCTCAGCTATTTGAGGGAGCAATTATCAGAAAGCATGAGCTATCAAAAGCAGCTTATGGAGACTTTACAATCTGCTGGAGATTATGATGATAATATGAAAATATTCGATGTGTTACCCATCTATGATGATCATATCCTGCCTATTTCTGAGGAGTTGACGCTTGAGCTTGATGTAATCATCAAGAAGTTACAGGTTAGTTCTGAGAAATTAGTCGCAGATAAATATGCATCTTTTGATTCTCTTGAAAATGTCATGATCATATTAACCGTCCTCGCCATTGTGATTGGTTTTATCGCTTCTTATTTATCAACATCCGCCATAGTAAACCCTATCAAAAAACTAAATACGATTATCCAAGGACTTGGAAAGGGAGAGCTACCCGATTTGAATGTCACTAAAACAAAGGACGAAATAGGTGATATGATTGGGTCAATAGAAAACCTTATAAAGGCACTTAGAAATACTTCTGACTTTGCCACTGAAATAGGTAAAGGAAATTTGAAGTCTGATTATAAAAAATTGAGTAAAAATGATACCCTTGGTCAGGCTCTTCTGGACATGCGAGGTAATCTGAACAATGTAATAACCGAAACCAAGGACGTTGTGCAGGATGCAAGTCAGGATGGAAATTTTGACACACGAATAAATACAGAAAATAAGGAAGGAGCATGGAAAGAGTTAGGGGAGTACGTTAACGGGTTATTACTGTCCATTGCTATGCCACTGATGTCCTTCAATGAAATTGTAAATGCTATGGCAGAAGGAGACCTTAAGCCTCGTTATTCTGAAGAAGCCAACGGAGAGATTCTGGTGCTGGGAGACAATCTTAATAAAGCACTTGACAATCTTAATAGCCTGTTAAATCAAATTTCGGATAATGCTAATGTGGTTGATGAATCCTCCGCCGAAATGAAGGTAGCAGGAGAAGAAATGAATTTAAGCACAGGAGAAATTGCCTCAGCAATAGCACAAATGAGCAATGGAGCACAGACGCAGGTATCAAAAGTAGACGAATCTTCTACATTGATCGAGAATATTCTCCAATCGGCTAAAAAAATGGGTGAAAGGGCTAAAACCATAAATGAGGGAGTTGTCGACGTGGTATCTAATAGTAACAATGGTGAAAGAATGCTGGATAATGTGGTATCCAACATGACCGAAATATCAACATATTCGGGGAAAACTAATGATTCAATAAAAGTCCTTACTGAAAGATCACAAGAAATATCAAAGGTACTCGGAGCAATAAGTGATATAGCTTCACAGACCAATCTCTTAGCATTGAATGCTGCTATAGAAGCGGCACAAGCCGGAGATGCTGGAAGGGGATTTGCCGTAGTTGCCGAAGAGATTCGTAAACTTGCGGAGGACTCAAAAAATTCTGCTCGTGAAATAGAAACATTAATTGAAGGCGTCCAGACGGACACCCACCATGCTGCCAGTGCAATGGAGACAATGAGTGCAAGCGTGAAAATAGGGGAAGAAAACTCACGAGTTGCAGCTGAAATGTTCAAAATCATTGCGGAAAAATCTCGGACCAATTTAGCTCTTTCAGAGGACGTTTTAAGTGGGGCTGTAACTCAGGAAAAAGATATTGGAGAGGTTGTTTCGAATACGGAAAATATTGTTGTCATTGCTGAGCAAACTGCAGCAGGAACTGAAGAAGCAGCCAGTTCAGCTACTGAACTTTCGTCGGGAATGACAAACTATAGAGACAAGGCCAATGAATTGGCCGAAATAGCACTAGAACTCAAAGAGCGTCTTGGGAAATTTAAGCTTTCTGAGTCAGCTTATAATTCTAAAAATGCACCCAAGACTTCTTCAGTTAAAGAGGAGATCGCTGATTTGATACGCGCTTAGAAGAAAAAATCAACATCATTCTATTTAATCCACGAGTTTAGGGTTTCTCAATTTTTAATGAATTATTGAGAATAATCTAATAGGAGCAAGTTTAAATGCAGCCTTCGAAATCTCTAAAAGCTGACAATCATTCCAGTTAGCGTAAGGTGTATACGTAGCTTAACCTAAGGACATTACTTGATTGACAAATGCTTTCGGTGATGATAAATTCGTAGTATGATCGATTCGCGGTTTATAAAAAAAACCTTTTTTTGCGAAAAATCATTATATATTGATACTAATTTTGATTTAAGGCTAATCACCTAAGAGCACTTTCTTCACGGACTTTTTTTAACTGACATTTTCTGTAATGTCTGTCTTGAGGTATGCCTTAAGTAGTTGGTCTATTTTTCAACTATCTATTTATATAATATATGAAGTATCTCAACTTTAAACTTAGCTTACTAACAATTGTTTTTCTGGGAAATCTGTCCACACAAGCGCAGGACACATAAATTCGAGGATTTGCCAATGTTGATTTTACAGCGACCGATGGGAATAGTTCTTTCGCAATTGGACAGTTAGATAACTTTATAACTTCACAAATTAATGATCGAATATCATTAATCAGTGAAGTAGTTTTTGAATATGATGAGGTTGGATCTTGGATGTAGAAAGAGTAATTATCAAATATGAGGTTGATTATTTTCTTAACTTAAAACTTGGTAAGATTCATACACCCCTTGGTTACTTGAATAATGCATATCATCATGGAGCTCTACTGCAACCTATCATATCACGCCCACTCTTAGTCAAATTTGAAGATGAAGGAGGTATCCTCCCCATACATAGCACGGGCCTCTGGGTTTCTGAACGAGATATAGGGCCATTGTCTTTTGGATACGATTTTACGGTTGGCAATGGTATTGGGCCGAATAATCCAGTGGCCGATGACAATGACAATAAATCATTCTCGTTTGGAGCTCATATTAAGCCAATGGAATATCTGGAAGTAGGAGTATCTACCTATTACGACAAATTGGAAATAGGTGAGCTATCCTTAAATGGGTCACTTCTTTCAGAGGCTTTAGATAACAGCATGCTCGTTGGCCATTTAGCATATACTAGCTTGGGCTTTGAATCGATTGGAGAATATGACCTCATCACCAACGAGACCAATTCAGACAAGGTTAAGACCAAGGCCTATTTCATTTATGCCGGCTATAATTTTGAAAAAATCACGCCTTATTTGAGGTATGATAATTTGAAATTCGGAAAATCTGAACCGTATTATTCTATGAATGAATGACAAGACAATGTTCACACTGGGATTGAGATACAATTTTACTCATTTGGCCAATTTAAAAGTCCAGTACAGTAATCTTGATAGTGAGTTAGATGGGAAAGCAAATAGCTTAACCTTATCCTACGCCGTTGGATTTTATAATCTAGTAATTATTAAAATTATAATCTCGTCACATTATGAAAATGAAATTTAAAATATCCTATAAAATTACTTGTTTCGCCGTACTGATTCTGGCTCTTCTAACTGGGACAGAATCAAGCGCACAAACCGATAATTATTACGTCGTAGCGAATGCATCAGTCCCAGTTACTGATATGACAAAAGATGAGTTAGTTTCTAACCTGATGGGCAAAAAAACAAGGTGGAGCGATAAAAGTAAAATTGTCCTCGGACTTATGGATTCTGACACTGGAACGGGTAAAAAAATAGCTGAGGATATATTGGGCCTTACTACGAGTCAAATGAATAAGTATTATTTGACAATGGTCTTTCAAGGGAAAATGAGTCCTCCAAAATTCTTCTCCTCGGAGGCAGATTTGATCAATTTTCTTTCGAGTACTAATGGAGCAATTGGCATTACAAGCAAACCTATCAGAGAGGGAGTTAAAACTATCTCAATATCTGACTAGGTGTCAAATAATTTCTTGGTTTGATGAAAATTTATGAGACTAAATAGAAGCTTAAACCTAAAATCTAAACTGCGGCTGATCGTTTTGATTAATGCTGCATTTCTGATTTTAATAAGTTTATTGGGCTATATCGGCTCGAGCCTTATAAACTCGTCTAATAGCGGAATTATCATAAATTCTAGGATTAACCATCATAGATTGAGTGCACAAAACATACGCGATAAATTGCATGGGGAAATTTAAGAAGCGATTTCTATAGATAAAACAAATGAGGATGCTGTATTAGAACTTAAGAGTACGTATGCTGAAGATCTGGAATCATTTGAGCGTAATATTACAGATCTAGATTCCATTTTGCTATCAGGCAAATATGCAGATAGTCTGATTAATGTGAAGCCAACATTGGACTCTTATTTAGAAGTTTCCAAGGAGTTATTCAGTCTCATTTTAGCCGAAGATATGAGTGCTTTCGGTCTTTTAGAACCGTTTAAGGAAAGCTATGAGTTGCTCATTACTGAAATGCACGACTTGGGTGTATTCATGGAAAATAACACGAATGAAATCGAAGAATACGGTAGTTCGATTGCGACGGCAATCGGCAAGGGTGTTATTGTATTCAGTTTATTAGCAATTGTTATTTCCATTTTGGTGAGCAATAGAATTGCGAGCAAAATTGTCCGTAATGTTCATAAAGCGAAATCTGCCATTTCGGATATAGCAAAAGGAATCGTACCTGATCAAATAGAAATAGCCGGTAAAGACGAGATTGCAGACATTTCTGTTTTACTCAACGGATACATTACTGCGCTTCGTAATACAGTTTCTTTTGCTGCAGAAATAGGGGATGGAAATTTGAAAGTAGATTACAAAAAATTGAGCGAAAATGATTCCCTTGGTCAAGCTCTTTTAGACATGCGGGATTATTTGAGCAGTGTAATAACCGAAACTAAAGAGGTTGTGCAGGATGCAAGTCAGGATGGAAATTTTAGTACACGAATAGAAATAGAAAATAAAGAAGGAGCTTGGAGAGAGTTAGGGGAATACGTTAATGGGTTATTACTGTCCATTGCTATGCCTCTAATGTCGTTCAATGAAATTGTAAATGCGATGGCAAAGGGAGACCTTAAACCTCGTTATATTGAGAAATCCAACGGAGAGATTCTAGTGCTAGGAGACAATCTTAATAAAGCACTTGACAATCTTAATGCCCTGCTAAATCAAATTTCGGATACTGCTAATGTGGTTGATGAATCCTCCGCCGAAATGAAGGTGGCAAGAGAAGAAATGAACTTAACCACTGGAGAAATCGCTTCAGCAGTTGCTCAAATGAGCAATGGTGCACGAGTGCAAGTATCAAAAGTCGGCGAATCATCTTTATTGATCGAGAACATTCTACAGTCAGCGAGTGCCATGGGCGAGAAGGCTCAAATAATAAATGAAGGAGTCAATGGTGTGGTAATCAAAAGCTATGAAGGTGAGAAAATAATAGATAAAGTGGTATCGAACATGGCGGAAATTACTGAGTACTCAGGCAAAACAAATGATACAATATGGGTGCTTACAGAGCGATCCCAAGAAATATCTAGGGTGCTGAGACTTATTACTGATATAGCTTCTCAGACCAATCTCTTGGCACTGAATGCAGCCATAGAGGCAGCTCAAGCTGGAGACGCTGGCCGGGGATTTGCAGTGGTGGCCGAAGAGATCAGAAAACTAGCCGAAGACTCTAAAAATTCAGCTCGTGAAATTGAGACGCTAATAGGGGATGTCCAGTCGGATACCCAACAAACTGCTAGCGCTATGGAAATAATGAAAGTGAGCGTAAATACTGGGGAAGAGGCCTCTCACGAAGCAGTAGAAATGTTTAAGACAATTGCTGATAGAGCCCATCGTAATTTGTCTCTTTCTGAAGGTGTTTTGAGCGCCGCAACCGCTCAAGAACAAGAGATTAAAGAAGTTGTTTCTAACACCGAAAATATTGTCGTTATCGCGGAGCAAACGGCTACTGGCACTGAAGAAATAGCCAGCTCAGTAACCGAGCTTTCTATTGGAATGACACATTATGCTGACAAATCCAAGCAGTTATCAGAATTAGCTAAAGAGCTCAGGGAGCTAGTGGGAAAATTTGAATTGAGCGAAGATTAGAATAATGGGCTAAAGAAGATGGATGCTTTATAAAAATGAGGTCAATAATTATTCAATATTAGGCGGCAGAAGAATTTAAAAAATTTGATTTAGTGTCTCTTGACAAACCCGAAGTAGATTAACATAAATTATTGATTTACAATGCTTTTCCAAACTGATTAGGTGATCTTTGCGCCCTCATTTTAAAAATCATTTTTTGAATAATTTTTCCAAACTCGGATTGTCCAAGTCAGTCATTGAAGTCCTAGATAAATTGGGATTTACAAAACCCACGCCTGTACAAGCAGAATCCATTCCTCTGTTGCTAAAAAATGATCCAACTGACTTCATTGGCCTGGCACAAACTGGTACTGGAAAAACTGCCGCTTTTGGTCTTCCGCTAATTGATCTGATCGATACGCACAATAAAGTAACTCAAGCCTTGATCATGGCTCCAACAAGAGAGCTAGGACAGCAAACTGCTCAACAATTAAATGATTTTTCGTCCAATAATAGAAGCGTAAATATAGAGGTGGTCTACGGGGGAGCACCTATTGTCAACCAGATAAAGGCGCTCAAAAAGCCAACTCACATTGTAGTTGCAACTCCAGGTAGATTGCTTGATTTAATTAAGAGAAAGGCAGTGAAGCTGGAAAACGTGAAGTATGTGGTGTTGGATGAAGCCGATGAAATGCTCAATATGGGTTTCAAAGAAGATATTGATGAAATCCTTTCACACACATTGGAGGATCGAGTTACGTGGCTTTTCTCTGCAACTATGCCTGGGGAGATTCGTCGGATTGTTAAGAAATATATGGATAGCCCTTTGGAAGTGGCAGTCAATTCGGATGAAAAAATTAACAAGGACATTTCACATAAGTACGTGACTACCAAAACGGCGAATAAGTTCGCCTCTCTTCGAAGATTCCTTGATCTCCAGCCAGAAATGCGCGGCATTCTTTTTTGCAGAACAAAGCGTGAGACACAACAGATAGCTCAGGATCTGGCACAACTTGGTTATGGAGTAGAAGCACTTCATGGTGACCTCTCACAAGCTCAGCGTGATCAGGCAATGAAACGGTTCAAAACCAGATCTATGCAGCTTCTAATTGCCACGGATGTCGCAGCAAGAGGCATTGATGTCAATGATCTAACCCATGTTATTCATCACACACTTCCAGATCAATTGGAAAGCTATACGCATAGAAGTGGACGAACTGGTAGAGCGGGAAAAAAGGGTATTTCTCTTGCTCTTATTAATCCCCGAGAAGGAAGAAGAATAAAGGAAATTGAAAATAAAATAAAAGTCAATTTTGAGAGAATTGAGGTGCCAAGCCTTACTGATTTAAAATCTAGCCGAATCAATAGTTGGGCACACTTGATTATCAACACAAAGGTGGATGATCAGGCAGATGGGATTTTAAGTGATCTCCATGGTCACTTCGCTGATTTAAGTAAAGAGGACATCCTTAAACGCTTGATCACCACACAGTTAGATCATCTCACATTGGGCAAACATGAGGAGGAAAATCTCAATGAAATAGCAGGTGGTTCACCAGAGCATCGAGACCGAAGTGCATTCCATCGCTATTTTGTAAACATTGGATCAATAGATGGAATGACCAAATCAGATTTGATACATTTCTTGTCAGATATTTCAAAAATTGACAGAAAGTATTTTGGCTCACTAGAGATACAGAAGAATTGTTCTTTTTTTGAAGTAGACGGTGGATTTGATAAAGACCTGACCAAGAGTTTCAAAGGAGTGGAAAATAGTGGTCGTAGCATTCGCGTGAATCGGGACGATCAGGGAAATAAGCGAGATCGCTCCGGTAAACCTGGTAAGAAAGGAAGAGATAGAAGGAAGCCGAAGCATAATTTTCAGCGATCTAGGAAACAAAGGAGATAGGTGTTCTAATGGGATCTATACCAAAAACTTCTACCTTTTCGGAAATGTTCTGCATTTTGATGAACCCAAGTGATTCAATCTGACTTTCTCTGATTATGATAGAGGCAAGTATTTCTTCCGAAATAATGAAAAATGATAACAATTTCTCTCGACTCTTGCTGATCAAAAAGAAGTTCAATTTGGTCTTTTTCTGATTTCATATTGGAGGAGAATACATGTCTACGCTTTATTTCAAAAGCAACAAAGGTGGGCTCAAGGCGGGTAATAATATAAAAAGGCTCCTTGCATAATTTGATACAGATGGAAATCGAAGTATTTCATGTTGAGGATCGTAGAACTCGATGGCCCAAATGGTAACAAATTTAATGTCCATTGGCTGTAACTAGCCCAATTAGGATATTCAACCTAATTTCAAGATTTAGAGATGACAGGGTAATCAAGATAAAATAGAAAAAAATCAAAGGTGAATCCAGAAATATGACCGAATCCTCAAGAAAACAAAGGATGAATAATAGCACACTTGGGAATGACGACTCAGCAATTACGTTCAGGGTTTTGAGGATATCTGGGACAGCCGTTTTCTATTGAGAAACCTGCGAGCAAATAGATGGGCGCATATCTCGTAAACAAGAAACGCTACAAACCATCCAATAACATTGAATTTTGTAACAGAGTTGTTGAAAAAAATAGTGGTTTCTTTTATAACAAAAAAATTGATGGACATGATAATCAGGCCGATAAGTGAAGCTTCAGTGAAAAGCTTCATACGCTTAAATTCACTTTTAGCTATAGCGATTGTGAGCTGTCGGTCGACCAGATCAATGAATTTCGGCTTGTGTTGATTTAGCAACATGGGAATCGATTTACTTGTCTAACCCGGTCATCAAAAATTGGTTTGCAGATTACCTTAATTAATAGGAATATGACTTCATCAGTGCATTTTCAAAATGTCTATTCCCTGTTTTTGGATGAATCACCTTATCTTAGCATCAGAAAAGTAATTGATTACTTGGACGTTGCTTTTTTAATTACATAATCATACAATGGCCAAATCGCAAAATAGTTTCATCAAAGCTCAGAAGGAGAAGAAAAGAGCTCAGAAGAAAAAGGAAAAAGAAGAGAAGAAGATGGAAAGAAGAGAGAACAACCTTAAAGGAGGTGATCTGTCAGATATGATGGCATATGTAGATAACTATGGGAATGTAGTTTCAGGTTCTCCAGACGATGAGCCTAAAGTGGAAAAAACCGACGAAGAGAAGGACGGTAAATAGATTTATCTGAAACGTATATACCCGATTCTGCCCTGCTGGATCGGGTTTTTTGTTTTTTGTAAAGAAGGATAATGGATAGGGTTGAACCAAATTGACTTTTTTTTGTTTTAGATCAAAATACTTCACATTATGATTTCAGAGCCAATCATGTCCATCAAACCACTTGGTTTTCCATGGGAGACAAGTGATCCTTTTCTTTTCTGCGCCTATCATCGAGATGAATATCCAAAGGGAAATTTGAATATGGAACCTGATGCATCCCTTGACGGCCGCAATATTGGTCAGGATTTTGAAATCAAAGATGGTTGGCGCATGTATCACGGTAATCAGATTCCCGGATTTCCATCGCATCCTCATCGTGGTTTTGAGACCATTTCAATTGTTCAGGAAGGATTGGTAGACCATGCTGATTCGTTAGGAGCTGCTGGTAGATATGGAAATGGCGATGTGCAATGGATGACCACTGGTAAGGGTGTTCAACATTCTGAAATGTTTCCGCTGTTGAAAGATGCTGAAGAGAATCCACTTCTAATGTTTCAAATCTGGCTCAACCTACCTAAAAAAAGCAAATTGGTAGAGCCACACTATGCGATGCTATGGGGAGAAGATATACCGATAGTCACGTTGAAGGATGAAAATGAAAATGAAACGGAAGTTACTGTCGTAGCTGGCAAATTCCGTGACCAGCATCCACTTGCCCCCGCACCAGATTCTTGGGCTGCAAACCCAACAAATGAAGTAGCGATTTGGACTATTAAGATGGAACCAAATGCCAAATGGGTGTTACCTCTTGCGTCAGCAGAAGCGAATCGATCACTGTATTACTTCAAAGGGAAAGATATCAAAATAGGAGAGGAGAGTATTTCAATCAATCATACATTTTCCTTGAAAGCCAACGAGGAAGTCATTATTGAGAATGGCTCGGAATCAAGCTATTTCCTTTTCCTTCAAGGTAGACCCATTGGTGAACCAGTGGTACAATACGGACCATTTGTGATGAATACCGAAGATGAGATCCGAGAAACCATGCGGGAATATCAGAAAACCCAATTCGGTGGATGGCCCTGGTCAAAGAATGACCAAGTACATCTACGAGAAAAAGGCCGATTTGCGAGGCAAGCCGATGGCACAATAGAAGAGAAATAGTAATAGAAGGCAGTGACTTCTGACAAAATTATTCAAATTACACACCGTCCATCTGGCGAAATAATAGCAAAAGGAGTGAAGGGATGGGGCTTATTTCACTTTGAGGGCAACTACTATATCTCCAGAAAAAACTTACTCACGAAGGGTTTCAAGTTTACAGGAATCCCCGGTTTCTGTCCATATAAGTTTCTTTACTTCTGGTATCATTTTGAACCTAAAAGTGGTGAAGGCACCCCGATGATTGGTTGGAAGTATTGGTTACCCAATCCCCTATTTCCGTTTATCGCTTTTCGAATAGCCGTTCCTGCCAGACATCCAGATGTCTTAATAGTAAAGGTGGATGAAAACACAAGATGAGTGGCCAAGTCAGCCGTTTGTATAAATTCAGTTTTATCCTGTAGCCTGATTGCACATTTTTGCATTCATCGTGATAATTATACAGCAAAACGCAAAAACAAAATGAAGAAAGGATTATTTACAGTATTGTTTGCTTTGGTCGCATTGCATCAGTCATTGGCCTTTGGTGATGACCGATATAGTTACACCGTTGATCTCACAAAAGTGGAAAATGACAAACTTTTCGTTGAGCTCGTAACACCGACGATTAGCGAATCAGAAATTGTTTATTATTTACCGAAGATTATTCCCGGCACCTATAGCATTGCTGATTATGGACGATTTGTTTCAGAATTAAAGGCATATGATAAAAAGGGAAAGGAGTTGGTAGTCGAAAGAATGGATGACAATAGCTGGACTATTTTCAAATCTAATAAGATGGTGAAACTAAATTATTGGATTGAGGACTCTTTCGATTCCGAGTTAGAGGGAGAGAGCATTTTTCAGCCTGCTGGAACCAATTTTGAGGAAGGCAAAAATTTCGTCATTAATACATCTGGTTTTTTTGGGTATTTCGAAGGAATGAAACAGCTACCTATTGATTTTGATATTATTCGACCGGAAAATTTTTATGGTGGAACGGGACTTATTGCTTCTAGCAATTCTGATCTATCTACTTCTTTGACAAACGACAACATGGAAGTTCTTGAAAAAGGTAAAAAGGTAGATTCTTATAAAGTTGAAAGCTACGATCACTTAGTAGATTCTCCATTGATGTATGCGGAGGCAGACACGGCCATTATCAAAGTAGCAAATACAGAAGTACTCATTAGTTCATACTCACCGAATAAGGTTGTAAGTGCGAAAGAAATAGCCGAAACGATACGAGAAGTTTTAATGGCACAAAATCAATATTTGGGAGGGGAGCTTCCTGTGGATAAATATGCTTTTGTGTTCTATTTCACTGATCAACCAGTGACCTCATATGGTGCACTCGAACACTCATACTCTTCCTTCTATTACATGCCTGAAAGACCAGTTGATGCTATGCAACAGCAGCTAAGAGATTTTGCTGCGCATGAGTTCTTCCATATAGTAACCCCACTGAATATTCACTCTGAAGAAATCCACGAGTTTGATTTCAATGATCCTAATATGTCAAAACATCTTTGGTTGTACGAAGGAGTTACCGAATTTTTTGCGGGTAATGTTCAGGTGAAATATGACTTGATGAGTGAGGATCAGTATCTGCAGACTATGAGAGGAAAAATGGTAACAGCTTCCCGATTTATCGATTCCGTAGCATTCACTGATATCAGCAAATTCACTTTGGATAAATACCCAAATCAGTACTATAATGTTTATCAGAAAGGAGCTCTAATAGGCATGAGCATGGATATTCTATTAAGAGATCTGTCTGATGGGGCATACGGCATGCAGAATTTGATGGCTGATCTGGCAAAGAAGTTCGGGAAAGACCAAGCGTTTAAGGATGA
>JAAEPI010001297.1 GCA_024232835.1 Cytophagales bacterium
GCACTTTCCTCCGATGAATTGTATCTTCTTGACAAAGCATCTGCTACTGCGTTCGACACTCCTTTCCTATATACCCATTGGATGTTGTACTGGTCCAACGTCAAAATCCACCTCTGTAATCTAGGAATCGGTTCGCCTTGCCTCATCATGTGTTTGAGGGCATTATGGTCAGTCAGAATCGTCACTGTGCACCCAAATATGTATGTGTGAAAGTGTCTCACTGCGTACACGCAAGCTAAAGCTTTGACTTCTGACAGCCCATAGCTCTGCTGTGTCTTGCTCAATCCACTACTCTCATAAGAAATAGGGCAAAGGGTACCCTTTTTGTCTTTTTGACACAACACTGCACCCAATCCTCTCGAACTTCCATCGGTCTCAATGAAATATTCGCCCAATTTTGCATCAGGATAGTGCAATACTGGCGGTTCCATTAATTTCCTCTTCAAGGTATCAAAGGAGATCTGGCATGCCTCATCCCAAACAAATTTTCGATCTTTTTCTGTTAATTCCTGCATAGGTTGTGCTATCCTCGAAAAATTTGGCACAAACTTCCTATAGTATGAAGCCATTCCCAAAAACCTGCAAACTTTGGTTGGTGTGTTGGGTTCGGGGTAGGTCTTGATCCCCTCTACTTTCTTTGGATCTGGTGTTAATCCCTGCCGTGACAC
>JAAEPI010001298.1 GCA_024232835.1 Cytophagales bacterium
ACACCGTCCCATTTGCTCGCTCCCAATCACAAAAAAACCCTTTGGAGATACAGCATACTACATAGGTGTCTGTGAAGACAATTTTTGGGCCGTTTACATAATATGGATGGCCCCTCCCATTGAATTTAAAGTGGTACTGCGTAGCGATTTGGGTGTATTTGATAAGCCTGAACTAATAAAGGATTATGGCGGTGGTGATGAAGAAGGAACCAATGATCGAGAATCTCTGAAACTTTTGACTGCTACGTTCGATTTCTCGCCTCCTTTGGATTTTTGTATTTCTGGAACTGATTGGTTTGTGGGGCTTCTATCATTCAAGTTATTTCTCCCCGGTTTGCATATTCGAACGATCGAGTGGGTTCAAAGAGGAACTCTTGACGAATCTGGTCAGTTTGTACCAGTTGATCCAGGGCCCTTGAAAAGCATTCTGGAATTCTCTACCAGGCTCGTTCAGTTATCACAGAGTTTCATTAATTAGTGCAGTTTAAGGTGTTGCAAAGGAAAATGGATTCCTTTTTTGTTTCAGTTAGCAGTTGGTATTCGAAATCAACAAGTGGCTTGAGCAGTGTGGCG
>JAAEPI010001299.1 GCA_024232835.1 Cytophagales bacterium
CATCGTTGCCTCCAAAAGGGAATACTTTGGGCGACAGTTCATTTGGAGCGCGGGTCTTGGGGGAGTCTTCGTATGTTTTGGTCGGATGATTTTTCATTCACTTTCAATTTCGTTCTCACCCGATTCATTCATATTCTGGGGGTCTAAATCCATGGGAAAATCATTGGTTAAGCGCATGGCAATTTCGGCAAATAGCTCTGAAAGGACCGTCCGATCAACTTTATTTGTTTGCAGTTCCTGGGAGGATTCTTCAAGAATGTTGGAAGCATCTTCATATTTTTGTTGAAGTTCACTGGACAAGTTTTTAGACAGTTCCATAATCTGGCGGCGCAAATTCATTGAGCTATTATCCAATTGGTTGCTCAGACGGACAATCCGCTGCTCCAACATTGTGTTCATTTCCTGTAATTCCTGGGATAAATCTTTCACGGATTTGGAGCGATCATCCTGTTCCGTTTGAAGGCGACCATTAAGCATGTCAATTTCATTTTTAATATAATTTTCTAAAGA
>JAAEPI010001300.1 GCA_024232835.1 Cytophagales bacterium
ACAAACTAGTTCAGTTGTGCTGCCTACTGTTCGGCTGCAATATGGTTGGTAATTCCTCAATATAGCCCACGCACGGATTCCTTGCTCTGCCGAGGCCAATGTCCCATGAAAATACTGCATATTAAAAGCATATCTGTCTAACCAACGCATTAGTCGATCAACCATATTGCTCGTACGATGGGCATTCGGGTGGTCGTAAGCTTCAGCAAAATTTGGCGCCTTGTCGCACAAGGAAAGTACCTTTTCAAGAATGATCCCTTCTTTTATCTTTTCCAAAGCCTTTTCTCGTAAGCGTCGGATTCGTTGAGAAAAGGAGCGCTTATTTTCCGCCCTGTAGGTATGCCAAACAGCTTCAGCTATTTCATTGAAAAGATCTCGATATTTTTTCTTTGCGCGCTCACGGATACTGATAAAGGCGTGCAAAAAGCATTTTATAATGGTAACTGAAGGAAAGAGTCTCTTCCAGGCATTGCCGGTTGCCTGCCAACCATCTGTGTTGGTCGTTTCGGCTTGATAATCCGGATCAACATTTTTGGCCTCATCGGCAAACTTACCATAGCCTTGCGTTAAAGCTTGCTCGCTTGCACTCTGGCACACGGAAGCCCCTAACAAGCACCCCTCGCCAGCTGTAAGGGCAGCATAGATCCTCTGTCCTTTCAACGAAGTGTGTTTTTCATCGGCGACAAGATCCTTTGGCAAACTTTCAGGGCGCTTGACTGTGGTGCCGACAATACTGTAACGCCCAAAAGCTGTAACCATACGGTACCAATACATATCATTTCGGCCAAACCCATAGGTCAATGCCCAAAAAGGCACAGCAAATCGCTGGAAAAACAGAGCTATTTCAACATCTGATACAAAACCGGTCATGTATGGCATCACAAATGATGGACTTATGCTATAAACATCTCCTGTCGCCAATATTTTAATCCGACGTTGTTGGATTCCCAACTTAGCTGAAGGTGCCGTTTTGCTGTGCAGCTCGTATCCTTCAGCTATCCGCTTGGGAAAAAGTTCCGGGTGCTTTTGAATGCATTCATCAATATAGGCTCTAAACTTTATTTCATCATCCATGATAGTTTGATACATTTCCTGATAGAAGTGAATACGGATCGTGCTGCTTCCACGGGGCAGTTTCTTCGGTTTCATGGGATAGGACTCCTTTCAGCGTTATTTCCCATAAAATAGTAGCTGAAAAGCCGAAGAATTTCCAGTGGAATCTAAAAAAAAAATCAAAAAAATTGTGTCCATCTCACCTATCACTATCTAAATTGTCTGCTTTAAGGTGAAATATTATGTTTCTAAAAATCTGAATATTGAATTATTCCGGTGTGTTAATTGCCCACACAATCCGGTAGAATGAGATTTATCAATAGGTTGTGTATGAGGGGTTGAACTTTTAACAAAAGGAGGCTCCTTATGGAACATGACCGGCAAATGGATTTGGCACTGTGGCGCTACGG
>JAAEPI010001301.1 GCA_024232835.1 Cytophagales bacterium
CCTGTTATAGGATACCGTATTTGGAAACAGATCACCCATGTGTTTTTGCACATAAAAAAGATAGAAGTGTTTCATGTTTCTAAAGCCACCTAAATGAAACAAAATCATGATAGTGATCACCTCCCTACAGCTCATCTTAGGGGGTCTCTTGGGCTTATTTCCGATAAGGTGTTTTTGAATCGTTTTCTCGAAAGAAAGGCAGAATTCATCAACAAGATAGAATATTTCAGTAATATTATTGCTAGATAATACCATGTGATCTGAGTGTATATGTTTGTGTTTCAGATACTTAAATATAAACACGCGCACTGGTATTATCTATTTTTCCTTCCTCTTTCTTTCATTAATTATTAATCGGGTTCAGGTTTATACATCTTCGCTTTTCTCGTTCGTATCTAATGCGCCTGAGACTTTTTAGCAAACCCTAGATAGCTGCTCTAGTTTCCAAAGAAGTCCTGGAAACTCCTTCTTTTTTCAACCTTCAAATCCTGTAGAATAGGAGACTTTACCCTCAAGGATAACATGTAAGACTGATAAGTACCAAAGGGCACCCAGTTAAAATCCAGTGTCCAACAATGAAGGTCACGATGCACGCTTAGTCGAGTAGTTGTAAATTCTTTATTCTCAAAATCATAACCCGAGTTGAAGGTGATTTGAGTTTTATCAGTCAATCCCAACGACCCACCAAATGTGGAACTTTTCCGAATGGTCGGTTCGTTAAAACCTGCCTTAGATCTGGATACCGTATAAGCTGCGTTTAAGCTCCATGGTACATTAAAGTCCACATACAAATCGGGATTGTTTTGTATGTGTTCAATTACTTGATCTAATTCATCATCATTCACTTCTAGATTGTCGTATTGTTCGTTAAAGGGATCACTCCTGTCTTTTCCGATTGCGCGTTTATTTCCTTCTTCTTGTGCTCCTGTCGCTTTAGATTTTCCTTGCAGCCGCAAGTTTAATGATGTGCGGAGAGATTTAAGCTGCCCAAGACCTTGTCCATTATTCCATGCAAAGCGATCCAATTTTCGCTGAGTAATTTGCTTTCCGGTCGCCGTTTCTGTTATGGAGAGGAGTTTATAAATGTAGGGGTCGAGTGTTGCATTGGTACTTAGGGACAATTTATTCTTAAAAAAGCTAGTTCGAACTGATAACGTTATGTCGCTTAGTTTGAATGAATCCGCTGCGAAATTGTAGCCAGAGCTGGCGGATAGATTGTCAAATAGTTTAACCTTTCGGAAGGATTGTCCAGTCGTATCTTTTTTGTCCAGCACTTTCATTTCAAGATTATTGGTTACTGAGAAGCCAACCGTACGACTTTCCCCGCCAGGCGGAGAGCCGTAAGCAAATCCTTGGTACTTGGACAGCCGCTGTGTGTCTCCATTTGCATTCACAACCACGTCCGAAAACACACCATACTTTGGATCACCAAAATCAGGATTGTAACTAAAAGAAACGCTAGGAGTGATCACATGTCTTATGGCTTGAATGTTTTTCCATCCAACAGGATACAACCCATAAAGCCGTGAATTCAATGAGGCGCTACTCCGCCAACTACCCGCTCTACTGAAGCCCTGCACCGTATCCACACGAACACCACCAGCGGCATCATCATAGTCAGTGAATTTCAATTCTCTTGTGTACCAGAGTTCTTCATAGCTGAGCGTTGGAGATATTGTGAAATACTTCAATACATTGAATGAAGTTGAGATCGGAACGGAGTGTCTTGCGCCTAGTTTTGACCGATCATAAATCTTATCAAGATTGGCAGCATTAAATATCAGTGTGTCGGTGGCATCAGAATTTTCATTCGCTACATCAAATCCAAATGATGATCTGGGAGAATTAGTCAATTCGTTTTTTGCTGAGAATGTATGGCTGAAGCTAAGTTTGGCAAGTGGCGATGATGATGATTTAGTTGCATTCTTGAACGGATAGATTCGAGTCATATTTAAAGTCAACTCAGGGAGTCTCAAGTTCATAATTTTTGTTTGGACATTTTGGCTATGCCTTAAATTGGCAGTCATACTATAGGGAGTTCCACGAAATTTTGTGCTATAACTGATATTAGAAGAAAAATCTGAACTTACACTTTCTTTATAATTGGTGATCACCAAGTTATTATTCTGATTATAAGAACTACTCCTAATATTTACAGAGGCACTAAAGCGCGAATTTCCACGGCTTTCTGGTGTGTGAGTCCATCGCACCAAGTAGGAGTTTTGAACCACATCGTTGAGCACTGATCCGGGTTCTATTTTTGAATTTGTATAAGCAAAATTGAATGTACCTCTGTGCTTATATCGTCTGAAATAGTTTTGATTGAAGTTTAAGGCATACCCACCTTTAGAGTAGATTTCGCCAGTCACCCGTAAATCAGTGTAATCACTTATTGCGAAATAATATCCTCCATCTCGTAAAAAGAATCCTCTTCTTTGTTCTTCACCATACGTTGGCATGACAATCCCACTTGCTTTTTTTCTTGGCTGTGGAAACATTGCAAACGGCACCCATAATGGGGTTGGGACTTCTCGAAATTTTAGATGCGCTGGCCCAGAAACTACCTTGTTTCCCGGTATTACTTTTAGACGTTTTGAAGAAATGAAAAAGTGAGGATTTGCCAGATTACATGTGGTGTACAGCGCATCAGCAACGAACATTTCATTGATTTCATTCTTCTTCACTCGAGCTCCATGCATAAATCCACCATCTTGTTCTGTGACAACTCCACTGATAACTGCCTTCCTTGATTTGAAATCGTATAGAATCTCGTCGGTCACATAAACTTTGTCACCATCTTTAAAAAGAGGCTTCCCTGTCTTAGCACCAGCACTATCCACCACAAAATCTGATTTTATCGTTTGCTTGACCCAATCCACTTTCGTTACTTCTGCCTCCAACTGAATGACTCCATAGTCAATATGTGTATCTCCAAACATGGATAATTGTTGACTTGTTAGATCAAAATACATAGAATCGCGCGCATGATAATTGACTGTTGTTGTAATAGATGAGCCAGAATCATCGTTTTGAGATAGAGTATCTGAGGGTGCTAATAAAGCATCGGATAGAGCGGTAGAATCAGAAGCGAGGGGTTGGGTAGCAAGCCTTGTGGTGTCTTGTACAGGGTCGTCTTCAGGCGTCTGTGCCGTCAAGCAAAAGCTTGTAAGAAACAAGGCGATAAAAAAAGCAAAACTCTTCAAGCCTGCTTTCGATTTAGAATTTAGACAAAAAATTGACAATTTTGCACAAAGTTATTCCATTTTGGGTACATAAGTAGCATCGAACAGACATGAGAAATATTGTAATTCTTCTTGGTATTTCCGTCTTTTTCTTGTTCTCATTTCATGCGACAGGGCCGGTATCATATTCGGTAAAGCGGATTGTAATAGATGCAGGACATGGCAAGCATGACCCTGGAACTTCGGGTAAATTTTCGAAAGAAAAAGATGTGGCTCTGAAGATAGCTCTGGAGTTGGGTCGTGTTCTTAAAGAGAACCTTTCGGACGTGGAAGTCATCTTTACAAGAGATGATGATACTTTTTTGGAATTATATGAAAGAGCGGAGCTGGCTAACGAAAAAGGAGCAGACTTGTTTATTTCCATACATTGTAATGCATTCAACAATAAAGAGATATATGGATCTGAATCGTATGTTATGGGATTGGATAAGGTCAATAAAAATTTGGCTACAGCCAAAAGAGAAAATAGCGTAATATTACTAGAAGATGACCAGACCAAATACGAAGGATTTGATCCCGAATCAGATGAATCATACATTCTATTTAACCTATATCAAAGTGCTCATTTAAATAATAGTCTTCTGCTGGCATCAGAAATAGAAAGACAAATGAAAGATCGGGTTGGTCGAAATAGTCGAGGTGTCCGACAAGCACCATTTTGGGTGCTGTGGCAAACCACAATGCCGAGTGTATTGGTTGAAACGGGCTACCTTAGCAATGCAAAGGAAGAACAGGAACTCAACGATAAGCTGAATCAAGTGTACATTGCTTCTGGCATCTATAGAGCTGTTCGTTCTTATAAAGAAAAAATGGAAGCCTCCAACTAATTTAAATCCACAGATTGTGTCAAAAGAGTTTCGAATTGGACTAATTGCCCTTGTAGCTGGCGTGCTACTATACTACGGTTTCAATTATTTGAAGGGTACAGATGTGCTATCAAAGACCAATCGATTTTATGTGGTTTATGATCATATTAACGGACTGGCTCCTGGCAGTACTGTAAATATTCAAGGAGTTCAGGTAGGGCGGGTGAGTGAGCTCGCATTCAATCAGAAGAAACAAACCATCGTCGTTGCACTGGACATCCAGGGAGATATTGAGTTAGGAGATTCTACGATTGCGGAACTGGCTAGTGCTGGATTTTTAGGTGGGCAACTGATTATTCTAAAGGAAAGAAAGGATCAAAAAATAATGGTCCCTGGGGACACATTAATTGCCGAATTCGATGAAAGATTGGCCAAATTACTGGAGAGCGCAGAACCAATTCCCGAAAATATACAGTCATTGCTACTGAAAATTAGTGCCGCCATGGAGGGAATGGATGGGTTTGGTACAAAGCTTTCCAAAACAATTCTTGATTTGGATACCGTTTTACTTCAGACTAGAAGTTTGCTGTCCGAAAACGACAGCAAAATCAGCGCAAGTTTCTCTAAACTGGATACACTCATTACTAACTTAAATAAGGTTGTCACACCTATGGGTGTTACGATAAGTAATTTCGAATCACTCTCTGATTCACTCAAAAATGCAGAATTCAAAGCCACAATCACCTCTACAAATGACCTTCTTCAAAATCTAAGTTCAACACTAGACTCACTCAAAAGTGAGCAAGGAACCCTCGGGCGATTAATGTCGGATGACTCTCTTTATAACAACCTAAATACAATGTTGGTTGACATGGATAAGCTGCTAATCCATTTCAACAACTATCCAAAAGACTTCATGGGGCCTCTTGGTAAGAAGAATAAAAATCTAAAGGGAATCCAACAAGACTGATTCGTCTAAATATATTTCCTTTTCTTTGATGCTTACTTTCTCTCGATGGACATCAAATTCAATAAGAATAAAGACGAAAACCAACTCCTCGTTTCTGAGTTAAGTCGGAGACTACAAAAAATTAAACTGGGTGGTGGCGAAAAGAAAATCGCTTCGCATCATAAAAAGGGAAAGCTAACGGCCCGTGAGCGGGTCGATTACCTGCTTGACCAACCAGCCGATTTTGTTGAAATTGGTGCTTTTGTAGCCGACGGCATGTACGAAGAGTGGGGAGGGTGTCCTTCGGCAGGAGTGATAACCGGAATTGGGAAAGTGTCTGGCAGATTATGCGTTGTGGTTGCCAGTGATGCCACAGTGAAAGCGGGTGCTTGGTTTCCTATGACGGCTAAGAAAAACCTTCGTGCTCAGGAAATTTCTATTGAAAACAAACTCCCAATAATCTACCTCGTGGATAGTGCAGGTGTATTCCTTCCTATGCAAGATGAGATATTCCCAGATAAGGAGCATTTTGGAAGACAATTTAGAAATAATGCCGTGATATCTTCGATGGGCATTGTGCAGGTGGCAGCTATTATGGGAAGTTGCGTTGCTGGTGGTGCCTATCTACCCATCATGTCAGATGAAGCCTTGATTGTAGATGGAACAGGATCAGTATTCCTCGGTGGAAGTTATTTGGTGAAGTCAGCGGTCGGCGAGGATGTTGATAATGAAACGCTTGGAGGAGCTACGACGCACTGCGAAATTTCTGGAGTCACGGATAACAAATGTGAAGATGACAAAGCTTGTCTGGATTCTATAAAAAGCATATTTGATAAAATAGGAGATCCTGATTTGGCAGGTTTTAATCGGACAAACCCCAAATTACCCAAAAAGCCTGAAGACGTATATGGTAACTTTCCCACATATAGAAATGAGCAATTTGATATGGTCAAGGTGATTGAGTCTTTGGTTGATAATTCTTCATTTGAACAGTACAAAGAACTTTACGGAAAGACAATCCTCTGCGGGTATGCGCGAATTGATGGTTGGAGTGTAGGCATTGTAGCAAATCAACGAAAGGCGGTTAAAACTAAGAAAGGTGAGATGCAACTAGGTGGTGTGATCTATGCTGACTCTGCCGACAAGGCAGCTCGTTTTATAATGAATTCCAATCAGCGAAAGATTCCTTTGGTGTTCTTACATGATGTGAATGGCTTTATGGTGGGTAGTAGAGCTGAGCATGGGGGCATCATTAAAGATGGAGCAAAAATGGTCAATGCAGTTTCAAATTCGGTAGTGCCGAAGTTCACGATTGTTTTGGGGAGTTCGTATGGAGCGGGCAATTATGCCATGTGTGGAAAGGCCTACGATCCCCGATTGATCTTTGCCTGGCCAACGGCACAAATTGCAGTAATGAGTGGAGCTGCCGCTGGTAAGACTCTTTTACAAATCAAAATGTCATCACTCAAGTCAAAGGGTGAAGAATTGAGTGATGAAGATCAGAAGAAACTTTTAGCAGAAATTCAGAAGACGTACGATGAAAAACTCAGCCCGTATTATGCAGCTTCCAGACTTTGGGTAGATGGCGTAATCGATCCGATGGAAACGCGAAAAATGATTTCTGTTGGAATCGAGGCGGCTAATCACGCACCCATAGAACGCCCGATGAATGTGGGAGTAATTCAAACCTGAAAAGTAATGTGACACAAGAGCCTCAACAAACTACTGAAACGAAATGATAATTCCTCCTTAAAACTTGAAGGTAGCGCCTATCTGAACCATTAACATATCTGTTGTGGATTTTCTAGGAGTAGCTCCAAATGAAAATTCATCCGCATTGGGATTGTTTATATCAAAAGTGCTTGGATCCCCACTAAAATCAATTTCCCAATGTTTGGTATCGCTACCATCATAAAATTTGGCCTTGCTTCCCAACAGGTAGTACGCCCTAAAATCAAGATAAGAATCATCGCCAATATTGAATTGTAAGCCACCGCCACCTCCGAAACTGAGCACGAAATCATCCAGATTCGTTCTTCGAACCAATACCACATCCTCCTCATCTCCCCAAAAGTCTTGTCGATCTTCGATTCTAGTCGTAGTGCTGATGTACCTGAAGCCAAAAAGCCCTTCGAAATATGGACGAACATTTTCCGTTGGGGCAGTGATTCGCATAATTGCGTGCATCCCAAAAATACTATTCGTGTTGATTACCCTTAAGGGAATATTAAAAGAGGGTAGTCCATTTATTCCAACGAAAAGATCCTTATTCTGAGCGTTGAGGCCATATATCATGTAGTTGATATTTCCACCAAAATTGATTACTTCTGATCCAGCTGGAAACATGACTGTGAGATTAAGACCATACCCCTCGGCTTCTGTGGCCAATCGGAATTCATTTCTTGGAATCCCTACTACAATACCGAGCCCGGCTTGCTGAGCAAATCCTGAAAATGCCAACAACCCCGAACAAATAATGAACAGTATTTTTTTCACAATGGTAGTTTTAGATGTGCTGAATATACAAATTTGAGGCCACTACTTAATTCGCATGAGCAATAAGAGACTTATAGGCCCATTCAAACAGCTGATTACAATGCGTGGACTTTCCGTAAAGGGAGCCATCTCCGATGACAAACTGCATGTCCTTGAGAACGCAGCAATTGGGGTTGAAAATGGCCTAATTCTGGAAGTTGGTTTGTTTGATGAAATGGCTCATAACTACGATGAAATTGATGAAATCAACGAAGGTGTGGTTGGATTGCCAGGATTTGTGGACTGCCATACGCACATGGTGTGGGGAGGCTCAAGAGCACGAGATTATTCGCTCAGAATGCGAGGTGAAACGTATGAGAAAATCTTGGAAGAAGGGGGTGGAATATTTGATACTGTAGAGAAAACAAGAGCCGAAGAAAAGGAAATTTTAGTCAGAAATTTTCAAGAGCATGTGTTCAGGCATTTGGGATTTGGGGTTACAACCATTGAGGTGAAAAGTGGATACGGACTCAGTAAGGAAAGTGAATTAAAGATGCTGGAAGTTATACAGGAGGCAGATGTAAAAGCAGATTTGATAGCCACTTGTTTGGCAGCTCATGTATGTCCGAAGGAATTTTCAGACAAGAGTCAGTACCTAAATTATGTCTTGGAGGAAATCCTCCCTGAAATTAAAAAAAGAGATTTGGCAACCCGCGTGGACGCCTTTATTGAACCCTCCGCTTTTCCTGCCGCTGTAGCTCGAGGGTATCTCGAAAAGGCCAAAGCCTTGGGGTTTGAATTGACCCTTCATGCGGATCAATTCAAACCAGGTGGAAGTGAATTGGCAGTGGAGTTGGGTGCACAGAGTGCAGATCATTTGGAAGCAACGGATAAAAATGGGATCACCCATCTTGCAAAATCAAATACAGTGGCGGTGGCTCTCCCAGGTGCTTCGGTAGGTCTTGGAATGCAGTTTACCCCTGCAAGAGAATTGTTGGACGAGGGTGCCAGCCTGGCAATCGCAACAGATTGGAATCCGGGCTCTGCTCCTATGGGCGATCTAATAACTCAGGCAGCACTTATCGGAATATATGAGAAACTGTCCACTGCGGAAGTCTTTGCTGGAGTCACTTTCCGAGCGGCCAATGCACTTGGCTTATCCGATCGGGGAGCTATTGAAACTGGGAAAGTAGCGGATTTCCTCACTTTTGCTACGTCTGACTTTCGAGAAATTTTGTACCATCAGGGAATGATGAAACCAACTGATGTATGGAAGAAGGGGGTGCGAATAGATAAGTCAGTCTGAAGTTCTCGAAGACGACATTGGTATAAGCACGTAATTGCCTGCCCTTCGAGTACCTCAGGGTGACAAACCGTATCTTCACGGAGATGAAACGTCCACGATTAGTCTAAATAAAAGAGGATGATTATTGATATGGACGTTCCATCTGACCTTAAAAATCAATTATAATCAGATGAAACCAAATCCCTGGATCACCCATCAGTCTAAAACCATTTTTAATAATCCGTGGATTGAGCTCACTGAGCACGACGTAACGAACCCTGGAGGGGGCAAAAGCCTGTACGGCAAAGTACATTTTAAAAATTATGCGTTGGGAATTGTAGCTCTTGATCAAGAAATGAATACGTGGCTTGTTGGCCAATGGCGATACCCATTAAATGAATATTCATGGGAAATTCCTATGGGTGGAGGATTATTGGAAAATGACCGATTGGCGTCTGCCAAAAAAGAGCTCAAAGAAGAAACAGGCATCACAGCGACTAGTTGGAAAGAAGTGACGAAAATTCATCTCTCCAACTCCGTCTCGAACGAAATGGGGTACGGGTATCTGGCTCAGAATCTTACATTTGGCGAAACGGAATTCGAAGAAACCGAAGATTTGGAAATCCGAAAGTTGCCTTTCAAAGAGGCGTTGGACATGTGCTTGAATGGTGAGATAACAGATAGCCTGAGTGTCGCCACTATTTTGAAATTGGGGAGAGAGTTGGATTTCTAACTCGTATTTCAGGTTTGAATTTGCTGATCAAATTCGATTTTGCCTTTCTTGCAGCTAGGGCATATTTCACCTTCGGGTATTTCACCGAGGAGCGGTTGTTCTTTATCATCAATCAACCATTCGGAGGAATCTCCAAGGTAGGCTAATTTGACTGGAGCTCTATTTCCCCAAACTTCGAATGAGGCACATTTTCGTTCATATTCCATGAGAACTCTGCGAACTACTTTATGTGCTGAATTATCCCAAAGCCATAGCCACAATCCACTGATGTTATTCCTCATCCCAATTCCGGTATGTCGAATCATTCTCCTCCCAAACCATGTATTACCAAATTCCTGAGGGCCACCCAATTCAAATTTCTTATTGCAATTTTCGCATTTGTATTGGCTGAAGGTTCCCATGGTCAGTGATTTGATGTGCCCTTCGAATCTAACTTACTTTGCTCAATTTTCTCTAGAGCTTCGTTTGTAGTCAATGATTCATGTTCTTTAGCAATTTCAAGATGATCAGCACAAAACCAATAACCGTTTGGTGGGAGCCCGGTCATATCTTCTTTGGCCATTCGCTGATACCATGCCTCATTGTTGATTTGAAATAGATAACATCAAAATCCAAATTCTGAAATTCTACTTGTTCACGGCCACAATATTCACATTCTGGAGGCAGAATAATTTTAAGGAGTTATCTAAACAAATAGGTTGCTATTTAAAATCAAGTATCTCGGAGCAAGTCTGTCTGGCCCGACAAAGGCAGGCTCATGAGGTATGAATTTGGGAAAATATTCTTCATTCGATGCAAGCATTGGGGGATAAAACCTACTGGCAAGATTTAAGCTGTTTTTACCAATTCCGTATTATTTGGTAATATTCTCTTATCATTTATCCATTTTGGATTGAGCATTTATTTGGCTTGAAACTATTTCTTGTCCTTAAAATAATTCAATGGGTGAAGCTAAAAACTGTTATTGGCATTTACACCTTGCTTCATTGCCAGTTCATAAAGGAATTCAGGTGCGAAATCTGAATCATTCGGCCATGTCAATGTCCAACTATCGAGTTCAAAGTTCTTGAAGAATGCAACTTCGTTCAAAGGTTTGAATACTTCTCCTTCAAGATGGTCTTTCAAGTCAACAGTACCGACAATGCCATCATTAAAGGTTAATTCCACTTTGAAACCTTCAACATACACAGCTTTTGTTATCCAAATCAGAGACATATTTTCCGAAAGACTTTCATATTAAACGTTATCTCAGTTTATTTTTTCCACTGCTAATCTTAAAAACATTAGAGCTAATATGAATGTAATTGGTGTAGCAATGATGGCTTCCAATGAATTTAATGACAACAAATTCCCAATGGTATTTAAAACGAATAGAATAGTGAAAATCCATAAAAATACGTGTACAACTTTACTGGATAAATACGGCCTTGTATAACCCCCTTTTATTGATACAATAAAAATGATAAATAGATTGATTATCATCGAAATTGATTCAAATCTTAACATTTGTTCATTACTTTCAAGCCTACCACCCCAGACATACTGATAAGGAATTACGCTACTTATAATTAGTATATAGAATACAAAAACCAGAGAAGCTATTATTAGAATAGCTTTAAAATACCCTCCTTCAGGGTGAGGAGATAAACCTAACACATTAATTAAATTGCTTATAATGCTCATATTATTTTCCATAGCTAGGATCTGGTAGGTTGCTGCTAAAATATAGGTGCTGAATCAATCGAGGATAGATGTTTCCGGTTAATTGAGAACATAGAAATTTATTGTACTACTTGATCGCTTCTTCATGGGTAGCCTATCGCTCACAACATGGTAATTACTTTTCAACTCGCTAGATTCGCACAGCATCCATGACACTCAAAGAACATTTCCAAAAAAACATAGTCTTAGCCTATCCAGTGGTAATCGGACAGTTGGGTCATATCATGGTGAATGTCGCTGACAGTATGATGGTTGGAAGAGTCGGAGTGATCCCGCTGGCAGGAGCAACTTTTGCCAGTACGATTTATACAACACTCATGCTTTTTGGCTTGGGAGTTAGTTATGCCATCACTCCACTTGTGGCAGCTGAGGACAGAAAGAACACTTCTGCACTTCTAGGATTTTTGCAAAATGGATTCTTAATGAATTTGATTTTGGGGACCATCCTTGCGATTATGGGATATAGTGCCAGCTTCTTCTTGGAATATTTTGGCCAATTGCCCGAAGTGGTAGCAGAGGCAAAAGGGTATCTACGAATCATGAGCGTTTCTATCATCCCGCTAATGGTCTTTCAAACCTATCGTCAATTCACCGAAGGTCTCTCTGACACCATGAATCCCATGATTGTTTCGATTGTCTCCAACTTATTGAACATAGGCCTAAATTGGGTCTTCATTTTTGGTCATTTTGGGGTCAAGCCAATGGGTCTACTTGGTGCGGGGCTCGCTACTTTGATTGCCCGAATCCTTATGCCAGCAATGATTATTTTCCTGACAAGAAAAAATACAATTGGTTTTAGGTGGCACTTTCAACTTTCAGGCATTAGGCAGCTACTCAGAATTGGAATACCCTCTGGTATGCAATTTATATTTGAAGTAGGAGCTTTCGCAGGAGCAGGAATTATGATTGGTTGGATGGGAGCGGAAGAATTGGCCGCACACAATATTGCGTTGAATTTAAGTGCTGTGAGCTACATGGCTGCCACTGGTTTTGCCGCAGCATCAACGATTCGTATGGGCAACCAATTGGGATTGAAAGACAAACACAATCTGCGCTTGGCAGGGTTCACTTCTTTCATAACAGCGACAGCCTTCATGGCTTTTTGTGCAATTCTGTTCATCATATTTAGAGACTTCCTTCCGACCCTGTACGTCCAAGACCAGATTGTAATCTCGATGGCGAGCACCCTTCTACTCGTTGGTGCTGCTTTCCAAATATCGGATGGATTACAATCTGTAGGACTTGGAGTATTGAGGGGGTTAAGAGACGTGAAAATCCCTACGCTAGTTACGTTTACAGCCTTTTGGATCGTTTCCATTCCGTTGGGTTATTTTCTTGGGTTCACAAAAAACCTGGGTGTCAATGGAGTTTGGATTGCATTGTCTATTGGGCTTACGGTTGCTGCAATTTTGCACATTTGGAGGTTTAATGTGCTGAGCAAGCGCTTGAATTTTTAACCCATATTCGATGCTCATGAAGAAGAAAGCGGCGCTAGGTTTCATTTTCGTAACCGTGCTAATTGACATCATTGGCATAGGGATTATTATCCCTGTATTACCAACTCTGATACGCGAGTTGATTGGTGGTAGTATTAGTGATGCCTCGGTGTATGGCGGCTTTCTCATGTTTGCCTATGCTTTTTTTCAGTTTTTATTTTCGCCCATCCTTGGTGGAATGAGTGATCAATTCGGACGTAGGCCGGTATTGCTTCTATCGCTCTTTGGGTTAGGTGTTGATTACCTATTTCTGGCATTTGCCCCAACTATTGGTTGGTTAGTGATAGGACGCATGATTGCCGGGATATGCGGGGCGAGTATGACTACCGCCAATGCCTATATTGCTGATATCAGCGAGCCAGAAGATAGAGCGAAGAATTTTGGTATGATCGGAGCGGCCTTTGGTCTAGGGTTTATTGTAGGCCCCACACTTGGTGGATTTTTGGCAGAAATTGGTACGCGAATTCCTTTTCTAGTGGCTGCTGGCTTTACCCTCATAAACAGGCTGTATGGCTATATTATGGTGCCTGAATCATTGGACATTGAAAACCGAAGACCTTTTGCCTGGAAACGAGCGAATCCTATTGGAGCGCTCATTCAGTTGAAAAAATATTCTGTAATTATTGGTCTTATCGCGTGTATGTTCGTGCTTTATGTTGCAGCTCATGCCACACATACGACATGGACCTATTTTCCAATGGAAAAATTTAGTTGGTCGGAATACCAGATTGGATTGTCTTTGGGGTTTGTGGGTATAATGGTTGCTATTGTGCAGGCGGGTCTTGTAGGACCTGTGGTTAAGCAGATCGGACAAGTCAGAGCATTGTATGTGTAGGGATCGTTTTTAATATAGTTGGACTCGCATTGATCGCATTTGCTAGTCAGGCTTGGATGCTGTATGCGCTTATTGTCCCGTATGCACTTGGAGGACTTGCTGGCCCTTCTTTGCAAGCGATCATGACTAATCAACTGCCTGCCAACGAGCAGGGCGAATTGCAAGGAGGATTAACGAGCGTTATGAGTCTTACGTCTATTGTGGGACCACTTGTGATGTCCGGTATTTTCTTTTATTTCACCAATCCATCTTATAGACATTTATTTCCCAGGAGCACCATTTGTGTTCGGAACTATCCTTGCAATTGTTAGTCTTGGACTTGCGTTTCGGTCGCTTCTAAAACATGGTTGATATACGCCTCGGTTCTATTGAATCATTTTTGGGATAGTGAAAACAAATTTGCAGCCAATGCCATTCTCATTGGACTCAATCCAAATTTGTCCATTTAGTTCGTAGAGTATTTTTTTCACAACCGCCAAGCCAATGCCGGTATTTTCCGTTTCGTCTTTCGGCCGTATGGTCTGAAAAATGATGAATACCCTCTCTCTTAATTTTTCGGGTATTCCCGGGCCATTGTCGACAATTTCAAATTTATAATTAGTTGTGTCATCCTCGTAGTTGATCTGGATCAATTTTTTCTTCTTGTCATTGTGATTTATTGCATTGCCGATGAGGTTGTTGAAAATCTGATTTATCAAAATGGGATGGTTAACTATTTCGGGCATTTTCCCATCTACTCGAAATCTGACATTTTCACTAATACTATTGTACATTGAAAAGGTGTCCTCCAAAAGCTGAGAGATAGATATTTTTTCCTTCGCCAAATTTGTCTTTCCGATTTTTGAATAATCCAGCAATCCATCTATAAAAAGCTTGAGTCTCTTGGCGCGATTTTGGAGAAGGTTTACATTTTTCAAAACCTCCTGAGAAGCATCCTTGGTATCTGTTTTTAACCAATCAGATAATGTTCCAATCGCTCTGAGCGGAGCTTTCAAATCATGCGCAACTACATAAGTGAATTGATCGAGTTCCCTATTTCGTTGTTGAAGTTCTGCGGTTCGTTCTTCTACTCGAGACTCTAATTCATCCTTCGCTTTCTGAAGCTCAATAGCGGCTTCTATTTGCTCTGTAACATTTCGCTGAATTCCCCATATCCGAATCAATCTATCATCTCTAACAACTCCAACCGTGCTGTTAGAGATATAGATAGTATTACCCTTTAAGTCCTTTTCTTGTGAAATAGAATTATTTACTTTGAAATCATTATTCACAAAAAATTTAGTTCTTTCTAAAGCTATTTGTTCTTCTTTAGGGGATACTTGTCCAAAAAAGTCAACAAGTCTTTTTCCGAGCATGCCTTCTGCCTTCTTGTATCCGTACATCTTAGCGAGCGTATCATTGCATTCTTCTACTCTCCCTTTATAGAGAACATGGTTGGCTAGTTTATTAATTGGTGCATTGAGGCCAATTCGTTCATCAAATTCCATTCGCCAGATCCCTTCTTTACTATATTGAATGAAGTTTCGATATCGATCCTCACTGGTCTGAATTTTTCTCTCACTTTCCCTTTTCTCAGTGATATCCATCAGAATACAAATGGATCCCACAACTATATCATTTTTGACTAAAGGTGTGATAGAGCAATTATAGTACGTACCGGAAACCCGTCCCTTTATGTGGATGGATTGTGTGGTTCTCGATTTTCCTGAGTTGATAACAGCACGCTCCATTTCCTTTTCTTCCATAAAAAGCTTGAACAAACTTTCATTTGTAAGTTTCTTCCTGGAAAATCCATGTTTTTTCAAGAGGGCTGGAATATGATTGATAGATTGTACTTTGGTCGCATTATCTATGATAACAATAGTGTCCGGATGGTGCCTGACAAGTGAGTCCCATTTCAGCTGGCTATCCATCATGGCCTCTTCGGCTACTGCCCGATCTGAAATATCCCAACAAATTCCCCGCATCCCCACCACTTCTCCATTTTCGTCTAGAATAACCTCACCTCTGGTATCGGTAACCCGAATCTCTCCAGTTTTTCTTAAAGATCGAAACTGATTTTTGTAGGAATTTTTATTTTGTAAAGCATTCTTAATATCCTTTTGTGCTTGCTCACGGTCGTCTTCATGGATGTGATTAAGAAAGAAATCAAAGTCGATCTCAATCTCGTTTGGTTTGTAGCCATATAGCCTATACGTTTCGTCGGACCAGAAGAAGGTATCATTTTTTAAGTTCCAGTACCAGTCTCCCATTTTGGCCAGCCTTTGCGCCTCTGTCAAGTTTTTCTCGCTTCTAAGCAGTGCTCTTTCCGCTCTTTTAGCATCTGTGGTATCTCTGACAATCGAGATGACTTCCTTTCTGTCTGCCAACTTCATCATTCTTGCCTCGAAGTGTCTGAACTCACCTTTTAGATTATTCATCTCGAATTCATAATGAATCGATTTTTTAGATTTCAGGGCTTTTCGCAAATGGCCCATATGAAATTCCATTCTTTCCTTCGACCAAGATTCAGCCACGATTTTATTTAGCAATTGATCTACAGGAGCCAACAGCTCAGAATCATTCTTAGCTTTATAATCCAAAATAACTCCTTCGTCACTAATTCTAAACATCATATCTGGAATAGCATTGAGCATAGCGATACGATTGTCTTCACTGTCTCGATATGCCTTTTTTGATTCGCTTATGTCTCTGAAATACCATACTCGACCAAGGGATTTTCCGTGCTTGTTGATCAAGGGGCAAGAATATCTATCCAAATAGCGTCCATCTTTCAGTTCTATCTCACCCTGGCTCTTTTTACTTGGATGATCATTGAGATACCCAACCTTTTTCATGAATTCATCAGGGTACTTTGATTGTTTGATCGCAAACTTCAGTAGTTGATTATGGCTTATGGAGGCCCAAATCTTCTTAGGAACATTCCATAATGTTCGCATTCTTTCATTGGCTGAAATCACCTCACCATTGCTTCCAGTTACCAATATTCCATCGATAGATGATTCTATTTGACTCTCCAGCATGGAGGATCTCAGCAAAAGGTGATTTTCTTCCACCTTCTTATGAATTGTCATTTCAATTTGAATATTGATTTCATGGTTGCTGGACAAAGTGCTGACAATTCCATCCGGACAAGAAGATATTATTTCCTCCAATTTCAGTTCGCCATTTGACGAGAAAATGATGGGGACATCAGATTTCTCTCTTATCTCTCTCATCAGATTTTCAAGCCTGACTTTGTCGAAAGTTTTTATCGAGATTACAACCGCCTTTGGGGCGTTTTTTTTTATTGTTTCAAGAATTTTTTCATCCTTTCCCCGATGAATGATGACATCATACCCAATTGTGACCAGATTACTTGGAAATTGTTTGGCTGCACCACTCAGGTTGAGAAGAAGAACTTTTGTTTTGTTCATTTGCCTAATTGATCTTCCTGAAGTGATCGCTAAATAGATTCAAATTCTAAGCCCATAAGCAATTTCTTAGAACTGTTAGAAATTGTTCAAATCACCGCCAATGCCTTTTCATAATCCGGCTCTTGTCCGATTTCAGGTACTTGCTCCGTGTACGTCACAAGTCCTTCTTCATCCACAACCACAATTGCTCGTGAATGAAGCCCACCAAACGCACCATTGGTAGCGATTACTCCATATGCCTCGCCAAAAGACCCACCATCTCGATAATTACTGGCAACAATCACATTGTCAATACCTTCAGCTCCACAGAATCGCTTCTGAGCAAAAGGCAAGTCAACAGAAAGACATACCACGGCCGTGTTTTCAAAGTTTGCTGCTTCTTGATTGAACTTGCGAACAGACGCAGCACAGACTCCTGTATCTATGCTGGGGAAAATATTCAAAATCACTTTTTTGCCTCTTAATTCTTCGAGGGAAACAGGTGTGAAATCAGGTTTTATTGCTGTGAAATTTGGCGCCTTACTTCCTACTGCAGGTAATTCGCCAATTGTATTTATGGGTTTGCCACCAAGGGTGATTTGTGCCATGATTAATTTGGTTTAGTATGCAAAATAGTCAAGGGAATTGGATTATTCGCAATTGTGAAAATTCGAATGAAATAGGGGAGTTCCTTTTAATCCATGTTATTTCAATACTATTTCAAAATCACTATGCGATACATTACGTTCTTTTCTCTTTTATTTCTACTCATCAGTCTATCTGCCCAAACCACATCAATACTTTTTTTGGGGAACAGTCTAACATATAGTAATGATTTGCCTTCTACGGTGGAGCGGATTGCTGGAACCTATGACATAGAAATTGATGCTCGATCTATTTGTTTAGCCAATTATGGTTTAGAAGACCATATTAATGATGGCCAGTTTCAAAAGCTGCTGACACAGAACAAATTTGATTATGTAATCTTCCAACAAGGCCCATCTTCTCAGGCGTACGGACGAGAGAGTTTGATAGAATTTGGAGGCAAGATTGCAAGCGTTTCAAGAGCTCATGGGGCAGAGCCTGTCTATTTAATGGTCTGGACCTCACTAAATTATTATCATACTTTTGATGATGTAATCCTCAATCATATCAATGCTGCCAAAATCAATGAAGCTAGAGTTTTGCCAGTTGGGAAGTTTTGGAAAATGCATTATGACAAGGAAAAGGATGATCAGTTGTACAGTTTTGACCTATTTCATCCTTCTGCGAAAGGGAGCTTTCTAGCGGCGGTGGTCATTTTTCATTCGCTTTTCCCAGACGAAAATCTAGAACGTCTATTGTCCATTTCATATGCTGATTGGGATAAACGCTCATTGAAGAAATTGATTGAAATGATAATGGAGGAGGATAAATAAATCAGCCCTCTTGACAAATTCAATATTTAATTTACTTTTGCCGTCCGAATTCGACGAACCAAATGCACAGAGGAGTGGCAGAGTGGTCGAATGCACTGGTCTTGAAAACCAGCGTACCGCGAGGTACCGGGGGTTCGAATCCCTCCTCCTCTGCTTCCAAAGGCCAGAATCGCTAAATGATTCTGGCTTTTAATTTCTAATTGAATCTAACTGGTCGGTTTTATTGCGTACTTTCCTTTTGGTTGATAGTATCATAAGGTATGGTAAAATAAAAAGTTGAGCCATCTCCAATTTTAGACTCTATCCGTATTTTCCCATTATAGATTTCTACTATCTTATTGGCAATCGCCAATCCTATTCCAGTGCTGTCTGCTTCTTTCTTCGACTGCAAGGTTTGAAAAATTTTGAATACTCTATCAAAGTATTTTTCAGCAATACCCATGCCATTGTCCTTAATATAAAACTCCCACCCCTGACTTAACTCATTGCACCCAATTTGTATTATGCCTTGCTCTTTATCATTGTACTTGATAGCATTAGATATTAAGTTTTGCAGTACTTGAATCATATGTATTCGTACTGCTGGTATCACCGGCAAGTCTTTTTCAATAATCAAATTCATGGAGTCAGGGATGTCGAACATATTCACAACGTCGATTGCAATGGTGTTCATGTCGATATCCTCAAATTCTGTTGAGACTTCCTCTATTTTGGAATAGTTAAAAATTCCTTCAATAAGGCTGAACAGCATGGTCACACGGCTTTTTAGCAATTCAAGATTTTCAACTGATTGCTTATTCAGGCTTGATTTATTATCACTGTACAACCAGTCAGATAAAGTGGAAATACCTCTGAGTGGAGATTTTAAATCATGTGAAAGCGTGTATGCCAACTCTCTGAGTTCCTGATTGGCTTTTTTGAGATCAATGGTTCGTTCTTTAACCCTCCTCTCCAACAGAGAATGTGCCTCTTTGAGTCCTTTTCCTGATTCTTCTGCCTTTTCTTTTGCTTTAATCAATTCAGCATTTGCATGCTGCAGATCTACATTAAGTTCCCCATACTTTTTATTTTGTTCAGCAATCTCCTTGTTTTTAAGTTTTAATCTTACTTCCGCCTGCTTGCGTTTGGTGGTATCTACAGATACAACCAAAATGTAATCCATGATACCGTCATTCGTGTATACTGGGGTCAAGGTGGAATCAAACCATAGTTCATTTCCTTCTACATCGAATGCCGTTGCTTCTGCGTTGATTGTTTCTCCCGTTTTCTTTACTTTTTCTAAATTCTCAATCATAGTTTTTTTTGATGAATCAGGGAAGAAATGAAAAGGATAGGGTTTTCCATAGCACTCAGTGACATCATCAATTTTGAGCCCCTCTATACCTGCATGGCTCATGTATTGCAAATTAAAATCTAGATCTATTATTTTGGTGCAAACTGGAGAGTTCTCAAGCCAGTCATGGCCTCTATTCTCTGAGCTCATTAATCTGCTTTCTATAGGCTTTTGTTCTACTTTATCTAACATTGCTGTGAGCCTTATTCTAATTTTGATCCTAAATCTTCAATTTTGGATTCTTAGTTAGCTGTTTGTTTTTTTTATCACTTTCCAAGAGATATACCCAAGAAACATCCTTTTTAAAATTAATGTTTCTTGGTGACTATCCATGTCTTTATGAACAATTTCTGATTTAACAGACAATCACATTGAAGCAAGTTGATAACAAACATTGATATTGCGCAATTCCTCAATTTCACCTAGTTCACTTAATGAAAATGGACAATTAGCCATTTGAGTTCTTAAGGTTGAGGATCGCTATTGCACTAATACCCATACTTCTCTTTCCACCGATTCTTCAGGAACTTCCTTATTTCCTCTTCACGTGGATTTCCTTTGGGATCGTAAAAAGTAGATCCGCTTATTTCCTCTGGAAGAAACTCCATGTCTACGAAATTACCCTTCTCGCTATGAGCGTATTTGTAACCCTTTCCATAGCCTTCTTCTTTCATGAATTTGGTGGGAGCATTGCGAAGTTGCATCGGCACGGGTAAATCGCCACTGTTCAATACCTCGGCTTTCGCTTTTAGGATGGCCATGTACGAGGCATTGCTTTTTGCAGAAGAGGCCAGATACGTCACACATTGCGAAAGAATAATTTCTGCCTCTGGATAGCCGATCATATTTACTGCCTGAAAGGCATTTGTAGCAATCACAAGCGCCGTGGGGTTTGCATTGCCAATATCCTCAGAAGCCAGAATCACTAGCCTACGAGCAATGAACTTCACATCCTCCCCTCCTTCGATCATCCTTGCTAAATAATATACCGCTGCATTGGGATCACCCCCTCGAATGGATTTGATAAATGCAGAAATGATGTCATAATGCATTTCTCCTTTCTTATCATACAGCACTGTCTTTCGCTGCGCAACCGCCGTGACTTTGTCGTTTGTCAGATCCACTTTGTCACTGCCCTCACTCTTCACTACCAACTCAAACAAATTCAGCACCTTGCGTGCATCACCACCTGATAGATTGAAAAGAGCCTCAGTTTCTTTCAGCTTTACTTTTAATTTTTTGAAATCGTGATCTTCTTTAAGTGCCTTTTTAATAATGGCTTGCAAAGAGTCTTTTCCAAGGGCTTTAAGTGTGTACACCTGACATCTGGAAAGTAGAGCCGCATTGACCTCAAAACTTGGATTTTCGGTGGTTGCCCCAATCAGTGTAATGGTTCCCTTTTCAACTGCTCCAAGCAATGCGTCCTGTTGTGCTTTGTTGAATCGATGAATTTCGTCGATAAAGAGAATGGCTTTGTTTCCCGACCGGACATTCCCAATAATTTCTCTAACCTCCTTCACTCCCGCACTTATTGCACTGAGTCGGTGAAAGGGACGCTTTACCTGATTTGCAATGATATTGGCGATGGTGGTTTTGCCTGTTCCGGGTGGCCCCCACAAGATCATGGATGGTACTTGGCCGGATTCTATGGTTCGTCTGAGTACACCGTTCTCCCCTACCAAATGTTCTTGCCCTATTAAATCATTAAGGGTTGAAGGGCGCATGCGCTCAGCTAGTGGCGAGACATCTTCAAACATGATAACAGTGATTCAATGGGAGCATGGAAATAAAAAGTTGACGTAAATTTACTCGACTGCTCTCATAAATCGAAGATCTCTTCAATTTCAAAAATTCTACTACCAAGTGAACTCAATAGAAATAATTCTACTAAATTTTTCCGAAATCAGAAGACGCAGTGTCAAACTTTGGGAAGGCATTCCAGGCGAATACTTGGTTTGGAGACCTGATCAAGAAGCATTCTCCGTGATAGAAATGATAAGACATGTATTGGAGGGAGAGCACTTGTTTCATAGAATTATTGAAAAAAGAGGAAATTTGGACGAATACAAATCTCCATGGACTGACATGTCCTATTCCGATGTGCAAACCGAACGGAGATTTGCTGAAAAGTATCGGGCGGAGTTTTTAGAAATGATTCAAAATCTTACAGAATCTGACTTAGAAACTATTCGGATTGAACGAAAAGAAGTTGGCCAAAACAAAAAGCTTGGGGATTATTTGAACAGAATCGCATATCATGAGTCTGTTCATACGGGGCAACTTCTGAATTATTTGCGGTCGGCTGGAATCGAACGGCCTCAAATATGGGATTAGGAGACCTCCTATTTTTTCAATACGATATAATTCCCAAATAAAATAAAGACCATACCAATTCCGGCAAGATAAGTCAATTGGAAATTTTCAAATAGCACTGACAATCCGATAGCAATTACAGGAATGGCAACCAGCACATAAGCCGCCTTGTCTGGCCCTATTTTCCCGATCAACGTGAGGTAGCCCCCAAAGGCAATGATAGAGCCGAAAATGGTGAGATAAAGGAGCGATCCGATGTATTCTGCGGTGGTGACAAATGCTATTGGAGTTGCTGAGAGGAATCCTATTAATCCCATCAAAACTCCACCGTACAACATCCCAAATGCATTTGCTTGAATCACAGGAATATTAACCATTTGATTTGCTGCTGAAGTGATATTTCCTAGCGAAGCAATGATGACTGACGAAAAGCAAATGATCAAGCTAGCAATTGGTAATTGATCAACATCAATACCCACCAAATCCTGATAGAAGAGCAGAGCTGTCCCAATAAATCCCACTACGGCACCTAGGTACACTTTCTTCTCTGATTTCCGGCCTAAAAAGATGGTACCAAAAAGAATATTGAGGAATATCACTCCAGAAAAGGCTACTGCCACCAGCCCACTGGTCAACTCTAATTCAGCCAAATAGACCAACCAATAATTAAACCCAAAAAGTAAAATTCCTTGCAAGAATATTCGAAGATGTTGGTGTAATGTGAATTGTAATTTTGTCCCGGTGATTTTGCAGTAGGCTAGTAGAAAAATACCCGCCAAAACGAACCTGAAACTCACCGACCATATAGGTTCTACTTCGCCTATTTGAAATTTGATAGCAAAGAAAGTAGACCCCCAAATGAGGGTAGGTACTGCAAATAAAAGTGAGTTGTTGACTTTCACTCAGCGAAGATACTTCGCTTATTTACCCTCTTTACATTCTCTTAATTTTTCCCTTGCTCGCTCCGCATCCTCTAGTGCAATCATGGCGTTAGCCTCTGCTTCCCTAGCAGCTGCAGCTTCCTCTTCTGCCACTTTTTGGATCGCCAGCACATCTCCTTCAAGTTCCTTGGTCTTCTGCGCCTCTTCTTCCCAAAGTTTGACCAGACCGACTTTTTCAGCTTCCAACGTATTTATTTGAGAATTTTGACAAGCGCCAAGGCTCAAAACGAGCGCAAAAATTAATAGATACCGCATGACTTTTTCTTTTAAAAATACAAATTTGTTCTGTGAATTGGGTTTCTCTAAAAATGTATTTTGCGCTTACCATAGTAAGTCTCCTCTATGGGATTAACTATAGCATTGTGAAAATTGTGATCCCCGACTATATCCAACCATATGGATACATCGTTTATCGAGCGGGAATTTCAGTCATGATTTTCTGGAGCATCTATGCTTTTATTCAAGAGAAAATTAAGTGGAAACGAGATGGCTGGCGTTTAGTTCTTTGTGGCCTTACAGGAATTGCTATTAATCAACTGCTCTTTTTTAAAGGGCTCAGTTTGACCACCGCCGTGAACGGCTCAATCATCATGACCCTAACACCAATCATGGTATTAATCTGGGCAGCTATTCTCATCAAGGAGCGGATCACGCCTGTTAAGGTATTGGGCATTCTTTTAGGTTTAGTCGGCGCATTGATCATTGTATATAAACCTGACAATGCTGTGACAGCTGGTGATTGGCGAGGTGATTTGCTCATCTTCATCAATGGTGTGAGCTACGGATGTTACTTAGTACTGGTCAAGCCACTCATGAGTCATTATAGACCCATTACCGTTATCACGTGGGTTTTTACTTTTGGCGTTCTGTTCGTAATACCTGTAGGTTGGAATGAAGCAATAGCCCTTTTACCCGTCCATCTACCTTCAAAAGTCTGGTGGAGCTCAGCGTACACGATAATTGGGGTCACAGTGGTTGTCTATGGGCTTAATGCGTGGACACTCAAGAAATTGAACGCCTCTGTCGTTGGCTCTTTTATCTATCTCCAACCAGTTTTCGCTACCTTAACTGCGGTCTTATTCTTCAACGAAGTATTTCTGTGGGAACATATATTGGCCAGTATATTAGTCTTTACTGGCGTCTGGTTGGTTACGAAACCTTCAATCGTATAGCAGCTGCTTCAAAGAGTTACTCTGGCTGTCATCTTGAGGCTCTCGAAACTTATTTCCGTAAAAGGAACAGTCATTCCGAGAACCTCAATGTGACAATTTGCTTCGAAATACACTTTTGAGACCTTTTCTTGATGATTTCTCTATCACCTGACTTTCTGCAAGACCTTTTCCAATTCAGCAAGATGATCGTCCGTAAAATCCAGATGGGTAACAAATCGAACCAAATTTGGGCCAAAGGGAACAGCTGAAACTTTATGCTCCTCAAGTTGACTCAGGAAGTCTTTAGCTGTTCGGTCAGCCAGTTCTGCTATCACAATGTTTGTGGAAATAGGTAATACTTCGGAGATAAACGATTTTGATTGAAGCATTTCACCAATCCTTCTGGCACGTTCATGATCTTCTTTTAAGCGACCCAAATTATGATCCAATGCATAAATACACGCTGCTGCGAGATAGCCAGCTTGTCGCATACCACCTCCGAAGGATTTTCTTACTCGCATAGCACGCCTGATCGAGTCATTATTCCCCAATAAAACAGAGCCAACTGGCGCACCCAGCCCTTTGGAAAAACAAATGGATATGGTGTCAAATAATTGACCGTATTCTATAGGTGATTCTCCAGTTTCTGCCAAAGCATTGAAAAGGCGAGCGCCATCCAAATGAAGCTTCAGGCTATTTTCATCACAAACGTCCTTAATTTTTTTCATTTCCTCCAAGTCATAAATGGAGCCGGCACCCTTGTTCATTGTGTTTTCTAATACGACAAGTTGCGTTCGTGGTAAATAAGAGTCATCGGGGTTTATACTTTCAGCAACCTGCTGCGCCCGAATCCTTCCCATATCTCCTTCCAAAAGTTTTGGTGAAATCATTGAGTTCGACATCATACCTCCAGCTTCGTACAAATACACGTGCGAATACTTGTGACAAATCACTTCATCCTGAGGTCGTGTATTCACTCGCATCCCGATTTGATTCGTCATTGTGCCTGAAGGACAGTAGATGGCTGCTTCCATCCCAATCACGGTTGCTGCCTTTTCCTGAAGAGCATTAACTGTGGGGTCATCGCCAAAAACATCATCGCCAACTTTAGCTGACATCATTGCATCCAGCATTTCTGGAGTTGGTCGGGTTACTGTATCACTTCGCAGGTCTACTCTCATCAAAATTTGTTTTTAGTCCTCACCAAAGCTAAAAAAAAGAATCCCGCACTAGGCGGGATTCTTTTTGAAATAATATGAATATGAAGAGAATTCTCAGTTGCCTAACGGACAAACATCCGGCCAGTTGTTGTATTAACAGAATTTAACCTTTGAATTACACGAGCGGTAAAGGTTTAATCATTATGAAATTCGATTCTATACAATGACCAAATCCATCTATCTTTGGCCACCCATCCGCCTATTGAATGAAGATATCTGCATCATTATATTCCAATAAAGAAAAACCTCGTGAAGAACTCGTAGCAGAGCTTGACAAGTGTAACATTGACTACTTTCATATTGATTGTAATGATGACCCATCAGTGTTCGGCGATATTCAGGAAATAAGAAAAATTAGTCAGACCCCCATTGATCTTCATATTATTACTGAAGATCCAAATCCATACTTGGAACTGCTTCAAAAAAGTCCTGTAGAGCGCGTGTGTTTCCAATTTGAAAACCTCCCAAGTAAATTGGATATACCGACTATTGATGGCACTTCGTTCGGTTTGGCTTTGGTTTCTGATACTGGTGTGGAGGCTTTTGAAGAATATAAAAACGATTGCGATTTTGTTTTGATTATGACCACCACACCCGGTCAAAGTGGTGGAAAATTCCGACCTGACAATTTTCAAAAGATACGAAAATTCAGGAATCGTTTTCCAGGAAAAGAAATAGAAGTTGATGGCGGAGTGAATGACGAGGTGGGATTCATTCTGCGAATGCTGGGTGTACAATCTGTAGTGTCAGGATCTTATTTAGTGAACCACGAATCAATCCCTGAGGCATTGCTCCACCTTCGATCAAGTGTTATACATTCAGAGTTTCGGGTGAAGGACTTTATGATTGTGAAAGAAAATGCACCAGTTGTCTCCATTGATTCTACAATTCAAAGGATCATTCAAACCATTGACAATTATAAGATGGGGTTTGCCATCGTTGAAGACGATGAGGGCAAGCTAGCTGGAATAAGCAGTAATGCAGATATGCGAAAAGGGTTATTACGCAAATTTGAAGATCTGAATGAATTGACAACCAGTGATATTGTGAACGAAAATCCTACTAGCATTTCAGAAGATGCAACTATTACAGAAATGCTTGATTTCATACATGCTAAGAAATTTCTAATTTCCTATTTGCCGGTCGTTGCTGCAAATGGTCTATTATCCGGAGCAGTTTCATTTATTAACCTCATTAGAAGCGAATCATGATCATACACCTCAAATCAAGTGTATCACCTCAAGAAGCGGCCAGGCTGGCAGCAGACCACCAAGCCATTCATTTCAATGATGGAAGCCAGGAAGTTCTCGTGTTGAGTGCCAAGATTAAGGAAGTCCCTGGCACATTACAATCTCTCACAGAAGCTGATTTCCCTACTGATACCGATATTCAATTGGCGAGTAAATCCTATCAATCCAAGCTGAGAGAAATCACAATCGGCGAGGTGACAATTGGTGGTGACACCAAGAACACTATGATGATTGCAGGCCCATGTTCTGTAGAATCACAAGAGCAGGTGGATGAAGTAGCTCAGGTTTTGAAAAAATTAAATGTGAAAACGTTAAGGGCTGGATGTTTCAAACCACGAACGTCTCCATATACGTTTCAGGGTCTTGGAGAAGAGGGCTTGAAGATTCTTGCAGATATGCACGACAAATATGGCTTCAATATTATCACCGAAGTGAAGGATTCTTCACATGTGGATATGGTCATAGAGTATGCTGATATAGTGCAAATCGGAGCAAAGGCTATGTATGACCATAGTATTGGTAAGCGATGCGGGCAAACTAAAAAACCAATACTATTGAAGCGTGGATTCGGGACCACTTTGCAAGAATTCGTTCAAGCTGCGGAATTTATCTTGAGTGGTGGAAACCCAAATGTTATTCTATGTGAGCGAGGGATTCGAACCTTCGAAACTGGTACTCGGTTTACCCTCGATCTTTGTGGAGTGGCATTCATGAAAGAAAAAACAAACCTCCCAATTGTGGTTGATCCTAGCCATGCCATGGGCTATAGATACGGTGTAGCTGACCTGACAAGAGCTGCCATCGCCATGGGAGTGGACGGATTGCTGATAGAAACCCATCCAAATCCTGCGGTGGCGAAATCTGACGCAGCTCAACAATTAGATCTCGATGAATTTCAAAAAATGCATAGCACCCTTCAGCCCATTGCGCAAGCAATTGGTCATACGCTCATCTGATGGCCAAATTCGAAAATATCAAGCTGCTTGTGCTGGACGTGGATGGCACGATGACTGACGCTGGAGTATACATTTTAGAGGACGGTTCTCAATTTAAGAAATTCAACGCTCGAGACGGGTTGGGCATACAGCGAGCAATGAAAGCGGGTATTGAAATTGGGATTATTAGTCACAGTCTGGTTACAGCAATGGTGGAAGCCAGAGCTAATATGTTGGGATTAAAATATTTTTATGTGGGTCAGGCATCAAAAGTAGAGGTGCTGGAAGAATGGAAACAACAACTGAAAATTTCAGATGACCAAATAGCCTACATCGGTGATGATATCAATGATCTTGAAATCATGCAAAAAGTAGGAACCTCTGCCTGTCCGTCTGATTCGGTACCGGCCATATTGGAAATTGCTGATATCCAACTTTCCAAAAAAGGGGGTTACGGTTGTGTTAGAGAGTTTATCGACTCTTACATATTAGGCTGATTTATCTATCTTATTGCGAAATTTCATACCTTTAGTTCCCTAACACTTTGAATACTTCATAATGAAAAATTTATTAAAAACTGCGGCATTCACTCCTATCATACTACTCTTGACAGCTTGCCCCTATGAATCTAAAGTGCCCATCGCCGAAGCAGAAAAGCCCGTGAACGCTAAACTCTTGGGAAAATGGTATAAAGATGGAGAAATGGAAAAAGAATATCCTGAGGAGTATTATAACATCACTAAGGATGGTTCAAATAATTATAAAATAAATAAGATGGAGCTGAATTCTGAAGATAGCACCTACAAAGAAGAAGTCTACATTTCACATATCACCAGGCTTCAAGACAAAAATGATAAAAAGCACCAGTTCCTCAATATGAAAAAGGATGGCACATACTATCTCCATAAAATAGATTTGAGCGATGACAAGTTTGTGCTATTCGAAGTAACCGACAACATTGATGAGAAATTTAATACTGGGACAGAATTAAAGAAATTCATAAAAAGTAATATGCACTTAAGCTTCTTTTATAACAAAGACGAGGTGACCTATTACAAAGGTGATCACAAAAAAAATTAATCGCTTTAAGAACAAATTTTCTACTCGAACAGAGTCAGCAGCATGACTATGCTGCTGGTTTTTTATTGACTGATAAAAGTCAATCGTCAGGATGTTGATTACAATGATTACTTGTTGATTTGGTCTTCAAATTTGCTGTCAAGTCAATCGAACAAATTTACACGAGCACAAAAATCCAAATAATGAATGCTGTAACTCCAGAAGAAGCTGTAAAAATAATATCCTCAAATCAACGTGTATTTGTTCAGGGAGGAGTCGCTACTCCTCAGCTCTTGGTCAAAGCCATGTCGGCAAGAGCAAATGAATTGAGGAATGTAGAAGTAGTACATCTCCATACTGAAGGTGATGCGCCCTATGCCAATGAATCGATGAAGGACAGTTTTTTTGTCAACTCATTTTTCATTGGCCCAAATGTAAGACCATCAATAAAGAATGGAAACGCTCAATATATTCCAGTATTCCTCAGCGAAATCCCGAATCTTTTCAGAAGAAATATTTTACCATTGGATGTAGCTATGGTGCAAGTTTCTCCGCCAGATAAACATGGCTATTGCTCTCTTGGAGTATCGGTAGATACGACCATTGCCGCTATAGAGGAGGCCAAGTACGTGATTGCCCAAATCAATCCGAAGATGCCAAGAACTTTTGGTGACGGGCTAATCCATCTAGACTATTTCCATGCATTCTGTGAAATAGATGAAGACCTTCCCGAATTGGCTATTCACCCTCCAAACGAAGTTGAGAGTGCCATTGGGAAGCATATTGCAGGATTGGTTGAGGATGGGGCCACATTACAAATGGGAATTGGCGGCATTCCCAACGCTGCACTGAAATTTTTATCCAATCATAAGGATTTAGGAATTCATACTGAGATGTTTTCAGATGGTATTATTGACCTAGTGAATAGCGGTGTGATTAATGGGAAATTCAAGAAAAAACATCCTTACAAAATCACTTCGGGTTTCGCAATGGGAACCAAACGACTATATGAATTCATGGATGATAATCCAGAGATTGTCATGCTGGATATCGCCTATGTAAACGATTCTGCAGTGATCAGACAAAACCCAAAAGTAACTGCGATAAATAGTGCAGTAGAAATTGACTTGTCAGGACAAGTGTGTGCCGACTCCATTGGCAAAACAATGTATTCCGGTGTGGGTGGGCAGATGGATTTTATCCGAGGTGCATCTCTTTCTGCTGGAGGCAAACCAATCATCGCACTAGGTAGTGCGACCAATCAGGGATTGTCCAAACTAGTCCCTACGCTCAAAGAAGGAGCCGGAGTAGTAACCACTAGAGCACACGTTCACTATGTGGTTACCGAGTATGGAGTAGCGGATCTATATGGGAAAAATCTCTTACAAAGAGCAAGAGCCCTTACAAATGTTGCTCATCCCGATCATCGTGAAAAGTTAGAGCAGGATACATATGAACGGTTTGGGAGAATATGATTACTTAATAAAATAAGGCTCTAATAAATCAACAAGCTCTGTCGGCATTCGCATTGGTTTACCAGTGACTTTATTGACAAATACCAGTGTAGTCTCACCAAGTCCTATTTCTCTACCGTCTTCTCCAATCACTTCGTATTCAAATAGTATTTTAAGGCTTGGCAATTTTGGTATAGAGATACGAATGGTTAAAAGTTCATCATAATATCCTGGACTTTTGAATTGATTTTTAAGTTCGAGTACCGGCATCATCACGCCCTCCTCTTCCATTTTTTTATAAGAAAATCCAATCGCTCGCATGGCTTCTACTCTAGCCACCTCGAAGTAAGTAGCGTAATTGCCATAATAGACATAGCCCATCTGATCTGTCTCGGCATACCGTACTCTAACCTGTATTTCGTAGTGAAACATTATCGTTCTATCCCTCTTTCATTTAATGCTCGCTGGAATTTACGGGCATTTTTCAAGTGCGTATCAAAGTTTTTTGCAAAAATGTGATAGCCAGAAAAATCGGCCTTGGCACAAAAGAACACGTACTCGTGATCCTCCACATTAAGTACGGCATCTATGTACGCCTTGGTCGGCATGTAGATCGGCCCTGGAGGAAGCCCTTTGTACTTGTAAGTGTTATACGGCGAATCAATTTCTCTATCTCCCTTCCGAACTCTACGAATAGAATAATCTTGTTGAGCAAAAATTAACGTCGGGTCTGCTTGTAATCGCATTCCTTTCTTAAGCCTGTTGTAGTAAACTCCGGCTATTGTTGACGCTTCATCCATCTTTGCAGTCTCACCTCTTACAATGGATGCGAGCGTAGATACTTCTTGAGGTGTCAACCCAATGTTCTCTGCTTTTTGCAAACGTTCCTCTGTCCAAAACTTATCATAAGTTTCTTTCATTCTATTCATTAAATCATCGGGATTAACCTTGTAATAAAATTCATACGTATTAGGTAAGAATAAGCTTATCATATTTTCACGATTAAAACCTATTTCACTATGAATATTCTCCTCACCGAAATACTGGGACCATTGAGCTGAATCCATAGCCAAGTACTTTGAGAAAACGGAAGCCAAATTATCGATGGTACGCACATTCTGAAATTGGACTTTAACGGGTGGATTCCCCTGCCTGAAAAATCGGATAGTTTCCAGGTTAGTCATGTCCGGTGTAAGAGTATAATGACCGGGTTGAACGTTATCGTCATACCCCATCACTTTGGCTAGAAAACTAAAAGTCACTAATTCATTAACCACTCTAGTGTCATACAGTTTGTTTTGCAGCTGTTTGAAAGTGGCTCCTCTATCAATGGAAAAAACTATGTCATCTTCGGCATCTATATTGATGTTGGGTGTATACAACATCTGATAACCATAAAATGAAAACGATGAAAGTAGCACCGTGAACACAATCAAAAACACCGCAAGTAGTTTTCTTTTTCGCATCTGTCTCTATTTTTACCAAAAAACGCTGCAAAGATATTTTTTTCTATCTATTCTATGAGTGCTGAGTTCATCAAGTTGTATCAAGAAAATCCGCAAGAGGATAAAATAGAGCACGTGGCTCGCGTACTTAAGGATGGAGGATTGGTGATTTACCCAACGGACACCATCTATGGGCTGGGTTGCGACATCTTTAATACAAAAGCCCTGGAAAAAATTAGGCGCTTAAAAGGCATCAGAGGCAAAAGCCTAAATCTTTCTTTTATTTGTTACGATCTCAGCCATATTTCTGAATACGCCAAAGTGGACACGCCCACCTTCAAGTTGATGAAGAAAGCTCTTCCTGGTCCATTTACTTTTCTACTAAGAGCATCAAGCAAAGTCCCGAAAATCTTACATGCCAATAAGAAAACCATTGGTATACGGGTACCTGATAACAACATCCCACGGTCTATCGTGAAGGCACTTGGAAACCCTATTATCACAACCTCGGTCTACAACGATAACGTGCATGATTACTCTACTGATCCCGAGGTTATCTTTGAAGAATTTGAATTACTCGTTGATATAATAATTGATGGTGGTTATGGGTCAGTGGTGCCTAGTACAATAGTAGATTGTACCGAATACGAACCCCAAATAGTGCGGGAAGGACTAGGTGATTTAGGTGAATATTTATGATCACCATTGAGCCACATTATTTACCAAGTCTAGAGTATTTTATCATTCTCTCTCAAGCTGACTCAGTCCATTTTGAGACTCAATCCCCCTTTAAAAAACAGACTTTTCGGAATCGTTGTTACATATTGAGTTCCAATAAAGTAATGCCCCTAATTGTCCCGGTACATTTCCATCAAAGTACTCAACTACAAGATGTCACCATCGATTATCAGCAGTCATGGGTCAAAGATCATTGGGGAGCGATCTACTCATCTTATGGAAAGTCGCCGTTTTTCGAATATTTTTCGGAGGAATTTCAGGCAGTCCTAAAAAGCAAACCAGATTTTCTTGTTGACCTGAATCATGCTATGTTGTCAGTGTGCTTAAAAGTGCTACAGTGGCAAATTGACACCAGCCACGATTTGTCCATAACTAGCTCCTATGATCTCAGAGACTTGATTTTACCTAAGAAATCATTTGATACTAGAGATTTCTACAAACCTATTTCTTACCAGCAAAACTTTGGCAAAGCATTTGTACCAAACCTCAGCATTCTGGATCTCCTGTTTTGTCAGGGGCCAGTGTCAGGCCATATTCTACGGAACTCAATAAAATCACCAATCGAACCATTTAGAAGTTGATTGCGTTTTTTAGGCGTCTCCTTCGAGATTTAATCTGATAAAAGTTACATTTACTAGCAATAGACAATATTCCAATATGGAAGCAAAATTTTCAAATCGTGTCAAAGAAGTTATTTCCCTTAGCAGGGAAGAGGCTCTAAGGCTTGGTCATGACTACATTGGGACAGAACACCTACTACTCGGAATGATCAGGGAAGGTGATGGGGTAGCAATCAGTGTACTCAAAAAATTAGGTGTCTCTATTAAAGAACTCCGAGCAACAATCGAGCAGGCAACCAAGGGAACAGCAACTAGCAATGTGAAAAATTTGGCAAATATTCCGCTGACACGACAATCCGAAAAAGTGCTGAAAATAACCTATCTGGAAGCCAAAATTTTTAAGAGTCAGCTAATCGGAACCGAGCACCTATTGCTTTCCATTCTTCGGGAAGAAGACAATCTTGCCACACAGATATTAGACAAATTTGATGTCGGATATGATGTGGTGAAAGAAATGCTGGAATATCAGACAGAGAATCCTTTAGCCCAGTCCGATACTGATGAACCTGATGAAGAAAGTGGTCGAATGTTCTCCGGTGGCGGATCTGGATCGAGTGGTGGAAAAGAAGGTTCAAAAGGAAATGAAAAGTCAAGAACTCCGGTACTAGACAACTTCGGTCGTGACCTGACCAAGCTGGGAGAAGAAGGTAAACTTGATCCAATCGTAGGAAGGGAAAAAGAAATTGAGCGGGTGGCTCAAATCCTAAGCCGTAGAAAGAAAAACAACCCAATTCTAATAGGAGAGCCAGGCGTGGGTAAGACTGCCATAGCTGAGGGGCTTGCGCTTAGAATTGTAGAGAAAAAAGTTTCCAGAATTCTATTTGGGAAAAGAGTGGTGACATTGGACTTGGCATCCTTGGTGGCGGGTACTAAATACAGGGGACAGTTCGAAGAACGAATGAAAGCCGTGATGAACGAGATTGAAAAGTCTCCTGAAGTTATTCTTTTCATTGATGAGCTTCATACCATTGTTGGAGCTGGAGGAGCCTCCGGTTCACTGGACGCATCCAACATGTTCAAGCCAGCACTTGCCCGTGGTGAAATTCAATGCATCGGAGCTACAACACTCGACGAATATCGACAGCACATAGAGAAGGATGGTGCCTTAGCCAGAAGATTTCAAATGGTGATGGTTGAAGCCACTTCAGTTGAGGAAACTTTAGAAATCCTGAACAATATCAAAGACAAGTATGAAAGCCATCATCATGTTAACTACACTGAAGAGGCATTGAATGCTTGTGTGAAGCTTTCGGATAGATACATAAGTGATCGATTTCTCCCCGACAAAGCTATTGACGTATTGGATGAAGCTGGTGCTCGAGTGCATATCAACAACATCAACGTGCCCAAGCAGGTGATGGAGCTTGAGGAAAAGATTGAAGAAGTGAAGAAGGAGAAGAATCGTGTAGTCAAGAGTCAGAAATATGAAGAGGCGGCTCAACTTCGTGATAATGAAAAGAAATTGATCGCTCAGCTTGAATTGGAAAAGAAAAGGTGGGAAGACGAGACAAAGACGAAACGATACAAGGTGGATGAGGAGCATGTGGCAGATGTAATAGCCATGATGACAGGTATTCCAACCAAAAGAATCGCCCAAAAAGAAGGCACCAAGCTACTGGCAATGAACGATGAGTTGGCAAGCCAGGTAATTGGTCAGACCGAGGCAATAACAAAATTGGCTAAGGCCATCCAACGAACAAGAGTAGGATTAAAAGATCCTAAGAAACCAATTGGATCGTTTGTTTTCTTAGGCCCTACTGGGGTTGGGAAAACCGAAATGGCAAAAGTCCTCTCCACATTTCTTTTTGATAAAGAGGATGCTCTCATTCGAATTGATATGAGCGAGTATATGGAGAAATTTTCTGTGTCTCGTCTTGTTGGAGCGCCTCCCGGATACGTGGGTTATGAAGAAGGAGGTCAGCTAACTGAGAAAGTCAGAAGGAAACCTTATTCAGTCGTATTGCTGGATGAAATTGAAAAAGCGCATCCAGATGTATTTAATCTATTGCTTCAGGTATTGGATGATGGTGTGCTTACCGATGGATTGGGAAGAAAAGTTGATTTTAGAAATACCATAATCATAATGACCTCCAATATTGGAGTTCGAGATTTGAAGGATTTTGGAGCAGGAATTGGTTTCAGCACACAATCCAAGAATGACTCTGGTGATCAGTTGATGAAATCCACTATTCAGAATGCATTGAAGAAAACCTTCAGTCCAGAGTTTCTGAATCGACTAGATGACGTAATTGTCTTTAACTCCCTCAGCAAGGAGCACATTCATGAAATTATTGATATCAGCCTTGGCAAACTTTTCAAGCGAATTATTGATCTTGGATTTGATGTTCAGCTCACTAAAAAAGCAAAAGACTATTTGTCAGATAAAGGATTCGATCCGCAGTATGGCGCAAGACCATTGAATCGAGCCATCCAAAAATATTTGGAAGATCCTGTGGCAGAAGAAATTCTCAAGGGAGAAATTCAAGAGGGAGATACGCTGATGGCTGATTGGGATGGTAAAGGCGAAGAGCTCACCGTAAAAGTGAAAAAACGGAAATCAGAGCCTAAGGAGAAATAAACGATCTGAAAGGAAAAATTAACCCTGTCTCATATGAGGCAGGGTTTTTTATGCAAAAATTTTTTCAACCTTTATGTTGTATCGCCGTATACCTTGCATTACATAATACCAATGACAATTGGAAAGGAAAGTAACAATCGACAGTAGTCATTGTCATTATAATTAAATGAACACAATGAATGCAACCTTCCACTCGCAAATGCCATCTGTGTAAAAAGTGAAATCTATTTGAACTAAAGATGTAACATATAGAAGCTCTTATTCGTCAAAAACACACATGATCAAACTAACTGAAATAAAAAAGTCCTACACGACCGGTAAACAAAGTCTTACGGTTCTGAAGGGAATTAACATGCACATCCAAGAAGGAGAGCTTGTATCCATTATGGGTTCGTCTGGGTCAGGCAAATCCACTCTTCTCAACATTCTGGGAATTCTCGATGTGTTTGACAATGGAATATATGAGCTGGCCGGTACTACAATCTCCGATCTTTCTGAAACCAAAGCTGCCTACTATAGAAACAAATTCATTGGTTTCATTTTTCAATCCTTCAATCTCTTAAACTTTAAGAATGCAATGGAAAATGTGGCTCTTCCCATGTATTATCAAAAAATGAATCGGAAGAAGCGCAACATGCTAGCTGAAGAATATTTGGATCGGGTAGGTCTGAAAGAATGGACACATCACATGCCAAGCGAAATGTCGGGCGGACAAAAACAGAGAGTCGCGATAGCAAGAGCATTGATTTCTAACCCAAAAGTGATACTCGCGGATGAACCTACGGGTGCTTTGGATACGCAAACCTCATTAGAGGTGATGGATATATTTAAAGATGTTAATGACATGGGAAAAACCATTGTTGTAGTGACTCATGAAAACGATGTGGCTGCTCAGACCGATCGCATTATCCGACTACAGGATGGTGTGATTATGCATAAGGATTTTGAATTAATGTCTGCCTGATCCGATGTTTGACTTAGACAAATGGCAGGAAATATTCTACACGATCAACAAGAATCGTGTCAGAACGTTTATAACCGCTTTCAATGTTGCGTTCGGCATTTTCATTTTGATTTTATTGATGGGATTTGGAATGGGATTTCAGAATGGCGTTAGAAATCAGTTCAATGACGATGCGATTAATTCCATATTTATTAGCCCTGGCCAAACAAGTGAGGCTCATGCCGGGCTCCAGCCGGGGCGGAATATTCGTTTCACAAATGATGATTATACAGCCTTACAAGAGGAAATTTCAGGACTGGACAAAATTACCGGTAGATTTTACCTAAGGGGAGAATTTACAGTTCGTTACGAAAACAAATATTCCTTCTTCTTCATTCGCTGTGTCCACCCTGATCATGAGTACATCGAAAAAACGATTATCCAACAAGGTAGGTATTTGAATGACAAGGATTTGCTTGAGAAAAGGAAAGTGGCTGTCATAGGAACCGGAGTAATCAAAGTACTCTTCCCAAGAACCAATGCTATTGGGAAATATATTGACATTAATGGAATCAAATACCGAGTAGTTGGTGTGTTCCATGATGAAGGAAATGATCGTGAAAATAAGTACATCTACATCCCAATTTCCACCTCTCAACTAGCATACGGAGGCGGTAATAAAGTGGATCAGTTTATTGTTACTGTCGGTGATGCCACCGTTGAGGAGAGTATGATCATTCAGGATAAAATTCATTCCATGATGGCTGAGCGTCATCGGTTTTCAAAAGAAGATGAAAGTGCCCTTTATCTTGGGAATGTACTTGAAGATTATGCTAGATGGATGGGCATTTTTGATGGGATTCGATATTTCCTTGCGGCTGTTGGATTTCTTACCCTGATCGCTGGCATTGTTGGCGTGAGTAACATTATGCTCATTATCGTAAAAGAACGTACAACAGAAATTGGCGTTAGAAAAGCTATTGGAGCGACACCTCGGTCTATTATTGGGTTATTCTTGCAAGAATCACTAATGGTGACCCTAGTTAGTGGATACATCGGTATGATGGCAGGAATGTTATTCCTTCAATCGGGAGCCATGAGTGCTCTCATGAATTCTTTCGGATTCCCAATGGAATTCTTCATAAACCCAAATGTTGATTTTTCAAGTGCAACTTTGGCAACTATTATTTTGGCCGTAAGCGGTACGCTCGCTGGATATTTTCCTGCTAGAAAGGCTGCACGTATTCAACCAATCGAAGCATTAAAAGACGAATAGTATGTTTGATTCAGACAAATGGCAAGAAATTTTTGGTACCATACGGAAAAATAAACTCCGAACCTTCCTTACACTTTTGGGTATAGCCTGCGGGATGTTTATGCTAATCATTCTGTTAGGAGGAGGGAATAGTTTTAGAACAGGAGTGATGGGAGATTTTAATTTCGCCACAAATAGTGGGTTTCTTTGGGGCAGACGAACGACCATTTCTCACAATGGATTTCAACCTGGTAAGAGAGTCCGTTTCGACAATTCTGATACAAGAATGATACTGAGCCGAGTCAAGGAGATGAAATACCTTGCCCCGAGAAATAATTTAGGTTCGGCTTTGACTGTCTACAAGGACAAGAAAGGCTCTTTTGAAGTATATGGTGACTACCCCGATTACAATAAAATTGAGATACAAGAAATTCCAATTGGTCGATTTATCAATACCAAAGACATTGAAGACAGTAGAAAAGTAGTTGTAATTGGAGCTGGGGTACAGAAAATACTATTTGAGGAGGAGGAGGACCCCATCGGAAAATTTATCACGATCAAAAAGGTGAATTTTCGGATTGTTGGCATAATCAAGCCAAGTAGAGGAGGAGGTGATCGAGAGTCTGCAACAAGTATTCACGTCCCATTTACTACATTCCAAAAGGCATTCAACTATGGCGATAATGTCGGATGGTATGGCTATTCAATTGTTGACGATGCTGACCTAAGCGTTATTGAACCACAGCTAATCAAACTACTTAAAGAGAAGAATAACATAAACCCACTTGACGAGGATGCCGTCGGGCATTTCAATCTTCAGGCGGAGTATGAAGAAATGATGGGGTTATTTGATGGTATGAAATATTTTACTTGGTTCGTAGGGATCAGCACGCTGTTCGCAGGCATTATCGGAATTAGCAACATCATGTTAATAATCGTAAAGGAGCGTACCAAAGAAATTGGTATCCGAAAATCACTCGGTGCAACACCAAGTTCTATTGTATCGCTCATTATTCAAGAATCCGTTTTCCTAACGCTGGTGGGCGGATATATAGCCCTGGTTGGCGGGCTGGGCTTACTAGAATTAATTGGGATGATCATGCCCGCCGATGGAGATATGCCATTTGCTGCTCCAACTGTGAACGCAATGGTACCCGTGGGGGCACTTGGAATATTGGTTGTTGGCGGAGCTTTAGCTGGGATATTACCAGCTAGGAAAGCTGCAGCTGTAAGCCCGATAGAAGCAATACGTGTGGATGGCTAATAAAAATTTGAATTCAATACCGGCACTGCTGGATCAGCATAAATAAAAGCATGGGCAAAACAAAAAAGCCCGAACTACTAAAGGACAATAAAATCTAAACAAATGAAAAAGGTATTTAAAATTCTAGTCATCGTTATAATTATTGGTAGCCTCGGATTCGTGGGATTCTACGTTTTCGACAAGTCAGAAGACACTGCAGAAATCTTTGAGACGGACTCTACTTTCGTTACCGATATTCAACGAAAAACGGTGGCTACTGGATCCATTAACCCAAGAAAGGAAGTTGAGATCAAATCTCAGGTTTCGGGGGTTGTTAACAAGCTATTCGTTGAGGCGGGAGACAAAATAGAAGCGGGTCAGTTGATAGCTAAGATCCAGATAATCCCGAATGTGGTAGCCCTCAACAATGCACAAGCAAGATTGAAAGAAGCCACAATCAACTTTAAAAATTCTGAGCAGGAAATGGAGCGTCAGAAAAAACTATTCGTTGAGAAGGTGATATCACAGGTTAATTATAATCAGTTCTTGCTCACCTACAATCTGAACAAGCAACAAGTCGATGCAGCAGAAAATAATCTAGACTTGATCAAGGAAGGTGCTTCTAAGAAATCAGGTGCAGTCTCTAATTTGGTTCGCTCTACGGTCGCTGGAATGGTATTGGATGTACCAGTCAAAGAGGGAAACTTCGTGATTGAATCCAACACATTTAATGATGGAACAACGATCGCCTCAGTTGCTGATATGAAAGAACTTGTGTTTGAAGGGAACGTGGATGAAGCAGAAGTTGGAAAACTCAAAGAAGGTATGGATTTGGAGTTAGTTGTAGGAGCTCTGGATACTATCAAATTTCAGGCAAAGCTTGAGTATATTTCACCCAAAGGGGTGGAAGAAGAAGGAGCTATTCAATTCGAAGTGAGAGCTTCTGTGGAATTACGAGCTGATCATTTTTTACGAGCTGGATATAGTGCCAATGCAGACATTGTCCTCGATGAGAAAAAGGGCGTACTTGCGATAAAAGAGAGTAACCTGATATTTGAGGATGATAAAATTTATGTGGAACTTCAGAAGGCTGATCAAGAATTTGAGAAGACAGAAATAGAAACGGGCCTGTCTGATGGGATCAATATTGAAGTGCTAAAAGGCTTGACAGAGGAATCCTGGGTGAAAACACTATAACGAGTATTTCTAACCAATAACTCAACCTGATCTTGCGGAAGCAGGGTCAGGTTTTTTGATCAAAAAAAAATGGATTATCTAGGTTTTGTTTTATCCCAAAAAAACTTGCATGAAAATTTACCATCTACCATTTTCCCGGGAACACTCCCAAAATACGTTTGCATTTCATCTGATTCGGGATCAGCAGTGAATCTATAACAGTCGCTTCGGATCGGGCAATCATGCCCCATGCACATACTTATGTCAGCCATTTTAAATTTTTACAACTAGGTCAACTTAAAAATTCTCAGCTCCAGAAATTGCTGCGTTCATTTGAATTGCCACAATCCTTATAACTCCTTTTGCTCTGTTAACTAATCAATCACCTCTTGGTCGCTAGCTCCCACACAGTTAGGATCATAATTTCGAATCCAGTTCATCATCCCTTCCTCAGCCAATTCAATCATTGCAATGGCCTCTGCAATTTCAGTATCCAACGTGTCTGATTCTTCGTATGTTCGCCTTTTATTAAGGGGATCCATGAGCTGCATAACCTCATCATTCAGCTATGATGAGTTGGGAAGAGAATGCACTAACCTTTCCTCTTGCAAAGAGCCACTCCTTATTTCAAATTTATCACATGTGGCGGACTTTCCAATCTCCACGAAAATATCCTGACCGATGAAACCCCATTCATTCATTGGATTTATTGTAAGCCGCTTTCAGTTCGTTTTCTACATCCTTTAAATACACTTTGTCATAAGGGTGCGTGTAAGGGTCAGACATAATTCTTCCTTCTACATACATTTCTTTAGCTTTCTTCAAATGACCGATGTATTCACTTTGATTGTTTGAATCTCTATAGGCAAGAGCCAAATAATAGTGATTTTCGGCTAGATCATTCTCTTTTTCTTGGATTGCAAATGAGTTCAATGCTTTTTTTATATTCGCCAGTTTCTAAATACAGAATACCAAGATGCAAGTTGTCATACTTGCCTATAAAGTAATCTTTTTCAGACAATTGTGTTTGTATGATTTCAATAGCTTTCAATTTGTCCCCAAGTGCTTTGTAACATATTGCCCGTGCAATCTGCAAATGATAATCTCCATTAGCAGATGTTCCAATGTCATAATTTATCAAAGCATCCAATCGTTCAATGTCTTCTATTGCTCCCTTATAATCTCTAAAAAATTGATATCGACACCATCCTCGGTATCCTAAATTTTCTATCGGATTGACTTCTACAGCTTTATCCATTAGTTTCTTCCATGTCAAAAAGTCACCACTTTTTAAGTAGGTTACTGATTTTTCTTTATAGGCATAGTCGTATGAGGTGTCGATTGATATTGCCTCATCCAATACTTCCTGAAATTCCCTACTAAATTGATAGTGGCCTCTAATGCCTTCAGATATTATACAGGCGTCATATTTCAAGGTATCTCCCATGTATAGAAAAGCGTTGCAGTTTGGTTGCCCATATACTTTACTTACAATAGGTAAGAAAAAAATGATATAAAATAGTCTGTAGTTCATGGTAAAATCTCAATGATATTTCCCTTATCAATTTTGAAGATGAGGTATTGATAATAATCTCGTGCCTCTTGAATGTTAGGGAGAATTCGCCAGCCATTAAGCTGTTTGGTAATAGTAAGAAGTTGACTCGTTATTTTGGAATTAAATTCCTTCTCATTGAATTCATTGTCCATTGCTATTATCCGAAACCTATCTGTTTTGCCTTTACAGTTCACGATGAACCTAATTCTCACCAACCCACTTTCACTAGATTGAACAGGTTCGTACTTGTTTTTGAACTTTTCTATTATTGCCTTTTTCTCACCTTCGTATTGGAGTCCTTGTTCAAAATGGAAATACTGATTCACACTTGAATCTCCGTTGCATAATTCGAAATTTGGATCATCAAATGCAGGGTTATATTCAATATCACCTACCCATCGAAGATAATCTTGCTTATTCGAAGTTGACTCCTCTGTAGTACATGCCGTAACGAATAGAATAAAAACAAATGTTAGAGATTTGATCATAGGTTGACATTGTGGCTGTAATTGTAGCGAACATACCGAAACAAAGCAATTATGATTCTCTGTATATTTTTACTAGGGTTGTCGGAAATTTTTACCCTTTCAGAAAAAGCCTAACTCCTCAGGCTCTTTTTGACACGGTTTACCTGATTAATGTGGTGTCTAAGATGAACATTCAAAAACCGTATAGTATCTAACAA